>NZ_JBAKFR010000012.1:0-125401 GCF_053484295.1 Martelella sp. AMO21009
ATCTCAGGCAGAAATTCCACTTATCCCCGCTGTGCAGATTTCCCGAGCCATCTCTTGAACTCCGCCTTCTGCGGGGGTGGACTCTGTGAGCATTACGAAGCCCGTTTACGCGAAAGAAAATCTACTCACTGGAAAACCGGCTACGGTGCGGATGCCCTGTTACCCTCAACGCCAGCCTTTCGGATCGCGGATTGGTCATCGCCCTACTCAATTGCTTGACCACCCTCAAAGGATTTGTGGCACAGAAGCGCGGCGGAACAAAGCTAGAACATTTCGGCGAAAACCATTGAAAAGTGCGAAAAATAGAATTATTTTCTATTTTATCGCACAAAGCCCAATTTCACTAACTCGTTGAATCTAACGGCTTTACAATTCCAGGTGGTTTAATTTTCGCATTTTTATGAGAAAAAATGAGCATTTTCAACTTTTTATCATACCGCCTCATCGTTAAGCCGGCGGCAAGTCGAGAATATACAGTTTAGCATATTTTTTCACTCCCTGCTTGACCGCAAGAATCGCGCTGGCTACGAATCGCTTGCCGAAATCAAGAAACCGAATCGTTCTCAGGAATGAACCTATGACTTACCGAACGATCCGCTTCGACCTGTCCAAACCGAAAGACAGAGGGCGGTTCTTAAGGAATGTGATGCTTGACAGAGCGCTAAGCTCAAGTGATCTGGCTGACCACATTCAGGTGAGCAAAGCGACCGTAAGTGCGGTTCTGAATGGAAAGAAACAGTCGCGGCGTGTTGTGCGCGCAATGGCAACATACCTCAAGCTCGATCCGGATATATTTTATCCGGAAACTCCCGACGAAACGTCATCAAGAAAATAGGCTAAGAAGCTGCCGGCCAGGTGAACTTCATTCGGCACGGCGAATGCTAAATTCAAAACACTTTAAGAAATTCGCATTTATCAGGAACTGTGTATGGAAAGAGATATTCTGGAAGAAAACGCGTACAGTCTTCACGCTATATGAGCGAGTTCCCGCTTGGAGGGTAGCGTTCGCGGATTCTCGCTGAACCCCTGCGTCTAAGCTGAAACCAAATTCGGGCGGCCTACCGCTCGCAAATGCTGGACAGGAAAGGAAACGAACACAGGCAAAACATATATGGCCAAGGCCAAAACAGAAAAGGCGTGATTGCTCTAACAATCACGCCCTTCCGAAAAGAAGCAGATGCTCCTTCGTCGAGACCACCTCAATAGCACGCTCGTGCCGGGGTGGGAAGGGTGTCGCTTCTCCTCAAAATCTGAATTGAACAGACCCGAGAAGCCAGGCTTCTCGGGCAAGGAGAACCTATGCCTATTGCACGGCACGTGAATTTCGAAATCCCGTCCGAACACCCTTACGCCAATCAACCCGAGCTCTGGGATTGCACCATCCAGCCGCCGCCGCTTGCCGATCCCGACGATCCGCATCGGCTATCGCGCTCACACCTGCAGAAGATCGAGCTCGGAAAATCCAGTGGCTCCTGCAAAGTTGCCTTTGTCACGCGGCTGCACCGGTCGACCGTCTTGCAGGAGTTCTGGTGCGCTTCATATGAGGAGTCACAGGTTTATCTGAACCTTGCCGCCCATCCCGATACCGTCAACTTCAAGGAACAGTTGACCCGCATCGATTATGTCGATGATGCCGGCAAGGACAGGCATACGCTCATGGATGCGCATCTGCTTCTTCGAAACAGCGAGGAAGTGCTTGTCTCCGTCAAATATGACGAGAAAGCCCGGCGGCCATCCTACCTAGAGGAAATCCGGAAAATCGCAGAGCAGTGCTCGACTGAAACCGCCGATCGTATCGTGGTGGCATCCCGCTACCATTTCCATCCCGTCTATCGAGAATGCGCCCGGCTCATTCACCTGGCCCGACGAGGTTGGGACCCCGAAGCGGATCGTATCGTCCAGGAGGTAGCGGATGATCTTGGGGATCGGTTTCTGCTTCAGGACCTTGTTGACAGGTCCGGGCTTGGGAACCGCGGCCGGCGCGCTGCGATCCGGCTAATTGGCGATGGTGATCTCACGAAGCGCCTGCTTGACCCCATCGCGCCGCAGTCCATCATCTGGAGGGCGGCAGCATGAACTTCTCCAGCGACGTCTTTGGCAAACTAACCGGCCTGGATCGCGTTACCCTTGAGGGAAACGAGGTCGTGGAGAGGCGCTTCATTAAGGGCAATGAATCTCGCGCCCAGAACGCAAATCAAAACAACCCGGGTGAGATCAATCTTTACCGCTTGAGCGTCAAAAGGCCGGATGGCGGCGTCGATCTTCGGGACCTCCGCATCAACGAGATAGCTCACCTCATTGAGACCGAGCATCTGGTAATTGATCGGGGATTTTATAGTCCATCTCGTCAGCAGGACCGAGAGATTTATGGCGGTCATGATCTATACGGCGCGACCAAGGCACAGCGCTATACCGCTGAACTCAAGTGGTTCTGCGCCAATATGATACGTCGAGCTCGGGATAACGGCATGAAGCTGACCCGCGCAGCTGTGGACGCACTTCGGCCCCAGATGCTCGACGAATTCGAACGCTATCAGGCTCGCCTGCGCTATGGCACGGATCGCGTAAACTCCACTCAGAAGTTTCACAAGCTACCTAGCGCTGACTCTCTCTTGAAATATTACAGGAAGATCAAGAAATTTGGCTCCAATCCAAATGTCTTCCTCCGAGCAAAATCAGTTGCGGAGCATGAAGAATCCGAAATTCAGAGGCTCGAAAATTTTGCCCTCGTGATGGCACAACTGGGAAAGTATGCTTCATCGACGTGTCCGAGCAAGAAAAAAGTCATTGGCCACCTCTTCGACGTTTTGAAGGCAGAGAACAAGGCGCGAAAATCACAGGGCCGCAAAGACAAGATTAGAATCCTATCTCAGCGGACTTATGAGCGCTGGATCGACCGATATCTGGATCCATTCGAGGTTTGCATCCAGCGGAATGGGCTGGCGGCAGCCCAAAAGAAGTTTGGCAGCGTCGAGTCGGGCCTGACAGCACGCTTCCCCGGTGAAATGGTTCAGATCGATGCATGGATGTTCCATTTGGTCACTCTCGATATCACCCGCGAACAATGGAACAGGATGACGCCTGAGCAGCGCAGCAAGGTCAAGAAAGTTCGCCGCTGGATCACGGTCATGATTGATGTTGCAACCCGGTGCATCCTGGGCTTTTCCATCAGCAAACATCCAACCGTAGACGCTTCCCTGGAAGCCTTGAGAATGTCCGCTTCCGATAAGACCTATCTGCTCAGAGAAATCGGCATCAAAGAAGGCCACTACAACTATTGCTGCCCCATTCAACAGGTCGCCAATGACAATGGCTCCGAGTTCGGCAAGTTACCTTTTGGGGGAGCAATGTTTGCCCAGGGCGTGCGCACTCTCGGAGCATCCCTGATGAACACGGCAGCAGGCGTTTCCTGGCTGCGTGGGCATATCGAGCGCTTTTTCCGGACGTGTGACCTGCAATTTGCACGTTATCTGCCGGGCTACACCAGCAACAACCCCCAAACGCGTAACGACAGGAAACCTGGCGAGGAAGCCTGCATCACTGACGACGAGCTCCATAAGCTTTTCACCGCATTTATTGCCCGCTACCATAATTCGCCCCATCGCGGTCTGAACGGTAGGACTCCGGCGGCGGTATGGGATGAGCTCATCCAACACGAAGATTACGATCCCTTGATGATGCCACGACCCGGTCAACTGCGCGAAGCATGCGGCTTTGAGGCTGAAGCGAACATCACCGAAAATGGCATCAGCTATGCGGGCTTGACCTATGCAAAAGCGTTCACCCGCGATCAACGCTTAGCCCGACTGGACGATCGCGTTGCCAAGCCCGGTGAAAAGGTCAGGATCAAGGTCGACCCCTTCGACCTCGGTGGTATCTTCGTCGTTGCCAATGAAGAACTGATTGCTGTCCCGTGCCTTAATCCGGATATGCGCGGAAAAACGCTAAGGCAATGGCAGGAGGCAAAAGCGGCGGCACGGCAACGCATCAAAGCGGAAAATCTCTCCCGCGAAGGGGCGCAGACTGAAGCCATCGAAAATGCTGAAAAGCTTGTCAATGACATTCTCAGAACATCAGACATTGGCATCATGGGCTATACCAGCGATGAAATCGACCGTGCCAAACGGGAACTGAGCTTTGGCAAGGGCCAGCACGAAAGACCATTCATCGGTCAGGATGAGTACGTGGATCCGCCGTATGCGGGCACTGAAATCCAGGACAATGAGTTCACTGATGAACATCACGATCAGGAAGAATATCGCGAAGATATACCAACGCCGATGGACCGGTTTCGTTCGGACGCGATCAGACGCAGAAGACACACGGGTGGCGCCCGATGACCGGCACGAATTCTATTGCTGATCAGTTCGACGCCTACGGCAAAATTGCTGCACGCCTGGTCGGGCTGGAGGACTACTTTGTCAAGACTCAAACCTACTGGGACTTCAGGGACCGTATTTTCTCTGTCCTTGAAGCGCGCGAGCAGCGTCTAAAACACGGCAAGACCGAGCTCAAAGGGGCTGCACTTATCGGTGATGCCGGCGCAGGCAAGTCACGGATCGCTCAGGAAATCATCGCGGAGTACCACACGGTCATATCCACAGGAGCAAAACGACAGTTCGGTTCGAGAATTGTCAGCATCGTGGTGCCAGGTCGCGCCACGGTCAAGGACACGCTGAAGGAGATCCTTCGTATTCTCGGATACCCCGTCACGGCCAATCGGGATGAAGATTATCTGACGCAGCGCGTCGTCCATCATATGAAGCATAACGGCGTTGTCGCCCTGCATCTCGATGAGGTTCAGGATAGCGGACGCTACAAGACCAGTGACAGCATCGGCGTATTTATCAAGCGCTTTCGAAACCTGATGCAAAATCAGGAATGGCCGGTTTGCCTGATCCTGACTGCTACACCGGAAGGGAGGGAGTTTGTCACCCAAGACCCCACGCTGACGCGAAGACTTCGCCCCATCGAGATGCGACCACTCGATTTCCGGACTGATGGCAAGGATTTCCGGCATGCTATCAGAACATTGCTCGAACGAGCAGATTTAGCCCCGGCAGACGAGTTGTTGGCCCAGGATGAATTCATCAAGATCTTGTTTCATGCGGCCAACTATCGCTTCGGCGTCGCGATGGAAATCACAATCGAAGCTATCGGAGAATGCCTCGGCGAGAAGCGGCGCGAGATCGACATCGGTGATTTTGCCGAGGCCTATGCTGTTCGCATGGACTGCGATGATGAGATGAATCCGTTCTGGGCGGAGAATTGGAGCGTCATCGATACCAATCTGGCATTACAGCGGCATGAAGCCGATCACTCGAGGAAGCGACGGCGGTCGAAAAAATAGAAGTCCCCAAAATCGGGTGTTTGTTCAGGGCCGTTCCTTCGGGAGTGGCCCTTTTTTAGTGCGTATTTTCAGGCCGGAGGAGTAGCAGTTCAATTCAGGACGGATTTCAGGCGTCGGAAGACGGAATTCGGGTGTCGGAAACGAAAAACCGACTTGTCGCACGGTGATGTAAGCAATTGATTTTATTGATCCTGGAAATCGAATAGAACGGCGTTTCCGTGTCGCACGTCATCTGTTGTTGTCGTCCGTCATGGAAACGCCGATGTAGCGTGACGCGCGGTTCCGGAATTTTGACAGCACGATCCGGAATTTTGGACTTTTGGAGGCGATCAACGCTTCGTTCATTCAGATTGTGGTGTGAGCTCATATTCTATGTTGGGGAAGTGCTTTGGCTCCCGCCCTTTACCTGCTACGCGGCAGGCAGCGCGACTGGCTTTTGAGAGGCAAATATGGAGCAAGCCCCTTGGAGCCGGAAAACATTCGCGTAAGTCATTGACATAGGTCGACCCGATCGCCGGCGGTTTCATGATCATCGCCATGCCTTCTCGTGGCGGAAAATCGGAAACAATGCGAGGGCGATGACGCCAACCATAGCGGCGATGAATGAAAGGCGTCCGGACTTGTGTTCTTCACCCGCACCTGGCACGCGCCGTTCCATGTTCGGTCGAGAAAGGATGGAGATTTGGTGGAGACCGGCGGATGCCATGATCCCACGCAAGCCGGAGGGCAAGCCGCTGACGCAAAACGCAGGCGGGATATTCTCGCCCCAGAACGCAGGATGTGACTTCAATTCAGACCGATTGTGATCGAGGGCCGTTTCTTCATGGAGATCACAGCTGAGGTTCTCATGACCAGGAACTCCTGACGCGCGGTGTGCCGACACTGGCCGGACAATGTGAAGGCGCAGCCCATCTCAGAAAGCCTTCGGCCCGGAGCGTGGATGAAGGAACTCGCCGGGCGAGAGAATGGCAACGATCATCGCCTTTCGTCGCCCAGGTCCACGAGTAGCCGCCCCAACGCGCCAATCAGCATGAAGAAGGAGCCGATGATGAACAGCCAGACTCCCAGCGTTTTGTATTGCTCCAACGAGGGCAGGAAGAAGATGCTTCCGACGAAAAAGCCGATATTGCCGATAAGGCCGAGGGAAAGGTGAATCCATCCATATTCCCTGACCAGCGTGCGAATGGGATTGCTCACTGTGCTCGCTCCCTTCAAGACATCCTTGAGAACCAACGCGCACCTGCCAGGCCGGTTCCTGCGCAAATGATCCGCCCCCAAACCATGAACAGCAAAAGCCTCATGGTCACGCGGTCACCATGCCGCTCCCGGAAGACTATGTCTCGCGTGCAGCGCTTCGCGCCAGAGCGGCAATAAGGTCTGTCCTTGTCACGATGCCGATGATGCGATCATTCTCCAGCACCGGAACCGCATCGACCTCTCCATCGGCCATCATCGGCAGCAAGGCGCTCAACGGGGTCGTTGCCGCCGCGCGCGGACCGCGCACCTGCATGATGTCCCGGGCAATTGCGGGCTTGAGTTGTTCGCGTCCGAGCATTTGCCGGAACGCGGAAATGAAACTGCGATCGTGGTTCAAGGCTTCTCTCGCCGCCTGACTGATGAGGTGAATCTGAAAGATCACGCCCATGAACTCAGCGCCCCGTCCGACCACGGGCAGTGAGGTGAACCTGTGGCGTTCGAACAGATCGGCGACCTCGAGCAGCGGAGTGTCCGGGCCGACCGTAATGAGATTGCGCGACATGATGTCGGAGACGGCCACGGCGCCCGTCTGATGGCTGGCTGCCTGCAGCTCCGCCGCTCCGATGAGCCTTGCCAGATCTTCCACGCCGAGGTTCAGGGACTGCCGATACCGTTGCAGGATATCGACCAGTTCGGCCTCGCTCAGACCGAGGCGCTCGACCGGCGGCTGGTCATTCGTTCCCTGGACATTCTGCTCCTCGAAATGCCGGAATGGGTATCGCCGGCCGGTCGTGCGCGCGTAGATCCAGGCGATGAAGACGAGAAGCGTTGTTCCGGTTGCCACGGGGGTGATGGCGAAACGAAACCCGAGTTCCTGAATGGCATCGGGGCTCATGGCCGCGGTCATGGCGACAGCGCCGGCCGGCGGATGGACGGCGCGGGCGAGACTCATGAGCGCGATCGCAAGCCCCACGGCCAGGGCGATGCGGAGCGTCGGTTCAGAAACGGTGAGGCACACGGCAACGCCGACAACCGCGGCGAGCGTATTGCCGACGATTGCCGACCATGGCTGGGCCAAAGGGCTGTTGGGCACCGCGAAGATCAGAACCGAAGTCGCGCCGAAGGGCGCCACGAGATAGAGCCCGAGCCTGAAATCCACCGTCGGGGCCAGGACGAACAGTCCCACGATGACAAGACCGAGCGTGGCGCCGAGCCCCGCCCTGATGGATTCCCGAAGGGAAATGGGAGCCATCGCGGGCCCGACAGCCCGTATCAGACGCCCTGTGATCGTCATTGTTTTCGTCATGGCAGCCGAGTTTTCATCCTACCGCGGTCCGGGCCAGAGCTGTCCAGCCGTGCGCTCGTTCTCCTCGTTATGTCGATGCAAACGGGTGTGCAACAGACAATGCCGAGAAAATATCCCAACCACTGCACCCGCGCCTCTGGTTCTGGCGCAAATTCCCTGCCGCAGAACGTTTCCACCTTGACCGGAGACGCTCCAGTCTGTCCTGCCACTATGCCTTGGTCTCCACGCATTCCGCCAGTTGCGCCACCACGGTGCCCCAGCCATCGTGAAACCCGAGCTCTTCATGTTTCTCGCGATCCGCACGACTTTCCTGCAGCGCCTGCGCACGATATTTTGGGCCATTTGGGCGATCGGAAAGGGTGATGGTCGCCGTCGCAAAGTCGTTTGCGGCAGGCCGCCAGCCACCGGCCAGCGCATTCGTTTAGAGGATGCGTTTCCCGGGCAGTACATCGAGAAAACAGGCCGAGAGGTGCGGCAAGAACGCCCTGACGATCGAGGTTTCGCTGATGGGTGGCGACGCGTCGTCCACCATCATGGATGCGTCCGTTTCCTGGTGGCCGGATGGGATGAGCGAGCCTTTCTACCTCAGCGAGGATAGTGCCCCCGGGATCGTCTTTGATGCGCTTTCCCTGGACGACGAAATTGCCACTGCTCAAGGCGGCTTCTCGGCTGTCGCTGCGGCGGGGATAGCATGTTTGCGGCCGCTGATACGAACGACTGCCGACAGGGCACCTTCGATACAACCCTGCGCAAGGCCAATTGAGACGGAGAATTTTAGGCGTGCCAGGGTCGGATGGCTGAACCGGCGCGGCCGCATCTGCGCTTGCCGCTGGAACTCAATCTCGAACCATCACAAAGCGGATGTCGTCCTTGGTGCTGCCGTAGACGCGGTCGCGGTAGGAATCGATCGGCAGGTCGAACGAGCCGATATTGGGCGTCGCGATGCCCGACAGGATGATCGTGCGGCCCTTGCGTTCCCAGCCATTGATGCGGCTGACGCCGTTGATGCTGCCGAGGCCCTCGACCTGGTTGCAGGCAAACGTGCTGACGCGGCCCTTGTGCGCGTTGAAGGCGCTCGCCTTGAACTCGATCGAGCAGTTGCGTTTGGTCGGGCCGATTGCCGGGTACATTTTCCATTTCCCCACAACCGGATCCTTCATGTCCTTTTGCGCGGCCGCGGTCGCCTGATAGTTCGGCGCGGTCGAAACCGATGGCATGGAGCCGTCTGAGACTTCGCAGCCGGTCAGGCCTGCAACGACCAGAAGACCTGCCCCGGCCAGCAATGACGACGTGACGTGAGAACGAGCGTGTTTCATGAAACTATATCCCCTGTTTTGGCTTGAACATGGTTCTCTAGAATTTGAGGCCGGCATTGGCGGAAAAGGTCTGGCTGGTGAGATTGTCTCTGAGCTCCGCCTCGTAGCTTGCGCCGAAGGTGAAACGGTCCGACGCGATGGCATTGACGGAAACGTGGCCGACAAAGGCGTTGCGCCCGATATCCGCGCCGGATGCATCGAAGCCGCTGCCGAAGATGGCAAGGCTCGAGGACCGGTCCAGATCGCCGAAGTCATGGCGCCAGCCTGCGCTCAACACCGGCTCCAGCTTCAGCCCGTTGTCGAATGCAAAGCGATGCGAGGCGGACAGGGCCAGCGTGGTCTGCGTTTCGGAGAAGGTTTCATCCGGCAATGACAGCGCGAAAAGACTGCCCGTCTCGGTCATGGCATCGCGATGGAAACCGCGATAGCCCAGCGTGGCGGATGGCGTCAGGGTCAGCACCTCCATCTCGAAATCCTGAAAGGCACTGACTTCGGCAAAGCCGCCCACGCCGTGGCCCGAGGCGTTGGCCATAGCGGCATAATTGCCGAGCGTGGTCAGCCGGCTGGTTGAAAGGTCGCCATAGGAAAGCCCGCCGCGCACGGCCACGGTCGGGCCGGCGGTTTCAAACGTGGCATAGGCCGCGGCCTGGTAGGTGCCGATATTGCCGTCGCCGTTCGTATCTGCCGAGACGTCGGCATATTCATAGGAGCCCGCGACGCCGGCAACGGTCTGCCCGAAATTCCAGTCGATGCCGAACGCGCCATTATTGGCGTTGACGTCATAGCCGGAGATTGCGCCGGATGAGCCCACGTCCGTATGGGCGTGATTGCCGCTGACCCAGACCTCGCCGGCACCATAGGGCGTCCCCGTCTCGGAGAGCCAACCGGAAGCAAGGCCCAGCTGGCGCTCGCCGATGCGGTCGGCAAAGCGGCCGATGGCACGGACGGCGCTGGTGCCCATCTCGGCATGGAGCTGACCGGTCAGCGACGAGAGCCCTCCGGCAAGCGCGTCGATATCGGCTGCATAAAGCGTGTTGAAACTGTCATTATAGACGGGATCGGGGCGCAGGCCCGCCGCGGGCCGGCTTCTGTCGATCGCGGTGCCCAACGCTCTTTCGTTTTGCGTGGCGGAAACGCCGAATGCGGAAAGATCGGCATAGCGCTCCGGCGTGGCGGCCAGCGAAAGCGCATCCGCCGCGTAGAGCACATCGAAGCGCGTGCCCGGCGCAAGACCCGCATCCGGCTGGTCCAGGCCAGAGAAACTGCCCGTGACGCTGCCATCTGCGACCTGAACAAAGGTGAAAAGCTCGCCGGGCATTGGCGTGAAGGTATTGGTGGCGGCGCCGGAAATGCCGCGCAACCTTGGCTGAAGGGTGCCGTTGGCGGCAAAGTCATTGCCCGCGCCGGTCACGAGAATGCGGTCGTAATTGCCGGCGCCGTTCTCTGTCCCCGTGCCATCGACATCGATTTCCGTGGTTGCCGTCGGCGCAAGGCGCACATTGCCGGCAATTGTCATCGTGCCGGGCGACTGGCCGGGCGCAAGCGTGCCGTCGACATTCACATCGGCTACAACGCGCCCGGTACCGCCAAGCGTGCCGTTTCTGCCGACATGCAGGTCCGTCGTCGTCAGGAAGCCATCAACCGCCAGCAATCCGCCTTCGACGCCCGCGCCCTGTCTGAAGGTTGCGGCGTTGAGGATGGAAAGCGTGCCGCCGCCCTGCTTCTCAAGGCTTCCGTCGCTCGTAAACGATACGATCCAGGTCGTGTCGGAACCGTCCGCGCCGACCGTGTAAACGCCTTCGCCGGTCATGCCGACCGGTCCGACCGAAAGCGCGCGGTCAAGCCGCACCAGCCCCCAACCATAGACCGCGTCAATCCCCGCGGCGCCCAGATCCTCGGCGGTCATGAACAGGATTTCGACGATTTCCGCCGGCGTGAAACTCGGATAGGCCTCGGTCAGGACGGCGACGGCGCCCGACACATTCGGCGCGGCCATCGAGGTGCCTGAGTAGGAATCATAGCCACTGGGAACCAGATCTTCAGGGACGGTCGAATAAATACCGCTGTCCGCTCCTGATGGCTGATCCCCACCCGGCGCGGCAATGCACCACTCTTTTGCAACGCCGCATCTGTTGGAATAGCTGGCGATCTGATTATAGGCATCGAGCGCGACGACGACGACGACCCGCCCGCGGGCAATACCATCCTGTTTTTCTGCAGCCGCCAGTGCTTCGGCGGATGTGAAACTGAGGTCAAGCCCGGTGCCATGATCATCATAGACCAGACTGCCCGACGCGTTCGTAGCCGCTTCATTTTTCGGCTGAATGAAGGGGAAAAGGCCATTGCTGAAAGGATTTTCCGCAAGGACTGGAGCCTCAAGGAACTCATTGCCCGCAGACATGACGATCACCTGACCGGCATCAAGGCTTTGCCGCATGGCCTTGGCATCTGCCATGAACTGAGCTTGCTCCTCGACAGGTATATCCCAGGTTTTCTGATCTGGTTCGGCAGTGGAACCGAAGCTGCCATTGATAACCTTCACATCCGAAAACTGCGACAGATATTCAAACCCCACAGTATCGGGAACGCGTGAACCGGTGATGGGCTCGCAGGTTCCATTCAACAGGGATGGCCCGCAATACTGCAAATCATCGATATCGAAATCCTCGCCGTCAACGAAGACTTCGCCATCGCCTCCCGGTATCGCTCCAACGGAGAGAATGGTTGCCTGCGAGGCAACCCCCTCCATGCCGAAACCGTTGCGACCTGCGCCAATAATTCCGGAGACATGGGTTCCGTGGCCATCGATATCATAGGGGTCGTCCGGGCCTTGTTCGAAAGCGGCCTCAAACTGTTCCTCGGTCAAGTCCTCGCCCTCGACACTGGCGTCAAACCAGTAAAGGTAGCTTTTTGAACGAGGATCGACGCGGCCTTCGAATTCAGGGTGAACAGTCCCGTTGGGGCTGATGGCGATTCCTGTGTCAATCACGCCGACGACAACGCCCTTGCCGGTGTAACCCTTTGCCAGCGCGGCATCGGCGTGCATGGCATCGAGCGAATAATTGCGCTGATATTCACTGAGCGCCTCTTTCGGAATGCTGGGATTGCCCCCGGGATACGGCGTGTCGCGCGCGGTCGGGGCGGATACCGAAGGTTTTGTCCGGGCCCCTCCGGACACCGAAGCCTCGGGAAACAGGGTTGCGAGGTGACGGCCGGATGCGGCTGCCCTGGCGATCGATGCGCCAAGATCGGGGCGAAGCCTCCGCGCCTCCGTCTCGATCAGATCGGCGCGTTCTGGCGTCAACCGGGCGTTTTCGACGATACTGGCAAGAAGCGATTTGCGACCGAAGGCGGTTGCCTCCTGCAGCGCGGCCCTCACCGCCTCCGACGATTGATCGGCAACGCCCCCGCTCTCTTCGGCAGGTCGCGTCGGACGATCGTCTGCGCGTGCAAGTGCGCCGGTCGCCAGCAAAGTCGAGGCCAGCATCGCCGAAATGGCGATATTTCCGGACCGGCCGAAGAGAAAGGGGCGAGGAAAAGCTGGGATTATGGGCATATACACGTCCAATCATGACCGGTCACAAACACGTTCCGGCAGCGGCAAGCGGCGCTGGACGGGCCGAAGATCGGCCCCCGCCTGCGCAAAACAGAACGGTCCGGTCATCTCACAGAAATGTTTGCTCAGTATTTGAAACGGCGATTTTCTTGACTTTTCGCAAGTTTCCACCGTCGGTGTCATGGTCGTCACCCGCCCCGCCCAAGCGCCGCAGTCTATCGCGGCCACGCCGGGCTTAGGCCGGATCGGATACGCCGGATCTGATGCTCTCGCTGACGACATCTTCGCCAAAGGCGGCCGAAAACGCCGCGATCGGTGCGTTCATGATATTCCGGCGATGCTCGCGTTTCTTGAAGCGGCGACCGAACACATTGTAGAGCAGTTGAAGCATGTGCGCCGCGATGGCCGATGTCAGCGCGGCGCCCGCGACCGTCCGGCTCATATGGCTTTCGTTCAGTTCGGGCGCGAGCAGCAGACCCAGGCGGGCATGCGCAAGCGGCGCTGTCATGCGCAGACGCTCGGCGAGCGCCTGCAACGCGTCGAGCCTGTTTCCGGCGCGCAGCGCACCGGCCTTCAGCAGCATCAGATAGATGAAAAACTCCGTGCCCGGCTCGGCGAGTTCCAGCGCCTCGTCGTAGAGCTGGCACGCGGCGTCGATGTCTCCCTCGATCGCCGCGATTTCTCCGCGTAGGGCCGCGGCGGTGGCAAAGGCGGAACCATGTCGGAGCGCCTGATCCACCAGACTTTCGGCGAGCGCCGTATGTTCGTTGTTGACGAACAGAAGCAGCTTGGCGACGGCCAGACCCATTTCGGGCATCTTTGGCAGCGCGCCCAGAACGGACAGGCTTGTCTCTTCAATCTCCCGCTCGATCGCCTGCCACTCCTCATGGGAAAGCCATTGATCCGGTTCACTCATGCTCTGCAGCAGGCGGGCATAGAGATTGAGTGCCCACATCACGTCCAGCCGTTGATCATGCGGGCTTTCCGCCATGGCGCGCTCGAGCATGCGCGCATTGTCCCGCCAACTGACCTTGTCGGGATTGCCGCTGAGCGTGAGCGCCGCGTCGTGCTGGCGGATCCATGGCGGCAGGTCATCGGGCAGCCCGCCGCTTTGCGGCGGCAGGGCGAGATGCGACCAGATGGCCTGCATGATGTCCTCTATCCCGACCGCATTGCTGCCTGCGCGATGATCGACCCGTTTCATGCCGATAAACTGGCCGGCATGCCTTAGAAGAAGCGCGGCGTGAAGAACATCGTCGTGACGATGAAAGACCAATTCGATGCTGAAATGCCGTGTTGCGACCCTGCCGGACTCCGCGACAATCACCGTCCTGTCGGAACCGAGGGCCGACTGAAACGCCTGATGGAGCTTGGCGAGATAGCGCCCCGCCTCCGCGCCGCCGCGCGTCAGACCGCGGATGGGTCCGATGATCAGAAACGCATCCGGGTTTTCGGCATTCACCGACGCGTGCGGCGCAATCCAGACATAGCCTTCGCCATATTGCGTGCGGATGAAGCGGGGCGCACGCGGCGCGTCCTGAAGCTTGCGCCGGAGTTGGTTGATCAGGAAATCGACATGACGGTCGCTGATGGTCTCGCTTTGCCCGCCGAGAACAGAGAGCAGGTCATTGCGGCTGAGCAGGCGTCCGTTATTGGCCGTAAAATGTTGCAGCAGGATTCTTTCCTGCCGCGTGAATGTCAGCCGCGCACCGTCCCCGCCACGGTCAGCCGTCAGGAAATCTTCTGAAAATTCAATATCAAGATACCGCATTCACCGACCCTATGGTCTGGTCGGCATATGGTAAAGCAAGCTTTGCGCGAGGCGCGAAATCCTTGATCGCAAACCGTGTTCACCTCCCTCTGCAGATTGGGTCGGGCCCTGCGGGGTACGATCTGTTACCCATGTTTCAGGAATGGACACACCAATGTGCTCGATGCCGCCCGCTCTGTGCTCAGATCTCGCCGAAGGCAGGTTGAGGAACCGGTAAGCGGCGTCATCGGTGGGTCGAACGGGCGCGCATGCCGTTCCCGACGAATCGCAAACCCCTGGCTGTGCTCAGGGGTTTGTCGGCAGTCTGCGCCCGCCATCGCTGGCGGGCCTTGTCTTGAGTACTTATGGAAAGATGGACGGGCGCCCGTTCAGACCTTCGAGGTCAGCTCCGGCACCGCCTCGAAGAGGTCGGCGACCAGGCCATAATCGGCAATTTGAAAGATCGGCGCCTCCTCGTCCTTGTTGATCGCGACGATGACCTTCGAATCCTTCATCCCCGCAAGGTGCTGAATCGCCCCGGAAATCCCGCAAGCGATGTACAGCTCCGGCGCCACGACCTTGCCCGTCTGACCGACCTGCCAGTCGTTCGGCGCGAACCCGCTGTCGACCGCCGCCCGCGATGCACCCACCGCAGCACCCAGCTTGTCCGCAAGCGCCTCGATGATCGCGAAATCCTCTTCCGAGCCCACGCCGCGCCCGCCCGACACCACGATCCTGGCCGAGGTCAGTTCGGGGCGGTCGCTCTCCGCCACCTTGTCCTCGACCCATTCCGAAAGCCCCGGATTCTCGCCCGCCGCCACGTCTTCGAGCGCCGCCGATCCACCCATGGCCGCCGCCTCGAAGGTCGAGGTCCGGAAGGTGATCACCTTCTTTTCATCCTTCGAGCGTACCGTCTGTATGGCATTGCCCGCATAGATCGGCCTCTCGAAGGTTTGCGCATCCACCACGGAGGTGACATCGGTGAGAACCATCACGTCCAGCAGCGCCGCGACCCGCGGCAGGATATTCTTTGCATCCGTCGTCGCCGGCGCGACGATATGGCTGTAGCCAGAGGCCAGCGATACGATCAGCGCCGCGGTAGGCTCCGCCAGGCGGTGCCCGTAAAGCGCATCCTCGGCCACCAAAACCTTGGCCACACCGGCAATGGTCGCGGCCTCGGCCGCGGCCGCCCTGGCCTGCGCGCCCACCGCCAGCACCGTCACCTCGCCCAGAGACTGCGCCGCGGTGACCGTCTTCGCGGTGGCATCCAGCGCCAGCGCCCCGTCGGTGATTTCTGCAAGAAGAAGTACCGCCATCAGATCGTCCCCGCGTCTTTCAGTTTCGCCACAAGCTCATCGACCGAGCCCACCATGATCCCCGCCGCACGCGCCGTGGGCTCGACGGTCTTCACCACCTCCAGCCGCGGGGCGACATCGACGCCGTAGTCGCCGGCCGTCTTCTCGTCGAGCGGTTTCTTCTTCGCCTTCATGATGTTGGGCAGGCTGGCATAGCGCGGCTCGTTGAGCCGCAGGTCGGTGGTGACGATCGCCGACAGCGAGACCCTGATGGTCTGCAGCCCGCCGTCCACCTCACGCGCCACCACGGCGCTCTCGCCCTCGATTGCCAACGTGTTGGCGTTGGTCGCCTGGGCGAAGCCGGTCAGCGCCGCCAGCATCTGGCCGGTGGCGTTTAGGTCGTTGTCGATGGCCTGCTTGCCGCAGATCACCAGGCCGGGCTCCTCGTCCCTGACGATGGCGGCGAGGATCCTGGCCACCGCCAGTGGCTCGATATCGCTGTGCACGTCCTCGGCGGCGACCACCAGGATCGCCCGGTCGGCGCCCATCGCCAGCGCGGTGCGCAGCGTCTCCTGCGCCTGTTTCACCCCTATGGAGACCGCAATCACCTCCGAGGCCTTGCCCGACTCTTTCAGCCGGATCGCCTCTTCCACCGCGATCTCGTCGAACGGATTCATCGACATCTTCACATTCGCAAGATCGACACCGCTCCCGTCGGCCTTAACACGGACCTTCACGTTGTAGTCGATCACGCGTTTTACAGGTACCACGATCTTCATGCCTAAACTCCCTTTCCTGATGCGTCCGGCGGGGTGAGGATCACCTCACTGTTCTTTTCCTGCGCGAAGCTCGCCTCGAATGCCAAGGCCTCGCCCAACGGCAGGGCAAGCCCGCCGTCGATCAAGGCCTTGATATTCCGCGTTCCCGCGCGCGGGTGTTGGGCCACCGCGCGTGCCAGTTCCAGCGCCTCCGGGATCAGCGCGTCATCCGGCACCACGCGGTTGACGAAGCCGATCCGCGCTGCCTCTTCCGCGCTCACCTTGCGCGCGGTGAGCGAGATTTCCTTGGCCAGACAGGCCCCCGCCACCCGGGGCAGCCGCTGCGACAATCCCCAGCCGGGCAGCAGCCCGATCACCGCGTGGCTATCACGGAACCAGGCGCTTTCGGCGGCCACCACCATGTCGCAGCACAGCGTTATCTCGAACCCGCCGGTCACCGCCAGCCCGTTGATCGCCGCGATCACCGGCGTGCCGCAGCGGGTGAACGCGCCGCCGATATCACCATCAGACACGTTTTCGGTGACGTTCCTGCCCGACGCGGCCAGTTCCTTCACGTCGAGCCCGGCACAGAACGCCCGGCCCGTGCCCGTCAGCACGATGGCCCGAACGCTGTCATCGGCGTCGAGCTCGGCCAGCACGCCGACCAGAGCCGCCCGGAGCGCGCCGTTCAGCGCGTTCAGGGCATCGGGGCGGTTGAAGGTGAGCATCGCCACCCCGTCCGCAATGTCGATCAGAAGCGGATCGTTCATAAGGCCTCCTCAAACGGTCAGCGGCGCGGCCAGAAACCGCTCGGCGGCGGCGATGAAGCGCGGCGCCTGTGTGGCGTCGGCGTAGTAGGAATCCCGCGCCTCGCGATGCTGGTAATCGTAAAGCACGGCGAGCTTCCACGCCGCCATCGCCGCGTACCAGCCAATGCGGCTCATGTCTGCGCCGGTCAGCTCCGCATAATGCGCGAGCACCGCGTCGCGCGGCGGGCAGCCGGGCAAAAGGAAGACCGAGGACAGTTCCTGCGTGGGGGTCAGCACTTCGCCCGCGACCGGATAGCAGCAGGCGAAATAACCCAGGTCGAACAGGGGGTCGCCCAGCGTCGCCAGCTCCCAGTCGAGTACGGCAAGCAGCCGTGGCGGAGCCTCCACCGACCAGATCACATTTCCCAGCCGGTAATCGTTGTGGATGATCGCGGCGCCGCTTTCCGGCGGCGCGTCGCTCTCGAGCGCGGTCGCCATATCGGAGAGGAAGCCCGGCACCGGCCCCTTGCGGGCCTCCATCAGAGCCTTCAGGCGCGACAGGTGGCGGGCGTTGAAATTCTCGGGTCGCCCGAAATCCGACAGGCCAACGGCACGCCAGTCCACCGCATGAAGCTGGGCAAGCCCCTCGACCAGCCCGAAGGCCAGCGCCTTGCCGTCGCGCACGGCATCGAAGGCCGGCGGCAGCTCGGTGGTCAGGACATGGCCCGGCACGTGGGACATGATGTAGAAGGGCACGTCCAGCACCTCGCCCGGCTGCGCCACGGCGACGACGGTCGGCGTGGGCACCGGCTGGCCGGCCAGCGCGCTCAGAACCTTCGCCTCGCGCAGCACGTCGTTCGCGCCCTTGGGCAAAGGCGGCGGCGGCGGGCGGCGCAGCACGGCGTTGCCGCCCGCCACGCGGATCAGATAGGTGAGATTCGAGTGCCCGTCGCCGATGGCGCGCGGTTCGGGCGCGCCGCCGTAGAGCCCCTTGGCCTTGAGGAACTCGGACAGCGCCGCGAGGGTGAACTCGTCCCAGGTCCAGCTCATGCGCCCTGTTTCTTCAGCTCGATGAGGTTGTCGAGATAGCCCTGCGGCCACTGGCATTCGAATTGCCCAGCCGCCGGGCGCCCATCGATGCGGGCGCGGCAGGCGGCCTCCATGATGATCGTGGCATAGCGCCCGCCGGTGGGCAGCTTGACGAGACCGAAGCGCTCCATCTCCAGCTCGCAGGCGCCGCCGCGAATGTCGGTGATCGCCACCGCGATGCTGCGCTGGGTCATGTTGTCGTCGAACTGGGCTTTCTGCTCGACGCTGGCGATGGGCACCAGCTCTCCGTCGCGGATGACATAGCCCCCGACGCCCCAGTCCCCGTAGGCCTGCCAGATCCAGGCGTTGACCACGCGGCTGGCGTCGGGCGTGTAGCCCACCAACCATTTCCAGTGCTGCGGCGCCTGCCAGTGCCGCACGCCCCAGGAATGATCGCGGTGGCCGACACGGTCGAACGCGACACGCCTGCCGTCCCATTCGATGAACCCCTTGACCCAGCCCGATTGCTCCAGCCGGTTGTGGGCGAACCACGACGGCAGCCCGTCAGGGTTCGAGCGGTAGCTGAACGGATCGTGGAAGCCTTCGAAGCTGTATTCGAGCTTCACCCTGGCATTTTCGTAGCGTACCAGTGCGGTGCGCTGATCGGCGGGCTGGCGCACCTCGAGCCCCTCGAGCCGGAAATCGTCGAAATCCATGCTCTCGGGCACCTCGCCCTGCACAAGCTCGATCACGTAAGGTTTTCTCTCGCCCCCCCAGAGGATGAGGTTGAAACCCGCCTTGCCTTCGCCTGTGAGGTAAAGATAGCACTGAAAGCCCAGTTCGTGATCGGGCATCATCAGTTGCCAGAAGAGCGAATCCCGGGCCTTGCCGCCCGCTTCGGGGCGGTGGCGCAGATCGTCGCCCGGCAGGTAACCGGGATCCGCCACTTCCGGCGCGGTGCTTATCCAGTCGATCATCTCTCTCCTCCTCCGGGCATCGGCACATTCTGCCACAGGATACATGGGGGTCAAAATATATCAACATACATATAGTAATCTAGTGAATTATTTTCTGGACAGGTGAGCCTCACTCCGCTCTGATAGTGCAGAATGCTTGGGGAAGGAGAGACATGAGCCGACAGGACGCCGCCGATCTGGTGCTGAACGATATTCCCGACGATCCGCCCGACGGGTTCCGGCCGCTGCCCATGGGAGACGGATTCAACCTATATCTCGGGCCGCTTTACGGCAAGATGACCGACGGCAGCCTGCGGCTGGGGATGCGGGTCGGGCGGCGGCATCTGAACCCGCATCAGACCATGCATGGCGGCATTACCGCCTCTTTCGCCGATATGCAGCTTTATGCCTCCCAGCAGCACGATCCGGCGTTGCGTACGCAACTCATGCCGACGATTTCGCTGTCGCTCGACTATATCTCGCCGATCGTGCTGGGCGACTGGCTCGAAGGCCAAACGATGACGCTCAAGGCGACCAGCGCGGTGCTGTTCCAGCAGACGCTGGCCCGGGTGGGCGACCGACTGGTGTTCCGGTCGAGCTGCATCTACCGGCTATCGGGCCGCGTGGCACCCGAAGGCAGCACATTGGGCGCGACATTTTCGGATATTCCACTGGAGTGATGGACAGCGGAGCGGTTTTCGGGAATAAAGGCGTACCACCAAAGTGAGTAAGCCTTAGGACATGGCGCCGACCAATCCCCCCCGCCCCGCCGCCCGCAGGCTGCCCCGCGATCAACGGGTCGCGGCGATTCTGCAAAGCGCACGCGCAGTGTTGCGCGAACGTGGCTCGGAGGCCTTCACCACCGCCGAGGTGGCCGAACGCTGCGGCACCTCCGAGGGCACGATCTACAAGTATTTCCCCACCCGACGCGACCTGCTGGTGCAGGTGGCCGAAAACTGGTTCGAGGAATTCCTCTCCGAGGATTACCCCGCCCGCCGGGACGGGCCGATTTCCGAACGGCTCTATCAGGCGATCTGGTGGTCGTTGTCGATCGTGCGCCGTGAACCGGCGCTGACGCGCTTTGTGCTGATGGAGCTGCGCGCCGATCCGGATTATCGTAAGATGGGCATCTACCGGCAGAACCGCGAGGTGGTGAAGCGGGTGATGGTGGTGGTCTCTGATGGGCAAAAGTCAGGCGACTTTCGCGCCGATCTGAACATAAACCTGGTCCGCGACATGATCTTCGGTGCCATCGAGCACCAGACCTGGGCCTATCTGCGCGGCGAGGGGAATTTCTCGGTCGACGCTTCGGCGGCGGGGATCACCAAGATCGTCATGCGCGGCATCCTCGCGGGGGAATGCGCCGCTGCGGATCCGATGGCCGCAACGGTCGACCGGCTGGAGCGGCTCATCGAAAAGCTGGAAGCGCGGCTCGACGAATAGGGCTCAGGCGCCGGCGATCACCCCGGCGTCGCGGAGAGCGGCGATGCGGCTTTCCGACAGACCCCAATCGGCCAGCGCGGGCGCGGTCGTGGCCATGGGATCGGGCGGCGGCCCCTGAATGGCGCTCGGCGTGCGGCTGAAGCGCGGCGCGGGCGCCGGCTCGCGCACCCCGTCTTTCTCGAAATACGTGGCGCGGGCGCGGGCCGAGGGATGGCCTGGCGCCTCGTCCATGTCGAGCACCGGGGTCACGCAGGCATCGGTGCCGCTGAACACCGCCTCCCACTCGTCGCGCGTCTTTTCGGCGAAACGCGCGGCAAGGATTCCGCGCAGTTCGTCCCAGCGCTTGCGGTCGTTCTGGCCCGGCAGACTGTCCGCGTCGAGGTCCAGCAGCGAAATCATCTCGGCGTAGAAGCGTTTCTCCACCGCGCCCACTGCCATCCACCTGCCGTCCTTCGTCTCGTAGACCGCGTACCAGGGCGCACCGCCATCGACGGCGTTCGTCCCGCGCTCCAGCGACCAGAACTTCGCCTGACGATAGCCTGTATGCATGGCCATCAGGCTCGCCACCCCATCGACCATCGCCGCATCCACCACCTGCCCCTGCCCGGAGGTACGCGCCTCGGTCAGCGCGGCCAGCAGCCCCATGGCAAGATAGAGCGAGCCGCCGCCGAAATCGCCCACGAGGTTCAGCGGTATCACCGGTGCGCCGCCCTTCGGACCGATGGCCGCCAGGGCGCCCGCCATGGCGATATAGTTGATGTCGTGTCCGGCCATATTCGCCATGGGCCCCTCCTGCCCCCAGCCAGTCATGCGGCCATAGACCAGCTTCGGATTGACCCCGAGACAAACCTCCGGCCCCAGCCCCAGTCGCTCCATCACACCGGGACGAAAACCCTCGATTAGCATGTCTGCACCGGCGACCAATTCGGTCACCAGCGCCACGCCGTCGGGCGATTTCAGATCGACTCCCACCGCGCGCTTGGAGCGATTGAGGAAATCGAAGCGCGGGTCGATGGCAAAACCCAGATCTCCGGTCGCCAAGCGCTGCACGCTGATGACCTCGGCCCCCATGTCGGCCAGCAGCATCGCACAGAACGGCGCCGGCCCGATATTCGCCATCTCGACGATACGCACCCCGGTCAGCGGACCCATGTACTTCTCCTTATTGAGTCTTAATTACCATTTCTTTCAGGCACCGAGAGCCTCGCGAAAACCGCAGGCACCGAGCCATTAAGTTAAGTCAATCATGCAGTTGTTTGCCCTGAACGTCAAACAAAAACGCTAGCGTACAATTCCTATTGATCGAAACGAAAGGTGAGCTATACTCATTTACAGCGAGCGGAAGAGGAACCGCGATGCCAAGGGAGGACAAAGTGGACAGATCCGAGATCATCGAACGCCTTGCCGCAGCGGCGCGGGACCCGCTGGGTTATGCAAAGGTCTGGAAGGCAAGGACCGGCAAGCCGGTGATCGGGTCGTTCCCGATGAACTTTCCGGGCGAGCTGGCCCATGCGGCCGACACGTTGCCGATGATCCTGCAGGAAAGCGACGAGGCCATCACCGTGGGTCATGGCGTGCTGTTCCCTTTCTACTGCGGCTACACCCGTTCGATGGTGGATCAGGCCGCGCGAGGCGAATTCGACGTGCTCGACGCGATCATGTTCGGCGACCATTGCGTGCAGCTTCTGGGCATGGCCGACGCGATCCGCATGAAGCTGCCGGAGACTCGGGTGATCTTTTTCCAGCTCATCTCGTCGATGTGCGATCCCTGGACCCAGGGCCGCTCGGAAGAAAGCTTTACCAAGCTGCGCGAGGAGCTTGAGGATTTCGTCGGCCACAAGGTCGCGGACGACAGGCTGCATGCCTCGATCCGGCTATTCAACCGCAACCGCGCGCTGATCCGCAAGCTTTACGAAATGCGCAAGGCGGGCACCGCGCCGCTCAGTTCGGTCGAGATGCAGCATGTGGTGAAAAGCTCCATGGTCATGGACAAGGCCGAGCACACCGGGTTGATCGCTGCGCTGATCGAGACCTTCGGCACCGCCCCCGCGCCTGCCGGGCGTACCGTGCGGATGCACCTTTCCGGCCATTTCTGCCAGGCGCCGAAGCCCGAGCTGCTGGCGATGATCGAGGAATGCGGCGTCACAATCGTGGGCGACGATCTCTACCACGGTTTCCGCTACATCTCGACCGACGTGCCAGAGGCGGGCGACCCGGTCGCGGGGCTCGCACGGTGGTATATGGACCGCAATACCGGCGTGCCCTGCCCCACCCGCGTGCAGAACAACGTCGACTGGGATGCCTATCTGCTCAAGGCCATGCGCGAGGAACGCGCCGACGGGATGATCGTGCTCATGGCCAAGTTCTGCGAGCCGCACATGTATTACTACCCCGAGGTCAAGGAAGCCTTCGAAAAAGCCCGGATGCCGCATCTGCTAATCGAGACCGAGCACGAGGGCATGGCGCTCGAAAGCCTCAAGACCCGGGTCGAAACTTTCGTCGAAATCGTGAAACGCCGCGAAGCCGCCTGAGCCCTTCCGAGAACAGGAGACATGCCATGAACATCGCCGTCCAGCCCACCGAGGGCAAGAAAGCCAACAAGCTGAAATCGACCCGCATCGCGGGCAAGCTCGTCAACGACTATTGGGAAATGGTCTGGCGCGCAAAGGAAGAGGGCAAGCTGATCTGCTGGTACGAAGGTTCGGCGATCAACCCCTTCCTCGAGGCCGCCGACATTTGCTGGGTCCATGGTGAGGCCTATTCCGCCATGCTCGCCGCCCGCCACCAGGAGGTGAAGGCGCAGCAGGTCGCCGAAGAGCGCGGCTATATGCGCGAACTCTGCTCCTACGCCCGCACCCATCTGGGCTGTGCCGTGTCGAACCAGCGGTTGCGTGGCGATGGCACCGGCGCCGCGGTGCCGGACGAGGACGACCTGACCTGGAAACTGCCCGCGCCAGACATGATCATCTCGGCCTATGCCTATTGCTCGACCGGCCAGCAATGGGACGAGATGACCTCGCGCGTTTTCGGCAAGAAGGTCCCGATCTTCAATGTCTCGATCCCGTGGATCTGGGGCTCGAAACCCGATGCCGCCTATCTTCAGGGCGAGGAGTGGGAAGAGACCTCGGATTACGTCACGCGCCAGCTCTTCGACATGATCAAGTTCATCGAGGAGCAGACTGGCAAGCCCTATCCATGGGACAGACTCTACGCGATGATGGCCGACATCAAGCGCGCCTCGGAACTGCGGCTCGAGGCGATGGATCTGTGCACCGCGCAGCCCGCACCCGCCAGCTTCTTCGACTGGGTGGTGTCGATCGCGCCGATCAACAACCTGCCAGTGGCGGGAGTGAAGGACTATTTCGAGACGGTACTCGACGAAGTAAAGGCCCGCGTCGCCAGCGGCGAGGGCTGCGTGCCGGACGAAAAATACCGGCTCTTCTTCGACGGCATCATGAACTGGAACAAGGTCGGCTGGCTGGCCAACAAATTTGCCAATTACGATGCGGCGGTGATCGCCGGGCGCTACACCCATATGGCCTTCTGGCAGGAACCGTCGCTCATCGATCCCAACGCGCCGCTGCGCGGCATGGCGCAGAACTTCCTGATCTGCCCCAACAACCACGCCTCGCCGATCCTGATCAAGCTGATCATGGACCTCTGCCGCAAGTTCCAGGTCGACGGGATGGTGATCCACGCCTCGCGCACCTGCCGCGCCTTCACCAACCCGCAATTCCTGATTGCAGAGACCGCGACGCGCGATCTGGGCATACCCACCTCGATGTTCGAGGGCGATGTGACGGACGAGAGCTTCTACAAGGACGAGGTGCTCAACAGCCGGGTCGAGGCGATGCTCGAAGCCATCGAATCCCGGCGCATGGCAGGGGCGGCCTAGGCCGCCGCGCGCAAGGAAAGGAGCGAGCATATGAAACGCTATGTGATGGGGGTCGATTTCGGCTCCACCACCGCCAAGACGGTCATTCTGGACCTCAAGGGCGACATGATTGCCCAGTCCGTCGCCCATATGGGCGCGGTCTCGGGCGGCGGGGTCACCGCCTCGATGGAACAGGCGCTGGAGGCGGCGGGGCTCACCCGCGACGACATCGGTCGCACGGTCTCCACCGGTTACGGGCGGCGGATGCTGGAGGGCGCTGACAAGAACTATACCGAGATCACCTGCCATGCCCGCGGCGCCGTCTCGATGGTGCGCGACGCCCGGCTGGTGATCGACATCGGCGGGCAGGACAGCAAGGTCATCTCAGTCGATCAGAACGGGCTCGTCGCGCAATTCGCCATGAACGACCGCTGTGCCGCGGGTACGGGAAAATTTCTCGAAGTACTGGCGCGGGCGGTCGAGATCGACCTCGATCAGTTGGGCAAGGTGGCGCTCGGCGCCAAGGAGAAACTCAAAATCTCGTCCATGTGCGCGACCTTCGCGGAAACCGAAGTTATCTCGCTGCTGGCCGAGGGGCACCCCAAGACCGATGTACTGGGCGCGGTGCACGCGGCGATTGCCGCGCGAACGCTGGGCCTTGTGGGCCGGGTCGGCAAGAAGGGCCCGGTGGTGATGACCGGCGGCGTCGCCCGCAACGCTGCGGCGGTGCACTATATCCAGGAGGCGCTGGGGATGCCGCTGATCCTCCCCGACCGGCCGCAGATCGCCGGCGCGCTCGGTGCCGCGCTGATCGGGCTCGACGATTACCGCGCCGAGAACAGGGACCGGATCATTTCCGAAGAGGAAGACATGGCATATGAGGCGCAGATGGCCGAGGACAAGGCCTGCATTCCCGGCTGCCGGGGCGTGCCCGAGTTGGCCGTGGACCCGCGCGAGAAGCAGCCCGCTCCCCGCGAAGGCGGGTTGAAGTCGCTGCTCAGTTCGATCCAGAACCATCTCTGACGGACGCCGAGGCCGCCCATGGACCGCTTCCCCGCCTTGCGGCTGATCCTGAAGCTCGGACGCCTTGGCGCCGGCTTCATGGGTATCGCGGTCACCGGCCTTTTTCTCTGGTTCGCCTGGGGCGGACTTGGCTGGTGGGCGCTTTTGCCCGCCCTTCTGGTGCTGGCGGCAAGTTACTACCTTTTCAAGAGCTATATCGAGATCATCCAGATCATCACCGAGATGGTGCATTGACTGCGGATCGCCACGATGCACGGGCTGCGGAAATGCGCGGGTGCCGCTCCCTCGGGACCGAAGCCCCAAAAGTGAGTTAGACTTACGTTTTTCTTCTCTCGGCGAAAATTTCGGCAGGCATGAACCAAGTAATGCCGTTTTTACCGCAAAACAGAAGATCAAAAAAAGTTGAGTCACCATCACGTATCACCGCAAAATACCTTGTTCGATAAAAAATAGTAATGTACCGTATAAAGTAGCCAGCGTACCGTTCGGGAGGAAGAGCCGGACGCCGCTGCAAACCGTCGCGCAAAGCGCGGGACGGACGCCACAACAGGGAGGAAAACCATGCTGAAATCCAGAAGGACTACGGCGGCGCTGGCCGCTGCTGCATTGACTCTCAGCGCAGGGCTCGCCGCAGCCGAGCCGCTTGACCTCATCGTCTGCGATGTGGACGACCGCTCCGGCGCCGCTGCGGATACCGGGATCGAGAGCCTCAACGGCCTCAACATGCAGCTCGAGTCGCTGAACGCGGCGGGCGGCATCAACGGCCAGAAGGTCGAGTTGATCGCCTATGACAGCAAGACCGACCCGCAGCTCGCCGCGAATTTCGGCACCCGCTGCGCCGAGGACGACAAGGCGCTGATGATTATCGGCGGCAGCCCCTCGGCGGTGGCCAACTCGCTGGTGACCGTCGCCAACCAGAACAAGATCCCGCTCTATATCCTGGCGGCAGCCTCCCCGCAGCTGACCGACGATGCCAAGTACCAGTTCCGTTTCGGCCCCAAGGTCACGCAGGATTCCATCGCCGTTGCCGACGCGCTGACCGAGAAGGGCGTGAAGAAGGTTGCGATCATCAACAACTCGGTGCCCTTCGGGATCACCGGCGCGGCATCGGCCGTCGAGGTACTGACGCCCAGGGGGATAGAGATCACGACGCAGCAGACCTATGACGTTGCGGCCACCGACGTGACGCCGCAGATCATCAACGTGATGCAGTCCGACCCTGATGTCATCCTGATCTACCCGTACCCGGCCGATGGCGCACGGGTGATGCGGACGATTCGTCAGCTCGGCCTGACCCAGCCCGTGATCATGCCGCGCGTGGGGCTGATGAAAGCCTTCCGCGACCTGGCCGCCGAAACCGGAAACGGTGTGCTGGTCCCCTCCTCTGTCGATCCGACCCGTGAGGATGTCGCCAGTTTCATGTCGGACTATGCCGACAAGTTCGGGCCGCTGGCACTCTCGCCGTCTCCCGCGCAGGGGCATGACGCGGGAATACTGATGGCCAGGGTGCTCGGGGATGCCGCCGTGCAGGAGCAGATCCAGGCCGGCAACCTACAGGGCGCGCGCGATGCCATCGTGGAGGCAACGGTGCGGCTGGGCAATTTCGCCGGCCTGCAGGGGCAGAAGGGGGCCACATACGATTTCACCGGCCATCACGGACCGACGGATAGCGGGTTCTTCGTCTTCGTCGAAGTGGCCAAGGATGGCCAGGAGCTGATCGGCGCCGACACGTCGAAGCTCGCCAACTGATTGGGGCCACGGCGGGCGGGGCAAGCTCTCCGCCCGCCTTTCCCAGGACCTTTTCCCAGGACCGGAGCCGCTCATGCTGATGAAACTGAGTTACCTGCTGCTGGCCGGGCTGACCAATGGCAGCGTCTATGGGCTCATTGCCCTGTCGCTGTCGGTCATCTACGGCGCCTCCCGTGTGATCAACTTCGCCCAGGGGGATTTCGTGATGCTCGGCGCCATGAGCGCGGTGCTGTTCCTGGTGACCCTCGCCCTGCCTTGGCCGCTGGCGCTGATCGCCGTGGTGGTTGTGGCCGTCGTAGTCGCGATGGGGCTGGACTACGGTGTCTACCGCCCGCTGGTGCGGCGCCGGGCCGAACCGCTGACCATCATGATCGGCACGCTGGCCGCGGCGATCATGATCTACGGCGCCTCTTTCCTGATCTGGGGGCACGAACAGAAATTCGTCCCGCCCATCCTGTCGCTGCAGCCGATGCGGCTGGGCGTGCTGATCACCAATTCGCAGCAGATTTCGCTGATCGCGCTGTTCTTCGTCTTTCTCGCCGTGACCTGGTTCATCCTCTACCGCACGCGCTTTGGTCTCTCCGTCCGGGCAACCGGGGTCGATCCCAAGGTGGCGCTGCTGATGGGCATCCGCTCGGAACGCATCGTGCAGTTCACCTTCATGTATGCCGCCGCGATCTCGGGCGTGGCCGGCATGATGGTCGGGCCGCTGCTCGGCGCCCATGTGGGCATGGGCCTGCTACTGACGGTCAAGGGCTTCATGGCGGCAATCCTCGGCGGGCTGGGCTCTCCCTTTGCCGCCGCCGCGGGTGGGCTCGCCATCGGCATGATAGAGGCGCAAATGGCCGGCTACGGCACCTCGCTTTACGCCGAACCCGCGATCTTCGTGCTGATCCTCATAGTGCTGATCGTGCGGCCCTACGGCCTTCTGGGCGATTACGAAGCGGAGCGGCGCTGATATGGCACAGAAACACCCCGACGCGCCCCGCGCCCCCACGATCGTTCCGGTGCTGGTCTTTCTCGCCCTCGGCGCGTTGCTGCCGCTGCTGCTGACCAGCGGCTTCCACATCCGGCTCGCCATGCTGGTCTGGATCTACGCGATCCTCTGCATGGGGTTCAATCTGCTCTACGGCTTCACCGGGCAGATCTCGCTGGGCCTGCCCGCCTTCTACGCCATCGGCGCCTATGCCTTCGGAATGCTCCAGACCATGCTGGGCTGGCATCCGGCGGCGGCCTTCGCCGGGTCGCTGGCGCTGGTAGCGGTGCTGTCGCTGCTGATCGCCCTGCCTCTGCTGCGGCTCCGGAGCCACTATCTCGCCATGGCCACGCTGGCCTTCATGCTGATCCAGAACGGGGTCGCGAACCGCTGGATCGAGTTCACCGGCGGGCAGAGTGGAATCGCGGTGCCGCCTCTCACCTTGGAAGGCGAACCCCTGGGCCGGACGGGCATCTATTATGTGGTGCTCGTGCTGGCGGGTGCGACGCTCTTCTTGCACGATTTCCTCATCCGCTCGCATCTGGGCCGCGCCATGCAGGCGATCCGTGACGACGAGACCGCCGCGCAGGCGCTGGGTGTCCGGGTCACCCGTTACAAGCTGCGGGTGCTGGTGCTTTCGGGTGTCCTTGCCGCCGTCGCAGGGGTCTGCTTCGGCCTTACCTCGCTGCGGGTCGATCCATCACTGTCGGAGTTCCATGTGCTGGTATCGCTTCTGACCATCGTCGTGATGGGCGGGCTTGGCACGCGCTTTGGCCCCATCGTGGGCGCGGCGATCGTTGTGGTGCTGCCGCAGGTCCTCACCTCCTTCGGAGAGCTGGAGACCGTGATCTACGGCGCTTTCATCCTGATTTTCCTGCTGTTCCTTCCGCACGGACTTTCGGGTCTCTTCGAACGCCATCACTGGCTGGCCGGGTACAGCACATCGGCACAGGCGCGGGCACAGGACCGCGAGCTGAGAGGGGAGCTGCAGCAATGAAGGACACAGCGAACGCCGGCCCCCTACTGCAGCTCGAAGACGTGGTGCAGCGCTTCGGCGGGCTGGTGGCGGTGAACCAGGTCTCGTTCCGCATCGAGCCCGGCGAGGTGAAGGGGTTGATCGGGCCCAACGGCGCGGGCAAATCCACCACCTTCGATCTGGTGACCGGAGTGCGGCCGCCGACCTCGGGCGAGATCTTCTTCAAGGGCGAACGGGTCACCCGCCAGCCCGCCCATACCCGCAGCCCGATGGGTATGGCGCGCACCTTCCAGGTGGTGCGGCTCTTCCGCGGGCTGACGGTGCTCGAGAACGTCCAGATGGGCATGCACCCGGCCTTTCCCGATGGGATCCTGCCCTCGATCTTCCGCAGCCGCGACCGGCGCAGGCACGAGGCAGAAAGCCGCAAACGCGGCATGAAGCTTCTCGATTTCGTAGGCCTTGCCGACCGGGCGGGATCGCAGATCTCGACGCTGACGCTCGGCCAGCTCCGCCTTGTCGATATCGCCCGGGCGCTGGCCTCGGGGCCGGACCTCCTGATGCTCGACGAGCCTGCCGCCGGACTTAACGATGCCGAGACCCGCAATCTCGCCGAAATGCTGGCGCTTCTGAAGAAACGCGGCATGAGCATGCTGCTGGTCGAGCACGACATCGACTTCATCATGTCCGCCTGCGACACGGTGGTGGTGATGGATCATGGGGCCAAGATCGCCGACGGCACCCCCGCCGAGGTCAGCCGCAACCGCGCGGTGATTGCCGCCTATATCGGAAAGAGGGCCGCCGATGCTACGGTTTGAAAACGTCACCGCCGGATACAATTCCTCGACCGCGCTGGAAGACGTGTCGCTCGAGATTCCCGAGGGCAAGATCGTCTCCATCGTCGGCGCCAACGGCGCGGGCAAATCCACCACGGTCAACACCATCTCGCGCATGGTCTCGACTTATTCGGGACGGATCTTGCTCGAGGATCGCGACATCACGAAGCTGAAGCCCGCCGAGGTGGTCGAGTTGGGTGTGGTGCAGGTGCCCGAGGGGCGCCAGCTTTTCGCGCCGCTGACGGTCGAGGAGAACCTGCGGCTGGGCTTTCACAGGTTGGCGCGTCTGCCCGACGCTGCGGAGCGCTACGAAGAGCGGCTGGCCTATGTGCTCGAGCTGTTCCCAGTAATGAAGGAACGGTTCTCGCAGCGCGCCGGCACGATGTCGGGCGGCGAACAGCAGATGGTCGCGGTGTCGCGTGCGCTGATGGCCGCGCCCAAGCTTCTGATGCTGGACGAGCCGAGCCTCGGCCTTGCACCGCTCGTGGTGGACAGGATCTTCGAGATCCTCGCCCGACTGCGCGAGGACGGGCTGACGATCCTGCTGGTCGAGCAACACGCTGATGCGGCGCTCGCGCTGGCGGACTATGGCTATGTCATGGCGGTCGGCAAGGTCCGGGCCGAAGGGCCCGGGCCGGAGCTGCGCGACGACCCGACGCTGCATCAAAGCTATCTTGGCAATGTGGAGGCCTACCATTGAGCGGGCATTCTCCAGAGCAGCGGGACTGGTTCGAGGATCAGGCCGTGGGTCATCGCGGGCTTTCGCCCACGCGCACCGTGACCGAGGCGGACATCGTCACCTTCGCCGGGCTCACCGGCGATATGGCCGAGCTGCACACCAGCCAGGCCCATGCGGAAGGCACGGAATTCAGGGGGCGCATTGCGCATGGCATGCTGAATCTGGCGCTGATGCATGGGCTCGTGGTGCGGGCGGGACGGCTGGTCTCTTCTGGGATTGCGCTGCTCGGTTGGTCCGAGGTGCGTTTCCTGGCACCGGTCCGGATCGGCGACACGGTGCAGGCCGAATGGGAGACGGTCGCGTTGCGCGAGAGCGCCTCACGCCCCGGCGCCGGGATCGTCACCGACCGCGTGAGTCTGCGCAATACGCGCGACGAGCTTCTGGTAACCGGCGTGGTGGCCGAACTGGTGCGCAAGCGGCCGTGTTGACGCGCGCGCAATAGAATCCTTCAGGCTTAAACGGAAGCGTTCTGCGGCAGCAACACCGCCCGCCCCCGGATCTCGCCGGCCTCTAGCAGATCGAGCGCGTCCAGCGCCTCGTCCAGATCGAAGCGCCGGACAGGCGGCACGATGGCGCCGGAGCGGGCAAGAGCGATTACCTCGACCAGATCGTTATATGTCCCGCTATAGGGGCACATCACCGTGACCCCGCGCGGGAGCGGGTTGTTGGCCGAGCGTGCCAGAAGCGGAAGTGTGCCGCCCGACAGACCGACCACCCGGATCGCGCCCCCGCGCGCCACCATGCGCGCCGCCATCTCCAGCGTGGCATCGGTTCCGACGAAATCCAGCACGATCTCGGCCCCGATGCCCCCGGTCAGCGCCTGAACCGCCTCGATCGTTCCGTCCTCGGATCCGTAAAGCACATCGGCCCAGTCGCGACTGGCCTCCCGCGCCGGCTCGGACCGGTCAATCCCCACGCAGCGCAGCCCAGTCACCGCCCGCAGGATCTGGAGCGCCATGTTGCCCAGACCGCCCAGACCGATGACCACCGCCGTGGCGCCCGGCGCCAGCAGCTCCCCGCAGGAAAGAATGGCCCGGTACGAGGTGAGCGCGGCGTCGGTCAGCGGCGCCGCAAGCGCCGGATCGAGATCGCCGATATCGAAAATCGCCGAAGCCGGCACCACCACATAGTCCGCCATGCCGCCGTGCCGGGTCACCCCCGGCGTCGCGGGCGGGCTGCGCCGCCCGGCGGTCCGGTGGCACTCGTTCTCGCGCCCCGCGCGACAGGCGCGGCACCGGCCGCAGGCCCAGCAGGGATGCACGACCACCCGGTCGCCAGGCTGCCAGCCCGTAACCCCCGGCCCAAGCGCCGCCACCTCTCCGGCGATTTCATGGCCGAGGATGGTACCGTCCGGCGTGCGGCTGTCGGTGGCGCGACGGATATGCACATCGGTCTGGCAAAGCCCCGCCGCCAGAACCTTCAGCAGAACCTCGCCCGGCCCTGGCGCGGGCCGCGCCACCTTCGCCAGCCGCAGATCACCCGGCCCGCAGAGCCGGACCGCACGCATCGTCTCCTCGCACATCGCTCCGCCCTTTCAGAAACTCTTGAAGCGCATTCCGCCGTCCACATGGATGGTCTGGCCGGTGGCATAGCCCAGCACCCCGGAGGCCAGCATCGCCACCGCGCGCCCGACCTCCGATACCTCGCCCCAGCGTCCGGCGGGCACGAAACCGCCGGCGATCAGTGCGTCGTATTTGCCGGTGGTCGTCGCGGTCATGTCGGTCTTCATCATGCCCGGCCGCACCTCGTAGCAGTCAATTCCCTCGGGTTCGAGCCGCACTGCCCAGTGCTGCAGCGCATGGGCCAGCCCGGCTTTCGAAATGGTGTATTCCGCCAGCACCTTGCCAACATGGTGATCCACCGCCACGGTGGTGACGGTCACGATGCTGCGCCGCCGATCCGACGGCGTGGCAATCATCCGCCGCGCCACCTCCTGGATCAGAAAGAACTGCGCGCGCAGATTCAACGCCATGCAGCGGTCAAAGCTTTCGGGCGTCACATCCAGAATGTCGCCCCGGTTCATCACCGAAACGCCCGCGTTGTTCACCAGACAGTCGAGCCGCCCGAAGGCAGCGAAGGCATCCTCGACAAAGCCGGGCCGTGCCGCATCGCAGGCCAGATCGCCGGGCAGCAAATGCACCTTCGCGCGGCGCCCTTCCAGCGCCGCCGCACGCGCCTCGAACGCCGATGTGACGCTCCGCCCGGCAAGGACGAGGTCGAACCCCGCCGCCGCCAGCGCCTCGGCGATGGCGCCCCCGATTCCGCCGGAGGCGCCAGTGACCAGCGCGACGGGCCGGCCCCCCATCATGCGATCTTGGAATCGCGCTGCGGACGGACCCAGCCATGCGGAACGATGCGGCCCTCCTCGACCCAGTCCTTGAGCACGTTCTTCTGGATCTTGCCGGTGGCCGTAATCGGAAAGTGGTCGACAAAGATCCAGTGTTCCGGCGTCTTCTGCGGCGACAGCCGCTCGCGGCAATAGGACCAGAGCGCGCAGCAATCGGGCAGGTTGTCGTGGTCCCTGGGATGGATCACCGCGCAGACCGTCTCGCCCCAAGTGTCGTCATGCAGGCCGATCACCGCCACCTGAACCACCTCGTCATGCTCGAAAAGCACGTTCTCGATCTCGGCGGGATAGAGGTTCATGCCGCCGCGGATGATCATCTCCTTGAGCCGCCCGGTGATGCGGAAATAGCCCTGCTCGTCCATCATGCCCAGATCGCCGGTGCGCAGCCACCCGTCCGGGGTGAGCGTCTCCGCCGTCTCCTCGGGTTTGCCGTAATATTCGGTCATCGTGTTGAAACCGCGCACCCAGTATTCGCCGATGGTGTCCAGTGGCACCGTCTCGCCGGTGGCGGGATCCACAACCTTGACCTCCACATGCGGGATCGGCCTGCCGATGGTCTGCGCCTGCAACTCGTCGCTGTCGGTGGTGAAGGTTTCCAAGAAGGGCCCGTTCGATTCCGTCTGCCCATACATGATGGCGAACTGCACCCCGAACTCGGCCTTGGCGCGCTTTACCAGCGTCTCGGGCACCGCCGATGCCCCCGAGAGGATCGAGTTGAAGCTCCTGATATCCCGGGTTTTGGCATCGGGATGGTTCAGCAGCGCGGTGATCATCGTCGGCACGATGAGCGAGCATTGCACGCCCTCCTCCTCGATGAGTTGAAGGAACAGCGCCGGGTCGAAGCTCTGCATCAGGATGAAAGTCCCTTGACGCGAGAACACGCCGATCTCCGACACGATGGAGCCGCCGATATGGAACATCGGCATGGTGTTGAGCCAGACACCGCCCATCGGGAAATCCGCCCGCTCCACGATGAAATGGGCGGCGTTGATGACCCCCCGGTGATGCAGACAGGCGCCCTTGGGAAACCCCGTGGTCCCCGAGGTATACTGGATCTGGATAATATCGTCGGCCTTTTGAGCGGGCAGCGGGCGGGCGGGATCGGCAGAGGCCTTCAGGGTTTCGACATCCGAGAAGTTGATCGCCGCCTTGACATGATCAAGCCTGGCCATGACCTCCTGTACGATGGCGACAAGGTTCTTGCCGCGCGACACATCCGCATGGATGATACCTGCTGCCCCGGCATTGCTCAGGATGTATTCCACCTCGCGCTCGGTATAGGCGGGGTTGATCGGCACGTTGATCAGCCCGGCAAAGCTCAGCGCGTGCTGGAACAGCACCCATTCCGGCGTTTCCGGCGCCAGAAGGCCGATGCGGTCGCCCGGCTCGAAAGTGTCAAGCAGCGCACGGGCCAGAAGCTGTGCCTCGTCGACAAACTCGCGATAAGTCCAGCGCCGCCGCTTGGCGGGGTCGGCCACCCCCTCGACAAGGGCCATGCGGTCGGGCACCAGTTCGGCATTCTTCAGCATCAGTTCGCCCAAGGTGCCGCCGATTAGCGGGCCGGTTTCGTATTTCGGGAAATGGCTTGTGGTAAAGCGGGATTGCGCAGTCATGTCATCCTCCTCCGTTGGACCCCCGGGGGCTCCTCCTTCCCGGGATATGCACATGCGTCTCGTCTAGCCTTGCTGTCCCCTTTTCAGGATCTCGGGCATCACCGAGCGGTGAAACCCATTAAATTCCGGGATGTTTTTCGCCTCATAGGCGCCTGTCCAGGTCTGGCGCGCATTCGGTGCGCCGCCGTCGACCCGCAGGCAGGAGCCGGTGATATAGGCCGCCGCGGGCGAGAGCAGATAGACGATGGCCGCCGAGATCTCGGCCTCGGTCCCGTAGCGCGGCAGAGGCACCTTGGCGGCATAGTCCAGCAGGCGCTGGGTGATATGCGGCTCATATTTATCAAAGCCCGAAGAGGCGATGCCGCCCGGTGCCACCGAATTCACCCGCACGCCCGAATGCGCCCATTCGCAGGCCGCGGTTTCGGTCAGGGTGAACATGCCGCCGCGCGCCGCGCCGGAATGGGCGAACTCGGGCCAGCCGTGCCAGATATCGGCGATGATGTTGACGATCGACCCGCCGTTCGCCTCCATCCAGCGATTGTAGACCTCGCGCATGAAGATGAAGCCGCCGGTCAGGTTGTTGCGGACCACCGCCTCGAACCCCTTGGTGCTGAGCGTCCTCATCTCGGCGCGGTACTGGCCGCCTGCGTTGTTCACAAGGCCGTGGAGCGCGCCGAAGCGCTTCAGCGTGCCGTCGACCACCGAAATGACCTGGTCCTCGACGCGGATATCGCAGGTCATCGCGGCGCATTTACCGCCGTCCTCGGTGATCTCCGCAACCACTTTGTCGAGCTTTTCGGTATTGCGCCCTACGATGATCACCTGCGCCCCGAGCGCTGCCAGCTCATGTGCGGTGCAGCGCCCGAGCCCCGAGCCGCCACCGGTGACGACGATCACCTGCCCGTTGAAAAGGTTCGGCGCAAAGACAGATTTATATCCCATTCTCTTGCCTCATGCCGCTGAAATGCCGCCGTTGAGGCTGATCGCCTGTCCGGTCAGTTTCGCCGCCGCGGGGCTGGCGAGGAAGGTAATAAGCTCGGCCATCTCCTCGGCATTCACCACGCCGAGCTGGGCCATCTGCTTGGCCTTGGCGAAAAGCTTGCCCGAGAATTCGCCCCCCATCACCGTGTCATGGGTCAGCGTGCCCTCGATGATCGAGGGGGTGACGCAGTTCACCCGGATGCCCGAGCGCTTGGCCTCCATCGCCAGTGTCTTGGTGAACATGATGATCCCCGCCATAACCCCACCGATGATCGACTCGCCCGGAGTCGTGGCCTTGCCCGCGTCCGAGGCGATGTTGATGATCACCCCCCGTTCGCGCGCCCGCATCCCGTCCATGACCACCCGACACATCAGCAGATGCGGCATGATCTGGGTCAGCACCATGCCCTCGATGTCGTGGATGTCGATCTTGTGGAAGAGCGTCGGATAGGGGTAGGCGCTGACCGTGGTATTCACCAGCACGTCAACGCCGCCCATGGCCTCCTCGGCGGCGGCGCCCAGCCCAATGGCCTGATCGGTCTTGCCGCTGTCGGCCGCCAGGAAATGTACCTTGCAACCGGGAAATTCCGCCTGAACCGCATCGCGCGCGGCCTCGCCCCGTTCGGCGGTGCGCCCGTTGATCGTGACCTGCGGCGCGCCCATGGCGGCGAACTTGCGGGCCGTCGCCAGCCCGACCCCGGCAGTGCCGCCGGAAATCAGGATACGTGCCTCGTCGATTTTGAGCGGAATGCGCTGCGGCGCGTCGAACATCGGTTTCTCCTCCCTAACCATGCCTCGAACAATCTAAGTAAGCGTATGGTAGACTACGTTGTGCCTTTCATGCCGCCCTTTTGCGCGCGTCCATCGCCTCGACCATAGCCTCCAGACGAGTGTTCAGGAGTTCGTCCTTGTAAAAGCTCTCGTCGGCGACATCACCTTCGAAGAACATCGCCTGACGCCCGTAGCGCTTGGCGGAACCGGCGATCAGGAACTGCGAGTTGGTCATGCCCCGGCAGGTGCGCGAGGCGTGGCAGACCACACCGTCGATATGGAACTTTTCGCAAAGCTTCTCGATCTCGCCGATCATGATCGGCGCACCGTGATTGTTGGGGCAGATCAGATAGTTCTGCGCCATGCCCAGCACCGGATTGGCCAGGTCGATAAGCTGCGGCTCCTGCCAGAAGGACATATGCGTATAGCGCCCCGCCACCACGCAGGCATTGACGGCGGCGAACTTGTCGGCAAGCCAGCCGACCTTGTTCCAGTTCATCATGCCGTCGAAGAAGAGCCGGTACTTCTCGTCCTTCACGGCCCCCTCGCCACAGGCGATACGCTGTTCGATCTCGGCCTTCACCGCCTCGAAATAGTCGACCAGCCGCTGGTCGCCCGGCAAGAAATTCACCGGCGCGATGGACACGATCCAGTCGAAGAAGCTTGCGGGCGACGGAGTCGCGGTGCAGAGGTCCATCGCCTCCAGTCGCAGCTCGGCGGCCTTCTTCACATATCCCATCGTCTCCGACAGCCGGTCGAAATCGTACTTGCGCCCGGTATGCTCGGCCAGGAAATCGGTCAGCGCCACAAGCTGCTCGGCCACATAGGCCGAGCGCTGTTGCCATTCCTCGCCCTGCAGATAGCCCGCATCCTTGCGCCCGCCCCAGAGCAGCGGGATCTGTATGGTTAACATCGGGACCTTCTTGCCGAACATGCGATAGGTGATGTCGTCCCACTGCTGCCCCGAGGAGCAATAGGGATAGGCGTTCACGATCATGTCCGGCGCCGGCAGCTTCAGCATCGTCTCGATGCGCGGATCGTTGGGATCGAGGTCCGACGTTCCGGTCTTTACCTTGTCGAGTTCGATCAGCATCTGGCCGATATGGGTGCGGGCATAGGAACAGAGCTCGCGGTCGTAGCCGCGCTGGTCGCCGCGCGCCTGCGCTCCGATCTCCTTGTGCCGCGCTGCCAGCATCGCCGCCCAGGCCTCGCCGTGTACCCAGACCAGATCGTGGGCATGGAAGAAGGGCGGGATATAGGTGCCGTTGTACCAGACGACCTTCTTGCCCTCTTCCTTGGCACGGAACACGCTTTCCCAATATTCCGAGACCATGCGGCCGCCCATCCTGGTGGCCTTCAGCTTGTTGGCCCGCTCGCCATTGCCGAAAACTGATTTTGCTATGCTCTTTTCGGTCTGGATGTCCATTTCCGGTCCTCCTCAGGCGGCTCTGGCGGTGGCGCGCCGCTTTGCTATCTCGATAAAGGTCTCCATTCGGGTCTTCAGCGCTTCGAGCGGCATCTCCTCATGCTCGGTCTCGATCAGCAGGTGAGGGATGCCGGCAGCGTCGAAGGCTTCATTGATCTCGGGATAGAAATACATGTGCGGCTCGCAGAACTTGACCATCAGGATCACCAGCCCCTGAGCATCGGCCGCGCGCATCTCGGCCAGCAAATGGCTTTCCCAGTCCATGCCCTTCATCGTTCGGGTCGGACAGGGCAGCCGGCGGTTCTTGTCGAGATACCAGTCGGCCATGGCCTCGACCGGCGGCTTGCCTTCGTCCATATCCGCATGGATGTAGCGCCAGCCGGTGAAGAGATCGTCATTCACCACCCGCCCGCCGCAATCCTCGATCAGATCAAGGATCTCGGCCTTGGGCGCGTGGCAGAGATGCCCCGAAAGATAAAGCCGAATGCCCTCTGCGGTTCCGCGCGGCAGGGCGGCGATCAGCCGGTCCATCAGCGCAATATGGTCCGCCTTGTCCATGACCATCGAGGATTTCACCACGCTCTGCAGGTCACGGGCCGAAAGCGCGATCTCCCCCGCCCTGCGCAGCGCGTAAAGCTCGCGGATCTGGGCGCGGTTGCGGTTATAGGCGGCAATGGAGGCACGGGCGCTGTCTTCGGCGATCCTGCCGCCGGTCAGTTCCTCGAGCTCCCTCCAAAGCTGGGTGAAGGTGCCCAGCGTCTCGCGCCGCGCCCAGGACGCATCGAGCGTGGTGCACAGCTGATTGAACAGGATCGGCAGACCGGGCTTTTCCGCCCGGATAACATCCGCAGTGCCCAGCAGCTGCACGCAGTGATCGCCGAAAAGGATCGCGTCCAGCCCGTCGAATGCCCCGCGCATCACCTGATCCACCAGCGACCGGTTGAAGCCGCAGTAGAAGTTGAAGACGTTCGCCTGCCCCACGGTGATCGGCTCCGGATCGTCCTGCAGCAGCACCGGCAGCACCCCCGTTGCGTGGGCAAGCTCGGCGGGGAAATGCATCGGCAGGATGCCGATCACGCCCCGTCCCGTCCGCGCCTTCCAAGCTGCGGCGTATCCCATCGGGTCCGCAACGGCCTGTCGCATCTCGTTCAATATGTCCTGCAACTGGAATCTCCGTTCGGCCACCTTATAGAACACTAGCGTACTAAGTTTTCATTACCAATCAACACAAATTATTTAATTTAATCTATTCAATATGTTATCGATACTAATTCCTGCATGATCGGAAGCATAACAACATATGGTAAGCATAGCTCACCAATTGAATCCTGTCATATCTGCCGCAGCAGCGGCAGCGTTCCGTCGCCGATCATCTCGACCAGCCGGAACTTCTGCAGCTTCCCCGTCTCGGTAAAGGGCAGCTCGCGCGCGACGTACCAGAGCCGGGGTGCCTTGTAATGCGCAAGCTCTCTCCGACAGAGCGCGAAAAGCGCCTCCACATCCGGCTCGGCACCTGGGTCGCGCATCACCAGCACCGCCCCGACCTGCTCGCCCCATCGCAGGTCGGGCACCCCCACCACCGCGGCGGAGGCCAGCTCCGGCACCTCCGCCAGAAGCAGCTCGATCTCGCGCGGATAGATGTTCTCGCCGCCGCGAATGATCATGTCCTTGATCCGCCCGATGATCCGCACGAAGCCCCGCGCGTCCATCACCCCCAGGTCGCCGGAACGCAGCCAACCGTCGGGCAGGATGGTCTGCGCGGTCTCCTCGGGCATGTCGAAATAGCCAATCATGTTCTGATAGCCACGCGTCTGGATCTCGCCCTGCTCGCCGATGGGCAGCGTCTCACCCGTGACCGGATCGGCGATGCGCAATTCCATGTGCGGCAACGGCTGACCGATGGTCTCGGCCATATCCTCCTCGCTGTCGTCGGGATGGGTGCCGGTGATGCTGCCCTGCATCTCGGTCTGGCCGTAGATGTTGGAGATCGTCGCGCCGAGCTGATCCCAGGTCTCGCGGATCAGCCGGGACTCCACCACCGACGCGCCCGAGCTCAGCCGCGTGAGGCTCGACAGGTCGTATCGCCCGCGCGCCGGATGGGCCAGCACCTGCTCGATCATCACCGGCACCAGCAGCGAGAAGGTGCCGCGATGCCGGTCGACCTGGCGCATATAGGCTTCGGCCTCCCACTCCGGCATCAGCACATGCGTCGCGCCCAGCATGACCGAGCCGATCCCCGCATGGCCCAGCGAGCCGATGTGGAACATCGGCATCGGATTGACGAAGACCCCGCCCTCCCGCAGGCCGGCGCGGGTCTGGGTGAAACGGGTCATATTGGCGACACCGGTGTGGTGAAAGATCACCCCCTTCTGCGCGCCGGTGGTGCCCGAGGTGAACATGATCACCGTCGGGTCGCGGGGAGCGACCTGCGGCAGCGGCGCCGCCGCCGTGCCTTCGGCCAGCATGGCCGCGACCTCGCGCAAGGGGATGATCTCGCGCAGGTCGGGCAGATCGGCGGCGGCCTTGCGCGCTGTCGTCTCGAGGTCGTGACCGCGATAGCTGTCGTTCACGAAAAGCCCGGCGGCCCGGGATTTCGCCAGCACGTAATGCAGCTCGCGCCGACGATATGCGGGATTCACGGTAACCAGCACCAGCCCCGCCAGGGCGCAGCCGTAAAGGACCGGCAGCCACTCCGGCAGGTTATGCGCCCAGAACGCCACACGTTCGCCGGGACGGAACCGTTGCAGCAGCGCACGGGCCATGCGCTCGGCGTCGCGGAGCATCTCTGCATAGCTCCAGCGCCGCCCGCCCTCGTGGAGCCCCTCGATCAGAGCGATCCGGTCAGGCGCCCGCTCCGCCGTGCGGCGCAGCGCTTCGCCCAGCGTGATCTCTTGCAAATCGAGGCCGCCCCAAGCCGGCCAGTGCGATGTCTCCAGGATGCGGGACCGATAGCCCCCTCCGCCGATTGCGTCTTTCATGATACCCTCCCCTCATCACCCCTGGCCCCTCCGCCAAAGCTGAGTCTGACTCATTATTGCGCGTTCGCTTGTCCGATCAAGAAAATATATATAGCGTTTTATACGCTTGCATACGATAATGCTGGCAAAGGGGGAGCAAGATGGATTCCGCACTCACCGAGGCTCAGTCGATGCCGGTGGACAGTCTGAGAAGCTTTGCGCCGAAAGAGCTGTTGCCGTATCACCCCCGCGGGGACCGGAGCGGGGAGCTTCCCGCCGATCTCTGCCCCCGCCTTGGCGAAATGAGTGTTTTCGGCCTGCGCGTGCCGGAAGCGACGGGCGGCACCGGGGCTCGGCTATCTCGATGCAGGGCTTGCCGTCGGGCAGATCGCGCGCGGCGACTGCACGCGCTGTTACGGTATCCCGAACGCCTGTTTCGCGGGCGACATCCTCAGCCGTTTCGCCGCGCCCGATCCTTGCGAAGCCTGACTCACTCCGCTGATGGCGGGCGACGCGGGCATCGTGCCCGCCAATTGCCGGGCCGCGACAAGGTTCGAGCCGCAACCGCCGAAGACGCAGCTCGACCGGGAGGGAACCGATGGGACGATACAATCCGGCAAACAGGGGGGCTCTGCGATGACCGACCGGATCCTGGACGATGTGCCCGGCACGCTGAATTTCCGCGCCGTAGCGCCCTATTCCGCCGCGGGCGGGCAGATCCGGCCCGGGCGTCTCTGGCGCAGCGGCGCCTTCGACGACGTCGGCGCCGAGGGGCTGGAGCGGATGCGCGCGCTGGGTGTGACGCGGGTCTTCGACCTGCGCAGCGATGGCGAAAAGGCGCGCCGCCCCTCGCCGCTGCTGGATCGGACCGGTTTCGACGTGCTGACCGAGGCGCATGACATTCGCTCCGGTGATCTGGCCGCCGTGCTTGCCACACCCGGCACGTGCGCCGAGGATTGCGCCGATGTGATGCGCGCGGTCTATGCCCGGATTCCGCTGGAATTCGCCGGGGTTTACCGGCGCTATCTCCGCACGCTTCTCGAGAACGAGACGCCGGTCGCAGTGCATTGCACCGCCGGCAAGGACCGCACCGGCGTCGTCATCGCGCTGCTGCTCGATCTGCTGGGCGTTGCGCGGGACGATATCTACGAGGATTACCTCAAGACCAACGCCGTGCGCGACACGCTGCGCACGCGGCTGCAAAGCCGCAATCAGGGTGTGGACTTCGGGGAGGTCCGCTACGATCTACTGGAGCCGGTCATCGCTGCGGACGAGACCTATCTCGCCGCCATGTTCGCGGCCCTCGCCGACAGCCATGGCGGCACGAGGCGCTATGCCACCGAGTCGCTCGGCCTGAGCGATGCGGAGATCGGCGCGCTACGGGCACACCTCGTCGGGTGACGCCGCGCGGGGGAGGACCGCGCGGCGTCCGGGAGGCGATCAGTCGAGCTCTGAAGCTCCCTGATCGAGCACGATACGGTCGCCCACACGCGCCTCGAACAGCGCACGGCCCTCCTCTTTCCAGCACCGGAAATCGAGCGTGTCGCCGGGCATGACCACCCCCGCGAAACGCAGATCCAGCGAGCGCATCCGCGCCGGGTCGCCATCGCAGAAGGCGCGCAGGATCACCGCGCAGGCGGTGCCGTAACTGGCCAGCCCGTGCAGGATCGGTGCCTTGAACCCGGCCCGCCGCGCCACGTCGTAATCGGCGTGCAGCGGGTTGTAATCGCCCGAAAGCCGATAGATCAGCGCCGCGCGCGGCGATGTCTGGATCCGCTCCACATGATCGGGCGCGCGGTCGGGCATTGCGGGGCGCGGCTTGCGCGGCAACGGATCGCCGCCAAAGCCGCCATTGCCGCGCATTGCCACGGTCTGGTCGATGGTGGCGTAAAGCGTGCCGCTGCCCGCGTCGCGCACCTCACGCCGCAGGATGCAGACCGAACCCTTGTCGGCGCCGCGGTCGTAAAGCCCGGTGATCTCGGCACGGCTCTCGACCTTGGCGGCGGGCGGCAGCGGCGTGTGGAACCGGCAGGCATGGGCCATGTGCAGCACCTTTTCCCAGGCAATCTCCAGCGCCGGGTTCTTGGGCCACATGCCGGGCGTCGCCAGCACCACCGCGAAAGAGGGCAGCACCCGCAGCCTGTCCTCAAGCAGAAAGTCCAGGTCGGGACTTTCCCCCGGCGTCATCGGCAGGCCCACGCCAAGCGCGTAGAGGATTGCGTCGCGCGCGCTGTAGCTCTGCGACTTGCAGCCGAAATCCCAAGCCCTCAGGCGTTCCGCATCGAAGGGCATCAGACCGGGTCCCAGGTGAAGACGTCGCCCGATTTGTGCAGCGGGTAGAAGTCGTTCTCGAACTGCGGGAACACCCGCTCGACGATGGCCTCGGGCGTCCATCCCTCTGCCGTGTGCGCGGTACGAAGCGGGCGCGGCTGGGAAAAAAGGTAGATCTCGTTGTTGCGCGACCCGAAGACCTGTCCCGTCACGCCCGAGGCGCCTTCTGAACAGAGCGCCACGCAAAGCGCCGCGACCTTTTCAGGGACCAGCTTCTTGAGCCCGTCGACGCGCTTTTGCTGCTCGGGCGTATCGGTCGGGATGGACGAGACCATCCGCGTCCAGGCAAAGGGCGCCACGGCGTTCGAGCGCACGCCGAACCTCGCCATGTCGATGGCGATCAACTTCGACATGGCGACGATGCCAAGCTTGGCCGCGCCGTAGTTCACCTGCCCCAGATTGCCGATGAGTCCCGAGGTCGAGGCCATATGCACGTAGGCGCCCGAGCCCTGCGCCTTGAAATGCGGGGCGGCGGCGCGGGAGACGTTGAAGCTGCCTTTCAGATGCACCGCAATGACCGCATCGAATTCCTCTTCGGTCATCTTGTGGAACAGCACGTCGCGCAGATTGCCCGCGTTGTTCACCACCGCGTCGATGCGCCCGAATGTGTCGAGCGCCGCCTGCACCATGGCATGGGCGTCGTCCCAGCTTGCCACCGATCCGAAATTGGCGACCGCCCGGCCGCCCATCGCCTCGATCTCCTGCACCACCTCCTGCGCGGGCTGCGTGTCGGAGCTGTCGTCGCCTTTCAGCGACACGCCCAGATCGTTCACCACCACACCCGCGCCGGCCCTGGCCATTTCGATCGCGACGGCCCTGCCGACCCCGCGCGCGGCGCCGGTGACCACCACCGCCTTGCCATCCATCAATCCCATGTCGTCCTCCCTGTCCTTATTCGTTGGCTGCGCACGGGCAGGCCCGCGCGGCTCTAGTAGCTCTTGGGCAGATCGAGAACCTTTTCGGCGATGAAGCTCTGGATCAGTTGCTCGGTCACCGGCGCGATGCGGGTCACCGTGACCTCGCGGAGCAGGCGCTCCACATGGTACTCCTTGGCATAGCCGAAGCCGCCATGGGTCAGCACCGATTGCAGGCAGGCGTCGTAACCCGCCCGCGCGCCCAGAAACTTGCCCGCGTTCGCCTCGGCGCCGCAGGGCTTGCCGCTGTCGTAAAGCTCGGCCGCCTTCAACAGCATCAGCCAGGCGCTTTCGAGATACATCCACTTCTCGGCCAGCGGATGCTGGATGCCCTGGTTCATGCCGATCGGCCGGTCGAAGACCACGCGTTCGCGCGCGTATTGCGTCGCCCGCGCCAGCGCGTCGCGCCCGATCGCCACCGCCTCGGTGCCCACGAGAATGCGCTCGGGGTTCAGCGAGTGCAGGATATAGGAAAACCCCTTCCCCTCCTCGCCGACCCTGTGCTCGTCGGGGATGAACAGATCCTCGATGAAGACCGTGTTCGAATCCACCGCCTTGCGGCCCATCTTGGGAATGCGCTGCACCTCGATATGGGTGCGGTCGAGATCGGTGTAGAAGATGGTGATGCCGTCGGTGGGCTTCTTGCAGTCCTCGAACCTCTTGGTCCGGGTCAGCAGCATGATCTTGTTGGCCACCTGCCCTGTCGAGGTCCAGACCTTCTGCCCGTTCACCCGGTAGCCGCCGGGCACCTTCTCGGCGAATGTCTTGATCCGAGTGGTGTTGAGTCCCGCGTCGGGTTCTGTGAAGCCGAAGGCCACCTTGTCCTGCCCCGAAACCAGCCGGGGGATCCATTCCGATTTCTGCTCAGGCGAGCCGAACACCACCACGGGATGCGGGCCGAAGAGATTGATATGCACCGTCGAGGCCGCCGCCATGCCGCCGCCGTGGCTCGCAACCTCGTGCATCATGATCGCCGCCTCGGTCACGCCCAGGCCCGAGCCGCCGTATTCCTCGGGCATCGTGATGCCCAGCCAGCCGCCCTCGGCCATGGCCTTGTGGAACTCGTGCGGGAACCTGCCGTCCTCGTCGCGTTCCAGCCAGTAATCGGGGTCGAACTGGCTCACCACGCCGCGCACGCCGTCGCGGATCGCGTTCAGGGTCTCTTCATGTGCTTCTGCGTTGTCATTCATGGGTGGTCCTCCCTCAGGCCCCGTCCACCGAGGCGAGCGTCCGTCGCGCCGCCTTGAGATGGGGGATGTCATACATTTTGCCGTCGATCCCGATGGTGCCGAGACCGGGGTTTTCGTCAAAAGCGGCGACGATGCGGCGGGCGAGGTCCACGTCTTCGTCGCTGGGCGCAAAGGTCTTCCGGATGCCCGCGACCTGCGCGGGATGTATTGCGAGCCGCCCGAAAAAGCCGTCCCGCCGCGAGATCCGGCAGGAGGCCTCCAGCCCCTCGGGGTCGCGGAAATTCGCATAAAGCGTATCGAGCGCGGGCACGCCCGCATTGGCCGCCGCCATCAGGCAGAGCGAGCGGGCGAGTTGATAGGGCGCGGTCCAGTCGCCGTCCGGTTCCTTGTTGGCGGTGGCGCCGATTACGGCGGACAGATCCTCCGCCCCCCAGGTCAGTGCCGCCAGACGCGGATGCGCGGGCGCGTAGGAGCCCAGGTTGAACATCGCCGCCGCCGTCTCGGTGGCCACGACGATCACCCTTACCGTGCCCGGCGCCATGCCCGCCGCCATCTCCAGCGGGTCGAGAAGATCAGACAGATGTGCCACATCCTGTCCGCCATCGGCCTTGGGCAGGATGATGCCCGCGAGCCCGGGACGCACGATGGCTTTCAGATCGTCTGCGGTCAGACCGGTATCGAACGGATTCACCCGCACCCATAAATCGAATGACCCGCCGTGCGCGTCGATCCAGGTGCCCAGCCCCTCCCGGGCGGCGGGCTTGTTCGGCGGCGCCACGCTGTCCTCGAGATCGAGGATCAGCCCGTCGGCGCCGCAGTCCTGCGCCTTGAGGAATTTCTTCTCGCTGTCGGCGGGAACGAAGAGAAGTGCGGTCAGGTTCATACCGGTTCCCGCATCATCAGGGCGAGCCGCTTGCATTCGCACACCACTTCGTCGCGCTGGTTCAGTCCGCGATGCAGGAAGGTCACGATGCCCTGCGTGGGCCGCGACTTGCTGACCCGCATGTCGAGCACCTGGGTCTCGGCGCGAATCGTGTCGCCGATGAAGACCGGCTTCGGAAACTTCACCTCTTCCCAGCCGAGGTTGCCCACCGTTGTGCCCAGCGTCGTGTCGCCGACGCTCAGCCCCACCACGAGGCCCAGCGTGAAGACCGAGTTCATCAGCGGTTTGCCGAATTCCGTCTTGGCGCTGTAATCGTAGTCGATATGGATCGCCGCCGGGTTCATGGTGAGCGTGGTGAACAGAATATTGTCCGTTTCAGTCACCGTCCTTCGGGTGTCGTGGCGGATCACCTCGCCGCGCTCGAACCCTTCGTAATAGCGTCCTCCCATGGCCTTCCCTCCCTTAGAGCCGTCCGAAAATCGAAACCGAGGAGACCGAGTTCGACGGCTGTCCCCCGAGATTGTGGGTGAGCCCGAAGCTCACGTCGCGGAGCTGCCGCTGCCCGGCACGGCCCAGAAGCTGGGCGTGCACCTCATAGGCCATGCGCAGCCCGCTGGCGCCGACCGGGTGGCCGAAGCATTTGAGTCCCCCGTCCACCTGCGCCGGGATCGCCCCGTCGCGGTCGTAGCGCCCGTCGAGATAGTCGAAAGCGCCGCGACCGGGGTCCGAAAGCCCCAGATCCTCCATGGTCACCAGTTCGGTGACCGAGAAACAATCATGCACCTCGGTGAGGCTGATCTCGGCCTTGGGGTCGGAGATTCCCGCCTCGGCATAGGCCTTTTTCGCCGCCATCTGCGTGCCCGGCACATAGGACCCGTCCCAGGCGCCAAACTGGCTTTCCCAACCGTGACTGGTGCAGACCTGCAGCGCCTTCACGGCGACCAGATCCTCTTTCGCCTTCCCCAGCGCCTTGGCGATCTCGGGCGTGGCGACGATGGCGCAGGCCGCGCCGTCCGACACACCGCAGCAATCGTAAAGGCCCAGCGGATCGGCGATCAGCGGCGCGTTCAGGATCGTGTCCATGTCCACCGGTCGGCGCAGATGCGCCTTGGGGCTCAGCGCGCCGTTCTGGTGGCTCTTCCAGCTCACATGCGCCATCCCGCGTTTCAGATCCTCGGCGGCGACCCCGTGTCTCGCCCGATAGGCACCCGCAAGCTGAGCGAATGTGCCCGGCGAAGACCCATAGGGCATCCACAGGTCGTTGACCGAGCCCTTCGTGCGGATCGGCAACCCGCCAAAGCCAGTGTCCTTCAGCTTCTCGACCCCCAGCGCAAGCGCGATGTCCGCGGCACCGCTCGCCACCGCATAGACCGCGCCGCGCAGCGCCTCGGTGCCGGTGGCGCACATGTTCTCGACCCGCGTCACGGGGATGCCCTGCAGTCGCAGCGCGGTGGCCAGCGGGATCGCCGAATTGCCGATATTCACATCGTCCAGCGCCGAGCCCAGCCAGGCCGCCTCGATCCGCGTCTTCTCGATGCCCGCATCCGCCAGCGCCTCGGTGAAGGCTTCCACCATCAGATCGTCCGAGGACATGTCCCAGCGCTCGCCGAATTCCGAGCATCCCATGCCGAGGATGACGACCTTGTCCTTGATGCCGCTTGCCATGGGCTCAGCCCTCCTGCGCCAGCTTGGGGCGCGCAATGGGCGCCGCTTTCCAGAAATAGCTGCGGAACTGCCGCTGCCGGTCGATCGCCTTGATGCGGAACCGCATCCGCACCGGGTCGCCCACTTCGGGGCTTGGCCCCTCGACGTCGCAATGCTCCATCACCAGCCGCGCGCCGTTCTCGAACTGCACCAGGCCGAAGCGGAACGGCGGGTCGGGGGTGAAATTCAGCCGGTCGGCGGTGATTGAGGCCACCTTCGCCGGCACGTCCCGCAGGATCACGTCCTCATACTCCTCGGGCCCCGTCGCATCGGGGCGCACCGGAATGGGCGTCTTGGGAAACTGCACGTTGCCGCCCTGATCGCGCCCGCCGACAAAGCCGTGCATGTCGCGCCCGTGGCGCAGCAGGGTTGAGGCCGAGACCTTCTGGTTCACCTCCGCACGTGGTCCCCAGTCGAGCGCCAGCATGCCGGTGAGGTTCAGAAACCGCGTGTAGCTGTCCAGCACCGCGCCCTGCGCCAACGCCTCAGAGGCGCTACCATTGCCCGCGCCGGTCGCCTCCAGCACCAGCACATCGGCGCCGTTGCCAAACCCCGCCAGCAGGATATTGTCCCCGACAGCCGCCCGGTCCAGCGCCAGCGCCAGACCGAAAAGCGGCATCGCCACGCCCAGCTCGCCTGCCTGCGCGGCGATCTCCTCACAGAGGTTCGGCGCCTTCAGCCCGCAGCTTTTCGCCACCGCCTTATAGGTGCCGGAGACCGGCTCGGGCACCACCGTCAGCGCAATCTCGTCCGCCGTGATCCCCGCATCGGCCAGCGCCGCCCGGATCGCGGGGACATAGACCTCGGACACCGCCTCCTCGCGCGAGAACCGGTCCTCGGCCGCATAGGGCACGCCGCGTTCCGCGCTCGTGTTGATGTCGAGCAGATCGGCATGAACCGAAGCCGCGCCCAGCATCCGCGCAACGCCGGTGCCCGGGCCGGTCAGCGCCGCCGCCGCCCCGTCGCCCCAGTTTAGATGCGGCGCGGTCCCCGGCGCTGCCTTGCGCTTTTCTCCGGCCACGATCAGCTCGGGCGCGCCGCCCTTCAGCGCGCGCAGCAAGGCGGTCACCGCCGCGCGGCGCGTATTGGCCACGTCCTGAGTCATGAGGGTAGAAGGCAATTGCAGCGCATCGACCACAATGCCCGCCTGCGAGCGATCAGTGAAGGGCGCCGAGGTAGAGGCGAAACTCACCGCTTCCGGCGCGCCCGCGTCCAGCACCTTGCGCGCCGCCTCGACCGCCATCGTCACCGGGTCCTCGTCCCAGCACGCCACCGCGCGCATGCCCCGCCCCGAGCCGCCAAGCCCCGACCAGCGCAGCTCTTTGCGGGCAACCATCCGGTCGAACCGCAACAGCGGCAGATAGCCCGCCACGGATTTCAGACTCGTCTCTGCCATGTCATCTTGTCTCCTTCCGGTGGCCGCAAGAAATACCTTGAAAGCGTATCGTACGCAAGTATACTAATTACACAAGAGCTGTTTTCAATACCGGGCGCCATGGCGTCCGAAGCCAGGACAGAGGGAGGCAACGTGCTAGATTTAAAGGGAAAAATGGCCATCGTCACCGGCGGAGGCCAAGGAATCGGTAAGGCGATCACGCTGCGTCTGGCCGCGGAAGGCTGCAAGGTTGCAGTCTTCGATCTGAAGCCTGACACGGCAGAGGAAACCGCAAAAGAGGCCATCGCCGCGGGCGGCGCGGTCAAGATCTACGGCGTCGATGTGTCGGACAAAGCGGCCGTCGAGGCGGCGGTGGCTCAGGCCGAATCCGATCTCGGCCCGACCTGGCTTTTGGTGAACAACGCGGGCTGGGACAGGCCCGCGCCGTTTCTCGATACTGACAAGGACCTCTGGGATAAAATCATTTCGATCAACCTTAACGGCCCGCTCAACACCCACAAGGCCGTGCTGCCCGGCATGGTCGAGCGTGGCGGCGGGCGGGTGGTCAACATCGCCTCTGATGCCGCGCGCGTCGGCACCGCAACCGAGGCGGTCTACTCCGCCTGCAAGGGCGGCATGATCTCCTTCACCAAATCCATCGCGCGCGAGCTGGCGCGCTCTGGCGTGCTGCTCAACGCGGTCTGCCCCGGCCCCACCAACACGCCGATGATGCAGCAGGTCCTGGGCGAGGGCGAACAGGCGGTGAAGTGGAAAGACGCCATGGTCCGCGGCATCCCGCTGCGCCGCATGGGCGAGCCCGAGGATTACGCCGGCATCGTTGCCTTCCTCGCCTCCTCCGACGCCTCCTACATCACCGGCCAGGCCATCTCGGTCTCGGGCGGCATGAACATGGTATGATGCAGACCGACGATCAGGCCGATGTCGTGCCCAAGGGCTTTGTCCTGCTAGACAACGGCACCGAGGCCGAGCGCTTCAACGGCCCCTTCTATATCGCGAAGGGACCGGCGGGCGCAGTACTCGGCTTCCGCTGCAAGGCGCGGCATCTGAACGCGGCGGGCACCTGCCATGGCGGGCTGCTCGCGGTCTTCGCCGACATGCTGGGCTATGGCATAGAGGTCGGCACCTTCTCGGGTGCCGCCCCCACCGTTACGCTGTCGATCGATTTCCTCGCGCCCGTGCGCGAGGGCGACTGGGTCGAGGCCCGCCCCGAAATCACCCGAGACACCCGCTCGCTGACCTTTTTCCAGGCGCTGATGCGCGTCGAAGGCCAGCCGGTGGCACGCTGCAACGGTATCTACAAAAAGCGAAACGCCGGCCCGAGCGCCGGTCAGTGAGGAGAAAAACCAATGGCCATCATCCCCGAATTCACCGACATCCTCTATGAAATGAAGGGCCGTGCCGCCTGGATCACCATCAACCGCCCCAAGGTCTACAACGCCTTTCGCGGCCGGACGCTGGAAGAGCTGATCACCGCCTTCAATCTCGCCGCCAACGACAAGGGCGTTTCCTCCGTCGTGCTGACCGGCGCGGGCGACAAGGCCTTCTGCACCGGCGGCGACCAGTCCGCACATGAGGGCAATTACGACGGGCGCGGCGTGGTCGGCCTGCCCATCGACGAGATCCAGGGCCTGATCCGCGACATCCCCAAGCCAGTCATCGCCCGCGTTAACGGCTTCGCCATCGGCGGCGGCAACGTGCTGGTGACGCTCTGCGATCTGGCCATCGCCGCGACCTCGGCGAAGTTCGGCCAAGTGGGTCCCAAGGTGGGCTCCTTCGACGCGGGCTGGGGCACCGCGCTGCTCGCCCGCGTGGTGGGCGAGAAGAAGGCCCGCGAGATCTGGTATCTCAACGAGATGTATTCCGCCGAGGAGGCCGTCGCCATGGGACTGGTCAACAAGGCCGTGCCGATGGAGGAGCTGGACGCGGCCGTCACCAAATGGACCGACACCATCGCCGAGCGCTCGCCCACCGCGCTCGCCTTCCTCAAACGCTCGTTCAACGCCGACAGCGACAGCATTCGCGGCATCTCGAACCTCGCGCTGCACGCGGTCAAGCTCTACTACGCGAGCGACGAGTCCAAGGAAGGCGTCAACGCCTTCAACGAAAAACGCAAACCCGACTTCCACAAGTTCGTCGACTGATGCCCGCGCACATTTCGCCCGACGCGCTCGGCCGCTACCTGCCCGACAGCGGGTTGTGCTGGATCGGGGCCTGCTCGGGCGAATCCGATGCGTTCCGGGAGGGGCTGTCGCGCCTCTCCCGTCCCGGCCTGCGCTTCACGTCGATCTTCGTGCCGGGGCTTAACCGTCCCTCCTATCTGCTGGAGACGGGCGCAACGGTCGTCAGTTTCTTCATGCTGCCCGAACTGATGGGGCAGGCGCGGGTGGACTTCCTCCCCCTGCCCTATCGCGAAATTCTCCACTGGCTCGACCGCAATCCGCCCTCGACGATGCTGGTCATGGTTGCGCCGCCCGATGCCGAGGGCAATTGCAGCTTCGGCGCGGTCACGGATTTCGCCGCCGATCTCTGGCAGGGATGCGAGACGATCATCGCGCATGTGAACCCCCTGATGCCCGCGACGCGGGGCACGCGGGGCATCCCCTATGACCGGCTGAGTGCCGTCATCGAGGCGCCGCAGACACCTGGCACCCAGGATCCGGGCAGCGATGCGGTGGCCGAGGCCATCGCCCGGCACGCCGCGACCGTCATCCCCGATGGCGCAACGCTTCAGGCCGGGATCGGGCGCGTGCCCGAGACGGTGCTGCGCGGGCTGACCGGCAAGCGGGGCCTCGCCATCCACTCCGGCCTCATCGGCGATTCGACCCTGCACCTTCTGCAATCGGGCGCCCTGCGGGCTGAAAATCCGATCACCGCGGGTGTCGCCATCGGTACGCGCGCGCTCTACGGCGCGCTTCCGGGGCCGGAGTTCAACTTCCGGCCGCCCTCCCACACCCACGATCTGCGGGTGATCGCGGGCATCGACAACTTCATAACGATCAATTCCGCGATCGAGGTCGATCTCGAGGGGCAGGTCCATGCGGAAGCCACACCCAAGGGGCCAATCTCGGGCCCCGGCGGCGCCTCGGATTTCGCGGCAGGCGCGCGGGGGTCCGGCGGGCTGCGCCTCGTCGCCCTGCCCTCCACCGCCGGAGGCGGTAGGGTCTCGCGCATCGTCAAGTCGCAAGACGCCACCGGCCCGGCTTCGCTGGGGCGGTTCGACACCGATATCGTCATCACCGAGCACGGGCTCGCCGACCTGCGCGGCCTCTCGCCCGACGCCCGCCGCGCCGCCCTCATCGCCCTCGCGGCGCCGGAACACCGCATCGCCCTCAATTCGTGACGCACATTATTGTCCGAATCCAAACTGTAAGGTAGATTACGAAAGGCTCCAATGATAAAGTACACTAGATTACTAAGAGAGGGTCGGACATGATCGAGAGGACTCTGTTCCGCGAAGAACACGAAATGTTTCGGGGCTCCGTCCGAAAATTCGTAGAAAAAGAGATCGTGCCTTATCACGCGCAATGGGAGAAGGACGGCATCGTCCCGCGCGAGCTGTGGCTCAAGGCGGGCGAGCAGGGCATGCTCTGCTGCACCGTTCCCGAGGAATACGGCGGACTGGGGCTCGACTATCTCTTCGACGTCGTGGTCTTCGAGGAGCTGTGGCGCGCGGGCGCCTCGGGCCCCGGGTTCCTGATCCACACCGATCTGGTGGCGACCTATATCGCCAGCTTCGGCACCGAGGCGCAGAAGAAGAAATTCCTGCCCAAGATGGTGACCGGCGAATGGATCGGCTCGCTCGGCATGACTGAGCCGCATGCAGGCTCGGACCTCAAGGCGATCAAGACCCGCGCGGTGCGTGACGGCAACGAGTTCGTCATCAACGGGCAGAAGGTGTTCATCTCCAATGGCCAGCTTTGCGACGTGCTGGTGCTGGCCACCAAGACCGACAGCGAAGCGGGCGCCAAGGGCGTGACCCTGTTTCTGGTCGAGGGCGACCGGCCCGGCTTCCAGCGTGGCAAGAACCTCGACAAGCTGGGGATGAAGGCGCAGGACACTTCGGAGCTGTTCTTTGACAATATGCGCCTGCCGCCCGAGAACATGCTCGGTGCCGAGGGCGAAGGTTTCAAGCTGATGATGACCAAGCTCAGCCAGGAGAGGCTGGCGCAGGCGGTGCGCTCGACCACGGTGGCCGAGACCGTGATCGATCAGACGGTCGATTACACCATGGGCCGCAATGCCTTTGGCATGTCGATATTCGACCAGCAGAACACCCAGTTCAAGCTGGCTCAACTCAAGGCCGAAACCGTTTCGGCCCGCGTCTTCACCGACAAATGCATCGCGCTTTTCATGGAAGGAAAGCTCGACGCGGTGGATGCGGCGATGCTCAAGATGATTTCGACCGATCTGCACTGCAAGGTGGTGGACGAGTGTTTGCAACTGCACGGAGGCTGGGGCTACATGTGGGAATATCCCATTGCCCGCGCCTATGCCGATGCGCGAATCACTCGCATCGCCGGAGGGTCCGCCGAGATCATGAAACTCATCATCGCTCGTCAGATGGCGCAGGACGCGAAGGCGCGTGCCTGAGCCCCACGCATGAGCGTGCAACACGCCACCGGGCTGCGCTTGCCCACCGCGGCCGAGACGCTGCAAGGCATCCTGTTCATGGCGGGCGGCTTTCTGTTCTACGCCACCTCGGACATGATGGCGAAGCTGCTCACTGCTTACATGCATCCGTTGCAAGTCTCGTGGACCCGGCAGCTCGGGTTGTTTGCGGGAGTGGTTTGGCTGCTCATGCGGCACGGCACGCCGATCCTGCGCAGCCGGCACTGGCGCTTGCAGGTGGCGCGCGGGCTGACGGCGGTGGTGACCTCGACCAGCTTCATCTTTGCCGTAGCCTTTGTCCCGCTGGCCGACGCGCTGGCGGTGACCTTCGTCGCGCCCTTCATGGTGACGGTGCTTTCCGCGCTGTTTTTAGGCGAAAAGGTGGTCCCGCACCGCTGGATCGCGGTGGGGCTGGGGTTCCTAGGCACGCTGGTCGTGATTCGGCCCGGCCTTGGCGTGTTCCACCCGGCGATCGTCCTGATCCTTGTGACCGCCGCCGCCTTTGCCCTGCGCCAGATTCTGTCGCGGGTGCTCAGCGGCGACGAACCGCTGCACACGACCGTCGCCTATACCGGCCTGATCGCGAGCCTGTCGCTGACCGCGCCCCTGCCCTTCATCTGGACCACCCCGCTCAGCTGGCAGGTCGTCGCGATCATGTTCGGCACGGCGGTGACGGCAGGGCTGGCCGAATTCAGCATCATCAAGGCGCTTGACTTGGCGCAAGCCGTGGTGCTGGCGCCAGTTCAGTACACGCTGATGATCTGGGGCACGATCTGGGGCTTTCTGGTCTTCTCGCAACTGCCCGACACCTGGACGCTGATCGGCGCGGCGATCATCATCGGATCGGGCGCCTGCAGCTTCTGGCGGGACTACCGGCAGGGGCGCTGATCGCCCCCAAAGCCGGATTATTCATAAGGCAGACCCTTCAGGCTTAGAACGCGACGTTGTCGGCTCCCTTCAATTCCAGCATCGCTCGTGCTTCGTCGGGCGTTGCGACCTCGATCGACAGTTCGTCGAGGATGTGGATGATCTTGGCCACCTGATCTGCGTTCGACTCTGCCAGCTTGCCTTTCGAGATGTAGATGGAATCCTCCAGCCCCACGCGCACATGCCCGCCATTCAGCGCGTTCATCGTGGCGAAGGGCATCTGGTGCCGCCCCGCTCCGAGGCAAGAGAAGAAATAGTCGTCCCCGAAAAGCCGCTCGGCGGTCTCGCGCATATGTGCCAGATGCACCGTCTCGGCGGCTATGCCGCCGAGGATGCCGAACACGCCCTGAATGAAGAACGGCGGCTTCACCAGCCCCCGGTCGACGAAATGCGCGAGGTTGTAGAGATGGCCGATTTCGTAGCACTCGAATTCGAACTTCGACCCGTTGGCCGACAGCTCGGTGATGCCGCGCTCGATCTGGGCGAAGGTGTTCGACAGGATGAAGTCCTTCGTCATCTCCAGATAGGGCTTTTCCCAGGGTTGCTCGAATACGGAAATTTTTCCCGCAGCAGCCGAGATGTTGAAATTCAGGCTGCCCATGTTCATCGAGGCGATTTCGGGTTGCGCCCACATCGCCGCCGCCAGCCGCTGATCCAGCGTCATCCCGAGGCCGCCGCCGGTGGTGATGTTTACCACCGCGTCGCAGCTTTCCTTCACTTGCGGAAGAAACAACTTGTAATGCTCCGGGTCCTGGCTCGGGGAGCCGTCCTCGGGCTTTCGGGCGTGCAGATGCAGGATCGCCGCGCCGGCCTTGGCGGCGGCGATGGCCTCGGCGCCGATTCGCTCGGGCGCGACGGGCAGGAAGGGCGACATGGTGGGCGTATGAATCGACCCCGTGATCGCACAACTGACGATGACTTTCTTGGATTTCCGCATCGGCTCCTCCCAGATCGGATAAAAGTAACTATACTAGCGTACAGTATGCTTTAGCATTTAACCTGTAAAGCGGGAAAGCCCCAAGAGCGAAGGCCTGTTGGCGACGATCAACCGCAAGCGCCGCCGCGCCAGGAAATTCGAAGCCGCCATCGCCTCGGTTGAGACCTTCCTCTATGCCGCGTCTGTTATGCAGCTCACGCGCCGGTTCGCGCGCTCAGCTTGAGTTTCGGGAGGGACTCAAATATGTGACCACGATGCGTCGAATCGACCGGACGCAACCACATCAAACGAAGGCACATATTGCATTGCTATGACAGTATGATAGCGAATATAGTCGAAATCATACGGTTTTCTGCGGCGCGGCAGGTATGGAGATTGCGATGAAAGATACAAGATCTTGGGATCTGAGGCTCGGCTACCTCATACATGATGTCTCGCGCTTGCGGCGTGTCTGTTTCGACCGCGAGCTTGCGCCGCTTGGGATCACACGGTCGCAATGGTGGGTTCTTGCCTTCATTTCGCGCAATGACGGGCTTCAGCAGACCCGTCTCGCGAACGAACTGGACGTGGGAAAAGTGGCGCTCGGATCGCTCATCGACCGGCTGCAAAGCGGCGGGTTCGTTGAGAGGCGTCCCGACGACAAGGACCGCCGCGTCAAGCGGGTCTTCCTGACCGAAAAGGCGCGCGGGCTGATGTCCAAGATCGGCAAGATCAGCGACGAATTCAACGCGCGCATTCTCAAAGGTATCCCGCGCGATGATCTCGAACTGACCTCGCGCACGCTTTACGGGATGAAGCAGAACCTCATTGCCCTGTCGAACGATGAGGATCTCGAGGCCGACGACGGCGATGAGTTGGACAGAAAGAGTGACGGGCCGCGGATTTCGGACTTGTGAGATATGTAAACTAGCATATGGTAACCTGACGCAACAAATGCGCCGCAGGGGTGGCGTCTTTGCCGTCGGGAGGAGACCATATGCTGATGAACCGTGCCATCTACCAGGACGACCACGCGCAGCTGCGCGATAGCCTGCGCCGCTTTGCCGCTGAGGAGATCGCGCCGCATTTCGAGCGCTGGGAAGAGACCGGCATGGTCAACCGGTCGCTTTGGACAAAGTTGGGCGAGGCCGGTATCCTCTGCCCCACGGTCCCCGAGGAGTACGGTGGAATCGGCGCCGATTTCCGCATGCATACGGTTATCGCCGAGGAGCTTGCCTATTCCGGCTTCATGGGGCCCGCCGCCGATGTCTCGGTGCATTCGGACGTCTGCCTCGGTTATCTGCTGAAACACACCACGCCCGAGCAGAAGCAGCGCTGGCTGCCGGGCATGGTCGACGGCTCGCTGGTCTGCGCCATCGCCATGAGCGAGCCCGGCACCGGGTCCGACCTTCAGGGTGTGCGGACCAAGGCCGTGCGAGATGGCGACGACTGGGTGATCTCCGGCGCCAAGACCTTCATCTCCAACGGCCAGCACGCCGATATCGTGATCACCGTGACCCGCACGGGCGAGGGGCGCGGGCGCGGCGCCATGTCGCTGGTGGTGATCGAGGCGAACCGCGCGGGCTTTCGCCGCGGCCGCAACCTCGACAAGCTGGGGCAGATCAGTGCCGACACCTCGGAACTCTTCTTCGACGAGGTACGCGTGCCGGTCGCCAACACGCTGGGCGCCGAGGGTCAGGCGATGGCGATCCTGATGAGCGAACTGCCGCAGGAAAGACTGATCATCGGCACCACCTCGATCGCATCGGCGCAGAAGGCCTATGACATCACCGTGGACTATGTGCGCGAGCGTCAGGCCTTCGGCAAGGCGGTGGCGGAGTTTCAGACCACCCGACACAAGCTCGCCGAGCTGAAGACCGAGCTGACGGTCGGCTGGGCGTTTCTCGACCAGTGTATCGCGCGGCATCTCGACGGACAGCTTTCGACCTACGAGGCCTCGATGGCCAAGCTCTGGTGCTCGGAAATGCAGGGCCGCGTGGTGGATGCCTGCGTGCAGCTCCATGGCGGTTACGGCTTCATGCGCGAATACGAGATCTGCCGGCTTTACGCGGATGCGCGGGTGCAGCGCATCTATGGCGGCACGTCGGAGATCATGAAGGAATTGATTGCGAGGAACCTATGATGGCCTCCGGCGGGGCGGAATAGCCGCAGGGCGCCGCCTTTCAGCGGCACCGCCCGCCCGGGCCTGCGCTCAGCTTGCCCCGTAGCGTGTGTAGAAGGTGAAGGGTCCGCCAAGATAACGCGGGAATCCGGCGCGCGTGGCGCAGTAGAAATCCGCCAGATTGCGCTCTTGCGAAGCGATCCGGCCGCGCCAGTCCGCCGCCACCGTCGCACCGGCCGATAGCACCGACATGGCGGCGTCTTCGACGTCGCCCCGCGGGTCCTCGAACCATTGCGGCTTGCGCGCGGCGACGTCCCGCGCTGCACTCACATCGCCCGGCGCGGCCCCGTCAATCCCGGCGAAAGCAGCCGCGCGCTGCCCCAGTTCGCCGAACTCCGCGACCCGCGCCGCCATCGCCGCCTTCACCGCCTCGCCAAATTCCTCCAGCCCCTCGGGCAGCGCATTCTTGCGCTTGCGCTTGTCGTAGTCGAGCCTGCCCAGGAACATCGTCGCGATCATATTGCGCGGCTCGATGCGCTGCACCAGATCCTTGAACACGTCGATCTCGGCGGCAACACCCGCATCCATGCCGACCGGCAGCCCCCGGTCGAGGCAATCGAGGATCGCCAGCTCCGCCGGGAAATGCCCGCCCGTCTCGCGCAGATACTTTTCGCGCACCGGATCGGTGACCGCATGCAGCTCGGCCTCGGTCACCGGGACCCAGTCCTCGCGGTCCCAGGGCTGACGCGGATCGGGGGTGCTACGGATCCAGGCCTCGGCGGCGGCAATCGCCTCTTCTGCCGGAACCACCGCCTGCGCAAAGCCGTTTTCCAGCGCCTCGGCGGCGGTGAAGCGCGCGCCTTCCAGCAGCATGGGCAGAGACCTGGCCACGCCCACCACGCGCGGCATCCGCTGCGTGCCGCCGCCGCCCGGCAGCAGGCCCACCAGCGATTCCGGCAGTCCGACCTGGGTTTCGGGTGCGTCGCTCAGCACCCGGTAATGCGCCCCCAGCGCAAACTCGCAGCCGCCGCCAAGCGCCAGACCGTGGATCACCACCGCGACCGGCTTGCCCGCCGTCTCCAACTTGCGGAACGCCCGTCCGATGGGCGAGAAATGCGCAACGGTCAGCGCATCGCGCTCGGCCTCGCGGGCGGCCATGATCATGTCATAGGCCTCGGACAACTCTCCCAGATCGGCACCGGCGCAAAAGGCGCCGCTCTTGCCCGACGAGATCACCACGCCGCTCACATCCGCGCCCGCCAGCCAGTCGGCAAAGGCCTCGGCTTCGTGGATGGCCGCATTGGAGAACACATTCATCGACCGGCCCGGCATGTCGAAGATCAGGTGCAAGATTCCGTCTTCGGTCCTCCCGGTGCGGAAATTGGTCATCTTGGGTAAATCGCTCATGCGCCTGTCGCCTCCCTCGCGCAAAACCATACGGTTCAGCATAGTAAGTTAGCTAATATCTTCAATGGCGAAGTTATCTTTTTGCGCGATTTTTGTAACTTAGCGTACTATATGCTATACATATGTCTTGATCGCCGCTAGTCTGGCGTCGGAGCAGGAGGAGGAGCCTATGAGCCCGTATCGCGGCGACGTACTGAAGGGAAAGCGGATTCTGGTGACCGGCGGCGGCACCGGGCTGGGCAAGGAGATGTCGGTGGGCTTTGCCGCCCATGGGGCGCATGTGGCTATCTGCGGGCGGCGCGAGGCGGTGCTGGAAGAGGCCTGCACCGAGATCGCCGAACGTTCGGGCGGCACGGCGGAATACCGCGTCGTCAACATCCGCGACGCCGAGGCGGTCGACGAGATGGTGGGTGATCTCTGGCAGGGCGGGCCGCTGACCGGGCTTGTCAACAACGCGGGCGCCAATTTCATCGCGCCGACCGAGTCGATCTCGCACCGCGCCTATGACGCGGTGCGCGCAACGGTTATGGACGGCAGCTTTTATGCCACCCATGCCTGCGGCAAGCGCTGGATCGCCGAGGGGCTGCCGGGCACGGTGCTGTCGAACCTCGTTACCTGGGTGTTCTCGGGCTCGGCCTATGTCGTGCCCTGCGCCATGGCCAAGACCGCGGTCCACGCCATGACCATGTCGCTCGCCGCCGAATGGGGGCCGAAGGGCATCCGCCTGAACGCGGTGGCACCGGGGCCGTTCCCGACCGAGAACGCCTGGGAAAAGCTGAACCCGATCCCGGGGTCGTCCTTCGGCGCGACCCAGCCCGACATGGTACCGATGCGCCGCTACGGCCAGATGGACGAGCTGCGCAATATCCTCATCTTCCTGATGCTGGACGAATGCTCCTACGTGAACGGGGTCACCATACCCATCGATGGTGGTCACCGGCTGACTGCGCATTCCACCTTTGCCGAAATGTCGAAGATGAGCGACGAGGACTGGGACAAAGCCCGCGAGGCGCTGAAGGCCAGCCAGGCGAAGGAACGGCAGGGGCGATGAGCGAGGTCCTGCTAGAGATCGACGGCCCGGTCGCCACCATGCGGCTGAACCGTCCGGAGAAGCGCAACGCGCTGACCGACGGCATGGTCGACCTGCTGCTGGCACAGCTCGACGAAGTGGCGCGGTCCGACGCGCTGGTGCTGGTGCTGAGCGGCGAGGGCAAGGGCTTCTGCGCGGGGTTCGACCTGTCGCTGGCCTCCGACGCCTCGGACGATACCGGGTTCTGGATGGCCAGGCAGGAGAAATACGCCTCGGTCGTGACCCGGCTGCGGGCGATCCCGCAACCCACGATCGCGGCAGTGAACGGGGCGGCGGCGGGCGCGGGTCTGGGACTCGCGCTGGCCTGCGACACGCGGATCGGGTCGACCGCCTGCCGGTTCAACTCGGCCTTCATTCGCGTTGGCATGTCGAGCTGCGACATCGGGGTGAGCTGGCTTCTGCCCCGGGTGCTGGGCATCACGCGCGCGTTCGAGATGATGCTGACCGGCCGCATGGTCGAGGCCGAAGAGGCCGAACGCATCGGCCTGGTGCTGCGGCTGACCGAGCCGGAGGCGTTGCTGGCCGAGGCGCAGGCGCTGGCGGGAATGATATCCGAGAACGGGAAAATGGGCATCTGGATGACCAAGCGCGGCATGTGGGCCAATCTCGAGACTGGCAGCCTGCAGACAGCCATCGAACTCGAGAACCGGACACAGATCCTCATGCGTGGCACCGGATCTTTGGAGAGCCGCGCCGAGGCACGTGGCTTTCTCCAGAAGGATCAATCCAGCAACAGCCGGTAGATGCCGCTTGCGCGCAGGCAGGGCACGCCATCCGCCTCGATCAGTGCGCGGAAGAACAGCATAGAGCCGGTCTCGCGCACGAGCTCCGGCGTGCTTTGCACCCAGGCGCCTTCCGGTGCGGGGCCGGCATAATCCAGCGACAACGTGACCGTGGGCGACTTTCCCTTCAGCCCCAGCGTTTTTTTCAGCGCGCTTCCCTGAATGTCGGCGAAGGTCGCCAGCACCCCGCCATGACAGATTCCGAAACCGTTCAGCTTGGCCGTGGTCACGCGGAAGCCGAGCTGCCAAACGCCCCTTTCGGTGCAACGTTCGTAGAACGGGCCGGCATGGGCTTCGATCGGCATGCGTCCGGTGAGTTGCGTGAACCCCTCGGGTGGCGCATCTTCACTGTAGCCACGGGTTTGCAGATCGTCCATGGGCCCTCCCCTCCCGTGGTCGGGAAGGAAAAATCCCGCCTTCCCGCAAGTCGTTCTCTTGCTAATCGTACGTATATGTACAAAATAGGCAAGAGCTTCAGGGAACGGGAGGAGCCCGCATGGACGTGATTGCACTGGACACACTGACCTGCCGGATCGAGGACGGTCTGGCGGAGGTGACACTGACCGAGGAGAAGCGGGGCAACCCCATCGACGGACCGTTCTGCGCCGACATGAATGCGCTTTCGGTGGCGCTGGCCACGCGGGCGGATATACGCGCGGTGCTGATTCGCGCCGAGGGCAGGTTCTTTTCGGTGGGCGGCGACATCCGCAGCTTTGTCACCGACCGCGCGGCGCTGCCGGGCAAGGTGATCGCATGGACCTCGGATCTGCACATGGCCATCGGCCGGATGCAGCGGATGAACGCGCCCGTGGTTTGCGCGGTACAGGGTGACGTCGCGGGCGGCGCGGTGTCGCTGGTGGCCATGGCCGATGTGGTCTTTGCCGCCGAGGGGGTGAGCTTCAACGCGGCCTTCTCGATGATCGGCTTCTGCGCGGATTCGGGCTCGACCGTGTCCCTGTCGAACCGCATGGGCCTGTCTCGGGCCAAGCGCTTTCTGCTGCTCTCCGAGGCGCTGACCGCGGCCGAGGCCGAGGCGGCGGGTCTGGCGGATTTCGTGCTGCCCGCAGAAGAGCTGGGGGCGGCGTCGGAAAAGCTCGCCCGCAAGCTCGCGGCGGGGCCGACGCTGGCCTATGGCGATATCAAGCGGACGATGATGACCGCCCGGACCGAAGCCTTCGAGACGCAGCTCGAGCACGAGGCACAGGCGCTGGCGCGGCTCGCGGCGACCGACGACGCCTGGGAGGGGGTCACGAGCTTTGCCGAGCGGCGCAAGCCGGCCTTCAGGGGGCGCTAGATCTAGACAGCGGCGGGGCGGGGGCCGCGCCCGTTCCGGCTGCGGCCCCGCGCGACTTCAGGCCGTCAGACTGGTTTGCCGGCCTTGAAATCCTCAGCCGCCTTCACTGCGTCGGCGGCGAAGCTGTTGAGGGTGATCGCGGTGCCTCCGCCATCCACCGGGATCACGGCTCCGGTCACGAACCCGGCGGCATCGCTGGCAAGGAAGGCCGCGACATTGGCGATGTCCTCGGGCTGGCCCGCCCGCCCGATGGGCTGAACCCTGGCCACGCGCTTGCTGAGATATTCCATGAATGCCTCGGCCTGATCGTCGGGCACACCGAAAGAATGCGGCATGATCGGCGTCATGATGATGCCCGGGCAGATCGCATTCGACCGGATTCCCAGCGGCGCCAGCTCGGCCGCGGCCTGGCGGATCACACCCAGCACCCCGTGCTTGGCGATGGTATAGCCGGCCGCGCTCCACCCGCCCTCGAGCGCTGCGGCGCTGGCGGTGGTGACGATGGCGCCCGGCGTGCCCTGTTTCTGAAACTGCCGCGCGGCGTATTTGTGGCCCAGCACGACCGACCGCAGCAGCAGAGCCATGGTTTTGTCGAACCCGTCGGCGGGCATGTCGACCAGCGGCGCAGGGCTGCCCTGCGCGCCGGCATTGTTGTACAAGATGTCGAGCTTGCCGAATTTCTCGACGGCGAAATCGACCATCGCCTCGATATCCGCATCGCTGGTGACGTCGGTGTGCTTGTACGCGACATCGCTTCCCAGCCGAGCCTCGAGCGCGGCGCCCTGCTCGTCCTGGATATCAGCGATCAACACCTTGGCGCCCTGCGCCACAAAGGTTTCGACGCTTGCAAGACCGATACCGCTTGCACCGCCGGTCACGATCGCGACCTTGTTTTCAAGCTGCTTTGCCATGTAAAATCCTTTCGTTACACGCGGAGAAGGCGTTGACGGCCCGACTGCGGACAGCCTTGAAGCCCCTCTCCGCATTCTTTGTAGATAGACACCGCTCGCCCTCCAACCAGAGCAGGGGGGCGATCTGTCGCAGGCCGCCGGAGCTAGAGATGCTGCTTCCAGAGCTTCTGCAGCCCGCCGATCAGCCCTTCCCGGAAGATCAGCACGAAGACCATGAAGACCGCGCCCTGGATGAGCAGAACCCAGGGGCCGTATGGCGCCAGGAAATGCTCGAGCGCCAGCACCAGATAGGCCCCCGCCACCGGGCCGAAGATAGTTCCGATGCCGCCCACCAGGGTGATCAGCACCACCTCGGTCGTAGTGGTCACCGACACGTCGGTCAACGTCGCAATGCCGAAGATCACCGTTTTGAGCGAGGCCGCGAAACCCGACAGGGCCGCCGAGATGGTGAAGGAGAAGAGCTTGTAGCGGTCCACGTCGTAGCCAAGCGATTTCGCCCGCTCGGCATTGTTGCGGATCGCCCGCAGCACCTGTCCGAACGGCGAATGCACGATGCGGTTGTAGAACGCCACCACCGCCAGCACGATCACCGCCATCACCCAGTAAAGCGCGGTGTCGTTTTCGAGATCGACGATCCCCAGCAGGACACCACGCGGCACCGACTGGATGCCGTCCTCACCGCCGGTGAAGGGCGCCTTGAGCGCGATGAAATAGACCATCTGCGCCAGCGCCAGCGTGATCATCGCGAAATAGAGCCCCTGCCGCCGGATCGCGACCCAGCCGAACACCACCCCCAGAAAAGCGGCGAAGACCGTGCCCGCCAGCACCGCCAGTTCGACGGGCAGCCCCCATTGCGTCGCCGCATAACCGCAGAGATAGGCACCCGTGCCGAAAAACGCCGCGTGGCCGAAACTCATGAGCCCGGTGTACCCCAGCAGCAGGTTGTAGGCGCAGGCGAAGATGATGAAGCAGTAGATCTTCATCAGAAAGATCGGGTAGAGCACCATCGGCGACAGCGCCACCACGACCGCGAAAACCAGAAACAGGACGCTCCGCGCCTGGATGAACCCGAGGATGTGGAACTTGCCTTGATCCGCCACGCGCGAGGCTCCCTTGCTGTGCGTCTTCATCTCGATGCTCCTCACGCCATTTTTCCGAACAGGCCCCGCGGGCGCAGGATCAGAACCACCACCATGGCGACGAAGATCACGGTCGAGCTGGCCTCGGGAAAGACCGCCTTGGTCAGTCCCTCAAGCAGCCCCAGCCCCAGCCCGGTCACGATGGAGCCCATGATCGAGCCCATGCCGCCGATCACCACCACGGCGAAGACGACGATGACGATATTGGTGCCCATGGCCGGATCGACCGACATGATCGGCGCCGCCATCACCCCGCCTAACCCTGCCAGCGCCACACCGGCGCCGTAGGTGAGCGTCAACATCACCGGCACGTTGATGCCGAAAGCCTGCACCAGTTTCGGGTTGTCGGTGGCCGCGCGCAGCTTTGCGCCGAGCGGCGTGCGCTCGATCACCGCCCAGGTCGCAAGGCAGAGCACGATCCCCGCCACCACCACCCAGACCCGGTAGAGCGGCATGAACATGAAACCCAGATTGACCGCCCCGCGCAGGCTGGGCGGGATCGCATAGGGCAGGCCCTGCGGCCCGAAGACGATGCGGATGAACCCCTCGGCAAAGAGCGCGATGCCCAGCGTCAGCAAGAGCCCGTAAAGATGGTCGAGCTTGTAGAGATGCCGGATCAGCAGCACCTCGACCACCAGCCCGAGCGCGCCGATGATCAGCGGCGCCAGCACCAGCGCGCCCCAGTAGCCGATGCCCAGCGTTTCGCCCAGCATATAGGCCATGAAGGCGCCCAGCATGAAGAACACGCCATGGGCGAAGTTGATGACACCGAGGAGGCCGAAGATAATGGCGAGCCCCAACGACAGGATTGCGTAGAACACCCCGTTCACCAGACCCAGCACCATCTGGCCCATCAGCAGGTCAAGATTGATATCGAACATCGCGGTCTCCTCAGACGCCCAGAAGCCGGTCGACCCGGTCGATGTTGGCCGAGAACTCGGTAGCCTCGAGCCGGTCGACGATAGCGCCGTTCTCGATCAGGTAATGGATGTCGGCGAGCCCCTCGACGAAATGCGCGTTCTGCTCGACCAGCAGGATGGTGTAGCCGAGGCTCTTGATCTCGGCCATGGTGCGGGCGATCTGCTGCACAATGACCGGCGCGAGCCCCTCGGTCGGCTCGTCAAAGAGCAGCACCCGCGCGCCGGTGCGCAGGATCCGCGCAATCGCCAGCATCTGCTGTTCGCCGCCCGAAAGCTGCGTGCCCCGGCTGGAACCGCGTTCCTTGATGTTCGGAAAGAGTTCGTAGAGATGCGCGACACTCATGCCGCCCTTGGCGACGATGGGCGGCAGCATCAGGTTCTCGGTCACCGTGAGCGAGGGGAAAATCCCCCGGTCCTCGGGGCAGAGCGCCACGCCGAGCCGGGCGATCTGGTCGGGGCGCAGGGTCAGGAGATTTGTGCCCTTCAGCGCAATGGCCCCCTCGGCACGGTCCATCAGCCCCATGATCGCGCGCATGACCGTGGTCTTGCCCGCGCCGTTGCGGCCGAGAAGCGAGACGACCTTGCCCTCGGGAATCGTCATGTCGAGCCCGTGCAGTACATGGCTTTCGCCGTACCAGGCGTTGAGGCTTTGCATCTCAAGCATGGGCCGCCCCCAGATAGGCCTCGACCACATGCGGGTCGTGCGCCACCTCGTCATAGGTGCCGCGCGCGATGACCTGGCCGCGCGCCAGCACGGTGACATGATCGCACAGCCCCGAAACGACGGGCAGGTTATGCTCGACCATCACCACGGTGCGGCCCACGGCCACCTTGCGGATGAGATCGGTCACCCGGCCGATATCCTCGCGCCCCATACCGCTGGTGGGCTCGTCGAGCAGCAGCACCTTGGGGTCGAGCGCTAGCGTCGTCGCGATTTCGAGCGCGCGCTTGCGGCCATAGGGCAGATCGCCGGCGCGGGTCTCGGCCCAACTCGCCAGATCCAGATCCTCGAGCAGCGCCATGGCGCGTTCGTTCAGCCGGTTCAGGCGCTTTTCGGAGCGCCAGAAATCGAAGTTGCTCTTGCGCTCCAGCTGAAGCGCGAAGCGCACGTTGTTGAGCACGGTGAAATCGGGAAAGATCGAGGAGATCTGGTATGAGCGCACCAGACCCTTGCGGGCGATGCGGTCCATGGGCAGGCCCGAGATCGTCTCGCCATGCAGCCTGATCGTGCCCGCGCTCAGCGGCAGATTTCCGGTCAGCAGGTTGAAACAGGTGGTCTTGCCAGCCCCGTTGGGACCGATAAGGGCGTGTATTTCGCCCGCCGCGACATCCAGATCGACCCCATCCACAGCCTTGAACGCGTCGAATATTCTGGTGATGCCCCGCACTTCGAGAGCCGTCTGAGCCAACCGTTCCTCCTCCGCTTCAGATCGTGGCCGGACCTTGCGGCCCGAGTGGGGCCGGGCGGGCGCCTGAAGCTCGCCCGCCCACGCCTCTTTCGATCTCAGCCGCCGGACACCAGCGGGCAGGTGCTATCCTCGAGCGAGGGCGCGATCTGGTCGGCGGGAACCGTCCCGGTGATCTCGAGGAAGTCCCAGTCCCCATCGCTCTCGCCCGGTGTCTTGGTCTTGTAGGAGAGCACGTCGCGCAGCGTGTAACCGTCCTTGCGGATGGTTGCGGTGCTTCCGTTGATCAAGGACATCGGGTTTTCCTGGAGCCAAGCCTGAATCGCATCGGCATCGGTGCCGCCGGTGGCCTCGACCGCCTTCAGGTAATGCCTGGTGAACTCGTAGGCATAGGCGTTGGTAAAGCTGGGCGGCCGATTGAAGCCCTCCTGGAACCTCTCGGAAAACGCGCGGGTGGCATCGTTCTCATCCCAGTAGAACAGGATCGTGCCAGTGACGTTCTGCAGCGTGTCGAGCCCCGCCGACTTGATATCGGTAATCGCCAGATAGAAAGGCGAGAGGCTGGCGGAAACGCCGAATTCCTGCGCCTGCTTCGAGATCGTGTTCTGCCAGGCGCCGAAGGTCGCCATGCCGATATTGCTTGCCCCGCTGTTCATCGCCTCGAGCAGGAAGGACGAGAAATCGGTGGCCTGCGGCGAATGGATCACCGAGCCCACGACCTCGCCGCCCGCCTCCTCGATGGCCTTGCTGGCCTGGGCCTGCAGGTCGTGGCCCAAGGCGTAATCGACGGTGATGAAGAACCACTTGTCACCGCCCGCCTCGACCTGCGGCAGCGTCACCGCCTTGGCCAGTGCCGAGGTGTCAAGCAGCATCATGGACTGATGCGGACCACAGCTTTCATTGATAAGCTTGGAATTCGAAGCGCCCATCATCATGGTCACGTTCTTGTCCCGGATCAGATCGCTCACCGCCAGCGCCACCGCCGAATTGTCGACGTTGAAGAGCAGGTTGACTTTCTTCTCGTCGATCCACTCGCGCGCGGTGCCGAGGCCCACATCGGGCTTGCCCAAGTGGTCGGCCACCAGAACCTCGATGGGCTCGCCGTTCACCTCGCCGCCGAAGTCCTCGATGGCCATGCGCATAGCGTGCAGCGAGCCCTCGCCGCTCATGTCGGCCTGTGCCCCGGAAAGCGCGGCAAGATAGCCGATGGTCACATCCGCCTTTGCCGGTAATGCGGATGTCGCCGTAAGTGCGAGGGCCAAGACAGCCGCTCTGGTCCATTGAATCGTCATGTGTTTGCTCCTCCCTGTCGAGCTGCGGCGGCTCCTCCTCCGCCGCCGTATCCAGCGTCGTTCTGCTCGTCCCACCCCGGGGATGCGCGCACCAATCGAGCCGGATTAAAGTAAGTTAGCGTATCTTATATCATCTGCCAAGATTTAAATAATCTACCGTATCGTTCATCCATAATACGGATTAACGGGCTGCGGGTTCGCGCATCAATAGGACACGGCCGCGCGGCCGATCTTCTGGCGGGCGATGATCTGCTTCATCACCCCTGCCGTGCCATCGCCGATCTGGAGCCCCATCACGTCACGCATCCGCTGCTGGTGCGGGCTGTCCATGGACCAGCCGTAATGGCCGAAGCTCAGCAGGCAGTTCTGGATCACTTCGGCCGCGAATTTCGGCCCCATCCATTTGCACATCGCCGCCTCAGACGTGTGCGGCATACCGGCCTCGCGCAACTGAAGCGTGTGATAGGCAAGCTGCCGGATGGCCTCCATCATCGACTCGCCCTCGGAAAGCGGAAAGCTCACTCCTTGGAACTGGCCGATGGGCCGCCCGAAGGCCTGCCGTTCCTTCACATAATCCCAGGTCTCGTCCAGCGAGGCGCGCGCGGCGCCCGCGCATTCCAACGCGATGAGCGCACGTGAATAGTCGAAGCCTTGCATGACCTGGGTAAAGCCGCTGCCCTCCGGCCCCAGCCGGTAGCGTTCGGGGATCACCACGTCCTCGAAGAAAAGCGAACCGCGCCCGACCACCTTGTGCCCGAAATCGTCGAAGACCAACCGTCCGATCCCCGGCGTGCCCTCGGGGATGAAAAAGGCCGAGACGCCGCGCGCGCCCTCCTCCGGGCCGGTGCGGGCGAAGACGAGGAAGATGTCGGCGCTGTCCACGAAGCTGATCGAGGTCTTCTCGCCGCTCAGCACATAGTCGCCGCCGCGCTTCTTCGCGCGCAACGCCAGCCGCGCCGCATCGGACCCGCCGCGCGGCTCGGTGAGGCAGATTGCCATGATCTTCTGCCCCGCGATCATCTGCGGCACCCATTCCTGCGCGATCTCGGGCGTGGCGTGCTGCAGCAGGACGGCGGCGTTCAGCGACACGTTCACCGGAATGGCCGCGATGTTGAAATCGCCATAGGCCAGCGCCTCGGCGACGATGCCGGCCATGATCGAATCCGCGCCGAGCCCGCCCAACTCCTCGGGCAGGTCGGCGCCCAGAAAGCCCATGGCGCCCAGCTCCCGCACCAGTGACCTGTCGAGCGGCGCCTTTTCACGCGCCTGATAGCCGGGCAGCAACGCGTCGCGGGCAAAGCGAAGCGCCGCCTCGCGGATCGCATTCTGGTCGTCGTTGAAAATCATTGGGCCTTCTCCATGATACCCCAGTCTTTCAGCACCTCTGCCGTATCGGCCCCGGGCTCCGGTGCCGGATTGCGCAGGCGGCCCGGCGTCGCCGAGAGCCGCGGCGCCGGGCCGGGCCAGGTGAGCCCGGCCATTTCCTGAAACGTGCCGCGCGCAACCATCTGCGGATGAGCCCAGGCCTCGTCGATGCTCAGCACCGGCGAGAAACAGGCGTTGCGCCCGGCCATATGCGCCTCCCATTCGGCGCGGGTTCTGGTCGCAAAGACCGCAGCGAAGCGCGCCCGCAATATCGGCCAGTTGGCCCGGTCGGCGCGATCGGGCAGCATCGCGGGGTCGAGATCCAGCGCCGTCAGCAGGTTGGCGTAGAACTGCGGCTCCATCGCACCGACCGACACATAGAAGCCATCCGCCGTCTCGTAAGTGCCGAAATAGGGTGCGCCGCCGTCGACGATATTGTCCTGCCGGTTGGCCGACCAGCTTCCCTCCTGCCGGAAGGCCTGAAAGGCCGACATAAGCTGGGCCACGCCATCAAGCATGGCGCAATCGACAACCTGCCCCTGCCCCGTCGCCCGGGCGTGATGCAGCGCCACCAGCAGCCCCATGACGAGGAACATCCCTCCGCCGCCGAGATCCGCCACGAGGTTCAGCGGCGGCGACGGCGGCGCATCGGCGGGACCAATCGCATGCAGCGCGCCGGTCAGCGCCAGATAATTGATGTCGTGCCCGGCCTCCATCGCCATGGGCCCGTCCTGTCCCCAGCCGGTCATGCGGCCATAGACCAGCTTCGGATTCAGCGCCGCGCACTCCTCCGGCCCCAGCCCCAGCCGTTCGGCGACACCGGGACGATAGCCCTCGATCAGTATGTCGGCCCCGGCGATCAGCGCCCTTGCGGTCGCCCGGCCCGGCCCGGATTTCAGATCCAGCGCCACCGAGCGCTTGTTGCGGTTGTAGAAATCGAACTTGCGCAAGACCTCAGGCCGCCAGCCGCTTTCCGGCGGGCGGTCGACGATCACCACGTCGGCACCGAAATCCGCCAGCAGCGCGCCGGCGAAAGGACCGGGGCCCTGCCCCGCGAGTTCGACGATCCTTACGTCGGACAAGGGCGCACTCATATCGCGTCTCCGCGCCCGACCACGAACCGCGCCACCTCTCCCTTCGGGCACAACTCGATGATCGTGCCGTGACCATCGCCTTTGGTGATCCAGCCGCGATGCAGCGGCAGGTTGTCAGTCGGCTTCTGGTGATAGGCCTTGATCCCCGCGGCCTGCAGCCGGGCGATCTCCGCTTCCAGATCATCGACCTCCAGCGCCACGACCACGTCGCCATGGGCCATCTCGCTCTTGCCGGAGCTTTCCACCAGCTCGATGGGAAGTCCCCCCTGCCCGGTGAAAAACGCCAGCCGCAGCTTCAGCTCGGGCACCTCGCGGATCACCGGATCCCCCTGCCCGATCAGATCGCGGTAGAACGGAATTGCCGTCTCAAGATCTTCGACGAAAATGCCGATATGGTCCAAGGCGCCTGTCATGACCTTTCCTCCCCTTTCGGATTCTTAGATAGCTAGTTTACTTTTATAAAGCTTACCGTACAATGAGTCGGGTAAATTTCAATGCAGCAGATGCCCCCGGAGGAGACCCTGCGCATCTGCCGGGAGGACCGAATTGAAAAGGCTGGAGGGCCGCAGGGCCATCATCACCGGCGGCGGCAGCGGCATGGGCCGCGCCAGCGCGCTGCGCTTTGCCGAAGAAGGCGCCATCGTCATGGTCGTTGGCCGCCGCGAGGCGCCGCTGCAAGAGACCGTAGCCGAGGTCACGGCGGCGGGCGGCACCTGCGTGGCGCATGTGGCCGACGCGGGCGACGAGGCCGCGATCCAGGGCGCCATCGACCGGATGGTGTCCGAGTTCGGCGGGCTGGAGATCTTCTTCGCCAATGCCGGCAACACGGATTCCGTCATGCCCTTCACCGAGCAATCGGTCGCGCAGTGGGAAGGCATGTTCCGCGACAATGTCGTGACCGCCTTTGTCGCCTGCAAGCTGGCTGGCGGCTATATGGCCGAGCATGGCGGCGGATCGATCATCCTCAATTCCTCGACCGGGAGCCTGCGCGCGCGCGGCGGCACCGAGGCCTATGGAGCGGCCAAGGCCGGGGTGAATCACCTCACCATGACCGCCGCCTGCGCCTTTGCCGGCAAGAATGTGCGCGTGAACGCGATCCTGCCCGGGCTGACCGAGACGGGGCTGACCAAACCCATGTTCGACTGGGCGCGCTCGGCGGGCAAGGAGGACCGGCTGGGCAAGCTCACTCCGCTGCAACGTCCCGGTTATGTTGAGGATATGGCCGCCGTGGCCGCTTTCCTGGCGTCTGACGATTCCTCCTATATGGACGGCCAGCTTCTGCCGGTGGACGGCGGGATTTCGGCCACCCACCCGGCGGGCAAGTTCGTTTATTGAACCAGGCGCGGAGCGGCGCGCGGTTGCAGCGCTTGACAGTATGCGATATGATGTGCCTTAGTATTGTAAGATAGCGTACTTAATTCGCGCTGCCGGACGAGGAGGAAACGTGCGGCGGCGCTGCTCAGGGGGGTGGGGTATGGCAGAAGCGTTCGATCTGGAGGCCCACAAACAGGCCATGCGCGATGCGGGCTGGTGGGAAGACAAGACCGCGGACGATCATTTGGAGGCGGCGATTGCCGCGCATCCAGAGCGCAAGGCCGTGGTCGCCTACCGCAAGGACGCGCGCTATGAGACCCCGGTCAAGGTCATGACCTACGCCGAACTGGGCGAGGCGGTGGCGCAGGCGGCCGGCTCGTTCCGCGCCATGGGCATCGGGCCGGGCGATGTGGTCGGCGTGATGCTGCCGAATTGGTGGGAATTCGTCGTGGCCGTGCTGGCGCTGGGACGCGTGGGGGCGGTGCCGAACCCGCTCATGCATATCTTCCGCGAACATGAGCTGCGCTTCATGCTGGGCTTTGCCGAGGCCAAGGCGATCCTGATCCCGAAGCATTTCCGCAATTTCGATTACGGCCCGATGCTGGACAAGCTGCAAGCCGAGCTACCCGCCCTGAAATACGTAATCGAGGTGGATGGCGAAGAGCGCTCCTTCGACAATTTGGTGATGAAGTCCGGCGCCGCGCCCGTGTCCGCCGCCGAGGGCACGCCGGTCGATCCCGGCGAGATGGCGGTGCTCATGTACACCTCGGGCACCACGGGCGAGCCCAAAGGCGTGATGCATTGCTTCAACACGCTGTTTGCCTGCACCAAGTCGCTGAGCACGCGCTTTGGGCTGGGTGACGCCGAGGTGGTCTTCGGCTGCACGCCCTTCGGCCATATGACGGGCTATGCGGCGGTGATGTTCCAGGCGCTCTATCTCGGCAGCACCATCGTGATGATGGATGTCTGGGAGCCCGAGGATGCCATTGCCATCATGCGCCGCGAAGGCGCCACCCATATGCCCGGCGCGACGCCGTTCCTTGCGGATATGTGCCGCGTTATCCTCGAAGGCGGCAAGGCGCCGAACCTGCGCACCTATCTTTGCGGCGGCGCTCAGATCCCGCCGGTGGTGATCGAGAACGCGCGCAAGCTGCTCGGGCTGGGCGCCTCTTCGCTCTGGGGCATGACCGAAGGGCTGTCCGGCAGCCTGACCGAGCCGGAAAAGGCCGATACCCATTCCGCCACCACCGACGGGCGCGCGGTCGACGGAGTTGAGTTGCTGGTCGCCGACGAGAACCTGAATCCGATGCCGACGGGCGAGACGGGGCGGCTCTATTTCCGCGGCGCGCAGCAGTTCCTGGGCTATTACAAGAAACCCGGCCTCGACGGGCGCGGCCCCGAAGGCTGGTTCGACACCGGCGATCTCGCCTATATGAACGAGGAGGGTTATATCCGCATCGACGGGCGGTCGAAGGATATCATCATCCGGGGCGGCGAGAACGTCCCCGTGGTCGAGATCGAGACGGTGATCTACAGCCATCCCCGCGTCGCCGATGCCGCCATCGTCGGCTATCCCGATGTGCGCTTGGGTGAAAAGGGCTGCGCCTTCCTCACCCTGAAGGATGGCGGCACGTTCGACATGAAAGAGCTGTGCGCCTGGATGCAGGAAAAGGGCGTGGCCAAGCAGTACTGGCCCGAAGCCGTGGAAGTGATCGAGACGATGCCGCGCACCGCCTCGGGCAAGATCCAGAAATTCGTTCTCAAGGATCTGGCCAAGAAGCATTCCAACATCACGACCGACGCCTGAATTCTGCCGCGAGGTCCCGTACCACGCGGCTCCATGAGTCTTTAAGGGAGGGGATTGCATGGATTTCGACCTGCCGCAGGAGATCACCGACAAGCTGGCCGAGCTCGACGCGTTCATCGAGACCGAGATCAAGCCGCTGGAGGCGGAGAACATACGGTTCTTCGACCATCGTCGCGAATATGCCCGCACCGACTGGGAAAACGATGGCGCGCCGTCCGAGGCCTGGCGGGCGGTGCTGACAGAGATGGAGCGCCGCGCCGATGCGGCGGGGCATCTGCGGCTCTGTCTGCCCGAAAGCTGCGGCGGTCAGGCGGCGGGCAACCTGATGAACGCGGCGATCCGCGAGCATCTGGCCGGCAAGGGGCTGGGGCTGCACAACGATCTGCAGGACGAGAACTCCATCGTCGGCAATTTCCCCATCGTGCCGGCGCTCGCCCGCTACGGCACCGAGGAGCAGAAGGACTTCATTGAGGGCATCATCACCGGCAAGAAGCATCTGAGCTTTGCGCTGACCGAGCCGGGCCACGGATCCGATGCCACCTGGATGGAGACTCGCGCGGTGCGAGACGGCGATCATTGGGTGATCAACGGCCAGAAGCGCTGGAATTCCCAGGTGGGCCGGGCGCATTCCAATCTGGTCTTTGCGCGAACCTCCGGCGAGGACGGCTCGAGCCGGGGCATCACCGCCTTCATCGTGCCGGTCGACAATCCGGGGCACAGATGGGTGCGAAACCTCTGGACCTTCAATATGCCCACCGACCACGCCGACGTGGATCTGGTGGACTGCCGGGTACCCGACAGCGCCATCCTGCACGAAGAGGGCCGGGGGCTGGAGATTGCGATGATCTTCATCCACGAGAACCGCATCAGGCAGGCGGCGGGCAGCGCCGGCGCCGCGCGCTACTGCATCGCCGAAGCGGTGAAATACGCGAAAGAGCGCGAGCTTTTCGGCGAAAGCCTCGCCTCGCGTCAGGCGATCCAGTTCCCGCTGGCCGAACTGCACGCGGAATGCGAGACGATCCGCAATTACGTGTTCCGCACCGCCTGGCGCATGGACCGGATGCCGCCCGCCGAGATCACCGACGAGGTCTCGATCTGCAATTACATGGCCAACAACCTGGTGTGCCGCGCCGCCGATTTCGCCATGCAGGTGCATGGCGGCCTCGGCTATTCGCGCCACAAGCCCTTCGAGCACATCTATCGCCACCACCGGCGCTACAAGATCACCGAAGGCTCGGAAGAGGTGCAGAAACGGCGCATCGCGCACAAGCTTTTCGGCTTCGGACGCGGCACGGCATGAGCGCAGTGGCCGTTGCCGAGCAAGCGGGGATCGACCTTAAGGCGCTGCGCGGGTTCCTCGGCGGTTTCCTCGGGCGACCGGTGGCCGAGCTGTCGCTGCGGCCCACCGAAGGCGGCATGTCGAACCCCACCTTCTTCGTCGAGGCGGATGGCTGGCGGGCGGTGCTGCGCAAGCAGCCGCCCGGCCCGCTGGCGAAATCCGCCCATGCCATCGACCGGGAATATCAGGTTATCTCGGCGCTGGCGCGGACCGATGTGCCGGTGCCGAAACTCTATCACTATCACGAGGATCCTGCCCTGATCGGCACGCCTTTCTATCTTATGGAATGGCTGGAGGGCCGGGTCTTTACCGAATACTCGGTGCCGGGCGCGATGCCGGAGGAGCGCGCCGCGCTCTATGCCTCGATGTGCGAGACCATGGCGCGGATGCACCGGCTGGATTATGCCGCCCTGGGGCTGGGCGCTTACGGTCGCCCGGGAAACTACTTCAAACGCCAGCTCGGGCGCTGGTCGCAGCTTTGGGAGCATTACCGCGAGGCGGCCGGGGCGAACTCCGAACTCGAGGCGATGATCCCCTGGCTGGAGGCGCGCATCCCTGAAAGCGAGCTGCTCAGCCTCTGCCACGGCGATTTCCGCATCGGCAACATGATGTTCCACCCGACCGAGCCGCGCGTCATCGGCGTGCTCGACTGGGAACTGTCAACGCTGGGCCATCCGCTGGTGGATGTGGGATTCAACACCCAGGCCTGGCACATGGCGCCGGACGAGAACGGCGGGCTCATGGGGCTCGATCTCGGTGCGCTCGGGATCCCCGCCGAAGAAAGCTATCTGGAGCGCTATTACGCCGAGGCGGGAAGCCCCGAGCGGATGACGGATTTCCACCGCGTCTTTGCGATGTTTCGCGCCTCGGTCGGGGCCGCCGGCGTTGCCGTGCGCGGCGCGCTGGGCAATTCCACACTCCCCGACAGCGTGGGGATCGGGCGCAAGCTGATGCGTGCCTATGCCACGAGGGGCATGCAAATCGCTCGGGGCAAGGCATGAGAGGAGAAGACATGGGGATGGATCTGGACGAGGCGATCTTGAAACGCCGCTCGGTACGCGGCTATCTGCCCGATCCGGTGCCCGACACGGTGATCCGCGAGGTCCTGACGCTCGCCCAGGCGGCGCCCTCGAACTGCAACATCCAGCCCTGGATCAGCCACGTGGTATCGGGACAGGCACTGCGCGATCTGGGTGCGAAGATGGTGGCGGCCTCGGAAGAGGGCATTCCGCCCGATCCCGATTTCACCGCCGACCGCAAGTTTCAGGGCATCTACCGCGACCGTCAGGTCGATGCGGCGGTGCAGCTTTACGGTGCCATGGGAATCGCCCGCAACGACCGGCAGCGCCGCGACTGGGCCTATCGGCGCAACCTCGAATTCTTCGGCGCGCCGCATGCAGTCTTTGTCTTCATGCCCGGCGTTTTCGGGGAGCGCGAGGCGGTGGATCTGGGTATCTACACCCAGACCCTGCTGCTCGCCTTGACCTCGCGGGGGCTGGCTTCCTGCGCGCAAGGGGCGCTCAGCCTCTATCCGACGATCATCCGGCGCCATCTGGACGTGCCTTCCGACCAGCATCTGCTGCTCGGCATCTCCTTCGGCTATGAGGACGAGCGTATCGATGCCAATCGCGCCCGGGTGGGGCGCGCCTCGATCGACACGACTGTGAGGTTCCACCAATGAACAAACCGCTGGAAGGCAAAACCGCCGTCGTGACCGGCGCCGCGCGCGGCATCGGGCGGGCCTATGCGCTGCGGCTGGCGCGGCTGGGGGCGGATGTGGTGATCGCCGATCTGAACCTCGCGGGCGCCGCACGGATCGGCGAAGAACTGACCGCCGACAGCGTGATGGCCGAGGTCCAGGCGCTGGGGCGGCGGTCCATCGGGGTCGAGGGTAATCTTTCGCAGCCCGAGGCGGCGCAACGCCTGATCGACGCGGCGATGGAGGCGTTCGGACGGGTGGATGTACTGGTGAACAACGCGGGCGTGGCCGTGGCGCGGAACAGCGGCACGCTGCCCACCGATACCACGCCCGAGGCCTTCGACTACCTGATCGCCGCCAACCTGAAATCGACGCAGCTCTGCTGTGCCGCCGTGGCGCCGGTGATGAAGGCGCAGGGCGCGGGCGCGATCGTCAATATCTCGTCCCAAACCGGAATCTCGATGCTCGAAGGCGGCAATCTGGCGATCTACGGCGCGGCGAAAGCGGGCGTCGCCTATTTGACGCGGACACTCGCCGCCGAACTGGGGCCATACGGCATCCGGGTCAACGCCATCGCGCCGGGCATCGTCGAAACCGCACGTCTGAAAAAGCTCGACCCCTCCATGGGCGTCGGCACAGAGGCGCAGCTCAACGCGATCGCCCTGCGCCGTTTCGGGCAGGTCGGGGATATGGCCAATGTGCTGGAGTTCCTCGCAACCGATCTCTCGGGCTATGTCACCGGGCAGATCATTTCGGCCTGCGGCGGGGCCGTTCTGCATCCACACTGACCCCCGCCCTTCCGACGGGACGCCCGCGACAGAGCGTCCCGTTTTTGCGTGTCAGGCCGCGCGGTTGCGCTGCACGTCGATGGTCTCCAGCATGGCCTCGAGACGGCTTTGCAGCACCTCGTCCTTGTAGAAGGACTCGTCGGCAACATCGCCCTCGAAGAACATCGTCTGCATGCCCTTCGCCTGCGCCATCTTGGCCAGCAGGAGTTGCCCGTTGGTCGCCGAGCGGCAGGTGCGCGTCGCGTGGAAGACGATGCCGTCGATGCCATAGGTCTCGCAATCGCGCAGGATCTGCTCGGCGAGGTTCTTGGCGCTGTGGTTGAACGGGCACAGCAGGTAATGCTGGGCCATGCCGAGGATCGGGTCGTCCTCGTCGATCAGCTGCGGCTCGTGCCAGAAGCTGTTGTGGGTATAGCGCCCGCAGACCACCGCCGCCTCGTGCTCGGCGAACTTGTTGGCCAGCCAGCCGACCTTGTTCCAGTTCATGATCCCGTCGAAGGCAAGGCGATAGCGCTCGTTCGGCAACGCGGGCACGCTCTCGGCCAGCCGCTGCTCAATCTCGGTCTTCACCCCCTGGAAGTAATCGACCAGCGCCTGATTGCCGGGCAGGAAGTTGATCGGTGCAATGCTGGCGACCCAATCCCAGAACACCGCGGGCGTGGGCCTTGCCTTGCAGAGCTCCAGCGCGTCGAGCCGGAGCTGCGCCGCGCGCTTGATGTAATGCATCGACTCGCGCAGCCCCTCCCAGTCGAACTTGTTGCCGGTGTGGTGCTCGAGGAATTCGATAAGCTGGTAAAGCTGGCTCGCCACGTATTTCGAGGCGTTGTCCCATTCCTCGCCGCGAAGATAGCCCGCGTCGGATTTGTTGCCCCAGAGCAGCGGATAGGAGACTTTGAAGAAGGGCAGTTCCTTACCGAAGACCCGGTACGAGATCTCGTCCCATTGCTGGCCGGTGCTGCACCCCGCATAGGCATTGACGAAGAGGTCGGGCGGCGGCAGGCGGCCTGCCAAAACCTCCTTGTCGGGCACACCCGGCAGCCCGTCCATCTCGACCTTGACCGCGGCCTCCTTTTTGGTCAGCAGCGCGCAGCCCAGCGTGGTGCGGGCATAGGAGCAAAGCTCGTTGATATAGCCATAGGCCTCGCCCGCCTGCTGCGCGGGGCCTTCCAGATGCATCGCGGCCAGCCGCGCGCCAAACGCCTCGCCATGGCACCATTCGACCCCGGCGGCCTGCAGGATCGGATTGATCGCGGCGCCGTTGTACCAGACCACCCTCGCGCCGCGTTCGCGCGCGGTGAAGAGGTTGTCCCAGTAATCCTTGACCATCTTGCCGCCGGCGCGGGTGCTCACCAGCCGGTTGGCTGGCGCGGCGGTCCGGGCCGGATCGGGTTTCGTTTGCTCCGTAGCGACAGACATTTCTTGCTCCTCCGGGATTGGTTGGGCTCAGGCGGTTTGTTTTGCGAGCGCGGGACGGCGGATACCTTCGACCAGAGCCTCGACCCGCGTCTTGAGCATTTCCAGCGCCAGACCCTCGTGTTCCGTCTCGATGAGCAGATGCGGGATGCCCTGCTTCTGGAACGCCTTGCGCAGCTCGGGGTAGTAAAGCATGTGCGGCTCGCAGAACTTGACCACCAGCACGATGACGCCCTGCGCGCCGCTCTTCTCGATGGCCGTTTCTAGATAGCTTTCCCAGTCGACGCTCTTCTGCGCGCGCGTCGAACAGGGCACGTTGTTGTTGCGGTCGAAATACCATTGTGTCAGCGCCGCGACGGGATCGCCTGCCACGGGCACATCCGTTGCGATGTAGCGATAGCCGGTATAGACATCGTCATCGACCACGGTGACCCCGCAGCTTTCGATCATGTCCAGCAACTCCGGCCGCGGCGCGTGACAGAAATGCCCCGAGAGATGGAGCCTGACGGGCGCCGTCGGCGCCGCGGGCTGCGTCTCGATCAGCGCGACGAGGCGCGCCATCTCCGCGCTGTGCTCGTCCACATCCATCACCATTGCGGATTTGACCAGCGCCTGCATCTGGCGTGTGGTCAGCGCGATCCGCCCCGCGCGGCGCATCTCGTAGACCCGGCGCAGCAGCGCACGGTCGCGATTGTAGGCTTCGATGCTGCGAAAGATCGCCGCGTCCTCGATCCCTGCCCCGCAAAGCTCCCTCAGCCGCTCTCGCAGCTCGCCGATGCGTTCGCGGATCTGCGGTCGGGTCGAGTCCTCGTCCATCGAGGCGGTGAACTGGGCAAGATAGACCGGCATCTCCGGCAGCTCGAAGCGGATCGCATCAACCGCGCCCAGAAGCGCGACGCAATGATCGACGAGGAAGATGCCGTCATAGACCGCGAGCTTTCCGGTCGCCGCCTGATCGACGAGGCTGCGGGTATAGCCGCAATAGAACTCGTGCAGCAGGCTGCGCCCGTAGGTGATCGCCGCATCGTCCTCCTGCACCAGCACCGGCAGGGCGCCCGCCGCGTGGACGATCTCGGGCGGGAAATTCATCGGCAGGATGCCGATCACCTTGCGCCCGCTACGGGCCTTCCACGCCGCCGCATAGGCACCCGGATCCGCCGCGATCCGCGCCAGCCCTTCGATGATCTCCTGAATTTCGGCTGCCTGATCCATCCGGCTCCTCCGCTGTCTGGTAAGTGCCACTTTCTTATGCGCCCCGTCCGGGATGCCTGAAAAGTGGAAAGGTAGCGCATCGTTATCTTCCTAACATTTATGAAGAAGTCCTCGATGTCAACCATACTTTCTGAAGGGATCACATGGCCGAAGCGACATGACTTTCCCCGCGAGGTAAGTACTACTCATCTTCGAACCCCCCATTGCCAAAGCCGCCGTGCCGAGAAGCGCGGCGCTCGGAAATGTCATAAGATCACTGAAGGAAGGCCCGATCCGCAGAGCGAATCGGGCGATGCGCCTGTATGGATGCGCCCGCCGCCGGAAGGCCGTCTATCTACCCTTTGAAGTTCGGCGCCGCTTTTCGAGAAAGGCCGCCATGCCCTCCTGCTTGATCGCGCGTGCCGAAAAGCTCCCTGGGTGAAAAATCCCTAGGGCTCTCCTCCCGCTTTCGCCGGAGCTTGGAACAAGACAGATAGGCACATAAGCAAATCGTACTATATAAAACTATATTATCGCCGCGCGCCGTCATCACTCTCCGACATAGATCAGCAGCTTTCCAGCGTTCCGCCCCTCGTAAAGTGCGGCGATGGCGCCCGGCGCGCTGTCGATCCCCGTCCAGCGATCGGTGGCAAAGCGCAACCGGTCCCCGGCCCAGAGCGCGGCCAGCGCATCGCAGGCCGTGCCATAGGCGTCCATATGGTCGAAGATCACGAAGCCCGACCATATCAAACGCCGGTTGAGTATCTCGCGTTCGTTGCGCGGCCCCGTGGGCGGCGGCGACCAGCTTGCGATCGACGCAGTGCCGCATTGCACCACCCGGCCGCCCACCGCCATCTGCCGTAGAACGGTGTCGAGGATCGGCCCGCCGGTGTTGTCGAAATAGACGTTCACGCCCCCCGGGGCCGCCGCGCGGATCGCGGCGGGCAGGTCTGCGCTCTTGTAATTGACGGCGGCATCGTAGCCGAAGGTCTCGAGACAGCGCGCGACTTTCTCGTCGCTGCCCGTGAGACCGATGGTGCGGCAGCCGAGGCTGCGGCCGATCTGCCCGACGCAGCTTCCCACGGCTCCCGCCGCCGTCGAAACCACGAGCGTATCGCCTTTTTGCGGACGCCCCAGCCGGGTGAGCGCCAGATACGCCGTGACCCCTGTGATGCCGCAAAGCCCGGCAAAGGCGTCGAGCGGCAGATCCTGGGTACAGCGGTGCAGCACCGCCGAGGGCGGCACGACGGCATAATCCTGCCAGCCGAAAAAGCCGTAGAGGAATTCGCCCTCGGCATGGTCCGGATGGCGCGATTTCAGCACTACCCCCACCGCCAGCGCCCGCATCGGCGTGCCGAGCGGCACCGGTTCGGAATAATTCGCCACATCCGCCGCCCAGCCCCGCTGCGCCGGATCAGCGGAGAGGTAGATGTTGCGGATCAGCAGCTCGCCCTCGGCGGGCTCGGGCACCGGCGCCTCGTCCGGCGTGAAATGCTCCGGCGCCGGAATGCCGGTCGGACGCGCCGTCAGCAGCACGCGGCGGTTGCGTTCGGGTAGGGAATAGGCGGGGATGTCGCGGGGCATGTGAAGGCTCCTCCAGAAGGCGGTCAGCCGATCACGCCACGGGCGCGCAGCCCGGCGATATCTTCGGCACTATGACCGAGCCAGTCCAGCACATCGTCACTGTTCTGGCCCAATGTGGGCGGCGGCAGACCGACATTGCGCTTGCGCCCGCTGAAGCGCACCGGGTGGGCGATGCCTTTCAGCTCTCCGATTCCGGGCTTGTCGTAGCGCTGCACGATGTCGCTCGACGCCGTATGCGGATGGGCCAGCACCTCGGCCAGCGAATTGATCGGCGAACAGGGCACGCGAACCCTGGCGAGTTCGGTATCCCAATAGGCCACGGGCCGGGCGGCAATGGCGGCTTTCACCAGTTCCAGCGTCTCGGGCCGATGGGCAACGCGGGCGGCGTTGGTGGCAAAGCGCGGGTCGTCGCGATGCGCCTCGAGCCCCGCCACGGCGCAGAAGCGCTGCCAGAGCGAGTCGTTGGCGACACCGATCATAACCGCGCCGTCCGCCGCCTCGAAGGCCTGATAGGGGCAGAGCGATTCATGGCTCGACCCGCAGCGGACGGGCTGGGTGCCCTTCTCCCAGTAGCTCTGGAAATTATAGCCGAGGAAGGCCATCGAGGTCTCGTAGAGCGACACCTCGACGGAGTCGACCTGCCCCGTGACCTCACGCCTGTAAAGCGCGGCGAGGATGCCCGAGAGCGCATGGATGCCGGTGGTCTGGTCGATGGGCGAGATCGGGCTGCGCACGAAGGGCCCGCCTTCCTCGCCGGTCAGCGCCATCATGCCCGAGAACGCCTGCAGGATCACGTCATAACCCGGCGCATTGGCCATCGGTCCTTCGCGCCCGAACCCCGCGATCGAGCAATGGATCAGGCGGGGGTTGATCGCCTGCAGCGTCGCGCGGTCGATGCCGAGCCGTTCCGCCACCCCGGTGCCGAAGCTTTCGATGGCCACGTCGCAGCGTGCGGCAAGCGCTTGCACGATGTCCCTTCCCTCCTCGGTCTTCAGGTCGACCGCGAGGCTACGCTTGCCGCGGTTGGCGCTGAGGAACACCGCCCCCAGCCCCGGCGCCCGGAACGGCGGCCAACCACGAGTGTCGTCGCCGCTGCCGGGCGGTTCGACCTTGATCACCTCGGCACCCATCTCGGCCAGGTATTGCGTGCAGAGCGGTCCGGCAAGCACCTTGGAAAGATCCAGCACGCGGATGCCGTCGAGCGGCTTCTGGGGCCGGGTTTGGCTCATGTTTCGCTCTCCCCTTCGGCTTGCGGCTCACGCAGCTCCCTACGCAGAAGCTTGCCCGCACTGCTGCGCGGCAGACTATCGACGATATAGACGTCGCGGAGTTGCTTGGTCTTGCCCAGGCGGCTGTGGCAAAAGGCGTGGAAACGGTCGAGGAAATCGGCGTCGCAGCCCGCGCTCTTGCAGCTGCGCACGACAAAACCCACGGGGCGCTCGCCGAAACGGGCGTCCTTGCGGCCGACCACCGCGCATTCGGCCACCTCCGGCATCTCTTCCAGCGCCTTCTCGATTTCCTGCGGATAGAGGTTCACACCGCCCGAGATGATCATGTCGTCCATGCGGTCGGTGAGATACATGAAGCCGTCCGCCTCAACCCGCCCGATATCGCCAAAACTCTGATACCCCTGCGGCGAGGTACGCCCAGCGGTCTTGTCCGGATCTTGGAAATAGGTGAAGGGTGCTATGCCGCTGAAATAGATGGCGCCGGTCTCACCCGGCGGCAGTTCCTGCCCGTCGGCGTCCAGCACATGGGCCACCCCCTTGACCACCCGGCCCACCGAACCCGGCCGGACCAGCCAGTCGTGGCTGTCGATAAGCGACAATCCCACACCCTCGGTGCCGGAGTAATATTCCACAAGGATCGGCCCCCACCAGTCGATCATCTCGCGCTTCATGGCGGGCGAAATGGGCGCGGCGCCGTGGATCGCCTTGCGATGCGCGGGCGCGTGGAAGGCCGCGCGGATCTCGTCGGGCAGGTCCAGCAGCCGCCGGAACATCGCAGGCACCCATTGCGAGGCGGTGATCCGATGCCCTTCAAGCAGGACCAGAGCCTGTTGGGCATCGAACTTGCGCATTACGAAACTGGTGCCGCCGGCGGCGGCGGTGGCAAGCGCAAAGCGCATGCCCGCTGCATGGTAGAGCGGCTGGGTCGAGAGATAGCGCGTGTCGCGGGTCCAGTCGAAGATCTCGATCAGGTCGGCGGCGAAGGGCGGTGCGGCCTCGCCGATCTCTTCCCGGCTCGGCAGAGGGCGCCAGATGCCCTTGGGCGCGCCAGTGGTGCCCGAGGAATACATCATCAGCGCACCGGGCGTTTCGTCGCAAATCGGCACGCCGGGAAGCGAGGCAAGCGCGGCGTCGAGATCCTGAAACCCCGGCAGCGTGCCGCCGGTGGACAGCCCCGCGATCAGCCGGGGGGTGGTCGCGGGGATCCCGGCCACACTCTCGGCGAAGCGGTGATCGGCCAGCAGCAGCCTGGCTTCGCAATTCGACACGACATAGGCGCATTCGGAAGCCGAGAGCGTGGTGGCGACCGGCGTGAGATAAATCCCCGCCCGCCAAGCGCCCCAGACCGCCGCGATCAGCTTCGGATCATTGTGCAGCATGGCGGCGACGTGGTCCCCGGGCGCAAGGCCGAAGGCGCGGAAAAGCTGCGCGAAGCGGTCGGCAAGCGTGTCCAACGCACCATAACTCAGAGTTTCACCGTCATCGAAGACCAGAGCAGGGCGATCGGGATCGAGCGCTGCCCAGTGGCGGGGATCGAATTGCATCCTGTCTCCTTCCTAGTTCAGTTGCGCCGGCAGCCAGAGCGACAGCGCCGGATACAGCACCAACAGGCCCAACACGGCGAGATCCATGGCGAAGAACGGCAGCACCCCGCCGAAGATGCGGGAAATGGCAACGCGCGGTTCGGTCACGGAATGGATGACAAAGACATTGAGCCCCACCGGAGGGGTCAGCAACCCCATCTCGAGCAGCTTCACCACGATCACCGCGAACCAGATGGCGTTCATCCCCTGCCCCTCGATCAGCGGCAGGGTGAAGGGCAGCGTCAGAAGCATGATCCCCAGCGGATCGAGGAACATGCCAAGCACGATATAGAGGCAGACAATGCCGAAAATGAGCGTACCGGGTCCCGGATCGAAAGCCGTGATCTGCGCCACCAGCCAGGGCGCCACATTGGTCAGCGCAACGAAGGTGACGAATATCTTGGCGGCGCCCGCTATGAGGAAGATCGCAGCGGTCTGGTAGGCGGCTTCGCGCAGCGCGGCGAGGAAAGCTTCCGGACGGATGCGGCCGGTGGCAAAAGCCAGCAGGCTTACAGTGGCGAAACTGACCGCAGCCGCCTCGGTCGCGGTGAAGATGCCGCCATAGATCCCGCCTATGATGATCAGGAACATCAGAATTGCGATCCAGGCGCGGGCGAGCCCCCTGAGGCCCTCGATCAGCGTATGGCGTTCGGCGGTGGCGGGCACATCGGAACGGCGCAGCAGCGCCCAGCCGAAGACCACCAGCGCATAACCCGCCATCGAAAGCAGGCCGGGGATCACGGCGGCGATGAACAGCTTCGAAATGGATTGCTCGGCAAAGATGCCGAAGAGGATGAAAAGCACGCTTGGCGGGATCAGCGCGCCCAGCGTGCCGCCCGCGGCCACCGCGCCGGTGGCGAGCCGGTCGGAATAGCCGTAGCGCAACATTTCGGGCACGGCGACCTTTCCCATGGTAGCCGCACAGGCGACACTGGAGCCCGAGATCGCCGCAAAGCCGCCGCAACCCAAGATCGAGGCGATGGCGAGCCCGCCCGGCACCCGCGACAGCCAGACCCGCGCAGCGGCGTAGATGTCGGTCGTCACCCCGGCGGCAAAGGCGACATGCCCGAGCGCGATGAAGAGCAGCACCGCCGAAAGATCGTAGGACTGGAAGAGCTCGTAGATCGCGCCGCTGGCCAGCGTCATGGCGGGGCGGACCGCATAGGCGAAATCGGGTGTCTTCCCGCCCATGAAGGCGAAGTTGAGATAGGTGCCCACGCTGGCGCAGGCGGCCAGCGCGAAGGAGATGGGCGTGCGCAGGGCAATGAGCACGAAGGTGACGACCAGCCCGGCGATCCCGATCACGATGGCGCTCATCTCACTCGGCCCCGCCTGGCGGGGCATCGTAAGGGCCGGACCGCAGAAGATCGCCAATCAGCAGCAGAAGCAGCCGCAGGTTCATTGCGAAAAGCCCGAGGAAAAAGGCGAACTCCGCCGGCCATTCCGGCAGCTTCAGCTTGCCATACATGTAATCGCCGTTGCTCAGCGCTTCGCGGAAGGTCGAAAAGGCAAAGGCACAAAGCGGGCCGAACGCCACCAGCCCGACTGCCAGCGCCAGCAGGTTGCAGCCCTTGCGCAAGGGCGCGGGCAGGTGCTGGTAAAGCAGGTCGACGGCGATGTGGCCGCGGGTCGCCGTGGCATGGCCGAGAGCCGCCGCAATAGTGGCCACCATGAGTTGCCGGACGATCAGGACATCGTCGGGCAGACCCGGCAGATGCAGCGATCGCGCGAAAATGCCGTAACAGATGATCCCGGTGATCACGATCATCGCGATCACCGAAAGAGACAGGAACAGCGCCTCGATCCGTGCGAGAACACGGTCGGCCAGCCTGCCCCGCGATGCTTGTCCGGCGGTCATTACATATGGGACTTGATGAGGGTTTCGTATTCCTCGACCACCGCCTTGCCATCGAAGCCGAAATCGGCGGATTCATCGACCCAGGCCTGAACATAGGGGGCGCTCGCCGCCTCGATCCGGGCACGGTCCTCGTCGCTGATCTCGACCACGGTCAGGGTCCGGCCGTCGATCCCGTCCGGAAAGGCCGCGATGGCCTCCTGGTTGGCGGCGCGGATGGCGGTGGCATTGCGCTCGGTCATCTCCTTGCCGGCCTGAAGCACGATCTCCTGGTCCTCGGGCGACAGCCGCTCGAAGGAGCGCTTGTTCATGAAGATGCCGTTCGAGCCCAGCGTCCCCAGATCGAAAACCAGAAACTGGTCGGCGACCTCAATGAGTTTGTAGGACAGCGTCGTGTAGGCATAGGTCTGCGCGCAATCCACAAGGCCAGTGCTGAGCGCTTGATAGATCTCGGGTGTGGGCAGGGAGATGGTGGTCACGCCCATATCCGCGAAGATTTTGCCGTATTCAGCGGTATAGCGGACCTTCTTGCCGACCAGATCGTCGAAGCTCTGGACATCGGCGCCGTTGCAGACCATCTGGATCGGCCCGACGGTGTAATTCGCCAGATAGACCACGCCCGCCTTGTCGAACTGCGCTTTCATCGCCTCATTCGTGGTGGCGAGATCGTAAAGCGCCATGGTCTGCGCAACCTCGTTTTCGCCGGTGATCGGCAGGTCGCCGACGCGGTAGGCGAAGAGATCCTTGGGCGCATATACCGCGGTAATCGTGACGATGTCGGCGACGCCGGACTGCAGCCCGTCAAAGCCGTTGCTGGCGCCGAGAAGCGCGCCGCCCCAATGCTGGTCGATCATGACCCGGCCCTCGGTGCGGGCCTCGATCTCGGAAAACAGCCACTCCACCGTCTCCGCCCGCGTCCCACGGTTCGGACCGTAATCAGCAAAACGCAGAACCGTCTGGGCTGCGACGCTTTCCGCGCCCACGCCCGTGAATGTCAGACCGAGAACCCCCAGCCCGAACAGCACCCTCCAGCTCACACTAATTCCCTCCTCTGAATATAGTATGCAAGCAAATAGTACGCCATCGATACAATCTGTCAACAGTCAGATCGGGGTCGGAGCAGGAGCGGTCCGAGATCAACAGAAATTGCCGTCGTCGAGCATTCCCCTGAAGATCCGACAGGCGTAGGTCTTCGCACCATAGGTCCGCAAGCTCGTTCGGATCGTGTCCCGGGAGGAGGTGTGGCAAGTTGGCGGAGGTCGCCGGTGTTTTACCCACGTTCTCACCGATTTCTGACAATTGCCAAGAAAATACAAAACCCTGTGCAACGCAGTTTCGCTTGCGTGGTGTGGTACAGGCAGCCTATTGTTTCCTGAAACGTCGGGTCGGCTTATGTCTGAACTCGATACGATTTCTGAGCCCCTCAGTGCGTCGCACTTTTCACAAACAGGGAGACAACCCGCATGAAAAAGAAACTTCTGCTTTCCGCCTGCCTCGCGCTTGTCATGGCCGCGCCTGCCCTGGCGGCAAACCCGCAGCCGGACGAAAAACTGGCTGATAACCAGAACCTCAATTATTGGCTGCTCGACGCGATCAAGACCAAGGATCCGCAGCTCAACAGCGCGGTCGAAGGCTCGCATGTCGCCCGCCAGCTCTTTGAAGGTCTCTATAATCAGGACAATGCCGGCAATCTTGTGCCGGGCGTTGCGACCGATTACGAGGTTTCCGAGGATCAGACGGTCTACACCTTCCATCTTCGCCCCGAGGCAAAATGGTCGAACGGCGATCCGGTGACAGCAGAAGACTTCGTATACGCCTGGCAACGCCTTGCCGATCCGGCGACCGGTTCGACCTATGCCTGGTATGAAGAGCTGATGAATGTGAAGAACGCCTCGAAAATCATCGCAGGCGAGGTGGAGCCGTCCGAACTCGGCGTCAAGGCCGTCGATGACCACACTCTGGAAGTCACGCTTGAAAGCCCCATCCCCTATTTCACCAAGATGCTGACCCACACCTCGACTTTCCCGGTCAACAAGGCGGTGGTCGAGGAATATGGCGACCAGTGGACCCTGCCGGGCAATATGGTCGGCAATGGCGCCTACAAGCTCGTTGAAGACAAGCTCGGTCAGGACCTTACGCTTGAGCGCAACGAGAATTACTGGGACAACGACAATACCGTCATCGACAGCATCCACTTCCAGGCAATCAACGACAAGAACGCGGCTTTGACGCGCTATCTGGCCGGTGAACTGGACTATATCGAACTGCCGTCCGGCCAGTTTCCCCGCCTGAAGGAAGAATATCCCGACCAGACCCATGCCGTGCCGCGTTCGTGCACCTATGCCTATCTGTTCAATGTTTCCGACAAGGGGCCGGAAGCCTTGAAGGATGTACGCGTGCGCAAGGCGCTCTCCTATGCGCTGAACCGCGACATCATCGTCAACAACATTACCCGCAGCGGCGAGAAGCCCGCCTATAGCTGGACTTATTACGCCACCGCCGATTTCACGCCGCCGGTCACCGACTATTCGCAGTGGTCGCAGGAAGAGCGCAATGCGAAAGCGGTCGAGCTGCTCAAGGAAGCTGGCTACGACAAGAGCAACCCGCTGGAGCTGACACTTTCCTACAATACCTCTGACGACCACAAGAAGATCGCCATTGCCGCCCAGCAGTTCTGGAAGGCCATCGGCGTCAACGTCACGCTCAACAACACCGAGTGGAAGGTCTATCTCGACAACCTCAAGAACTACAATTTCGATATCGGCCGCTACGCATGGTGCGGCGACTATGACGAAGCCTCCACCTATCTCGATTATTTCCGCACCGGCGGCATGAATTATGGCGGGTTCTCCGATCCCGACTACGATGCCGCGATGAAGGCATCGCTGACGGCGGAAGACCCGTCAACCGATTACGACAAGGCGGAGCAGATTCTGGCCGAGCAGATGCCGCTGGCGCCGATCTACTTCTATTCGACGCCGGTCATGGTCCCGGCTGATCTGAAGGGGCTTCCGGTCGAGAACGTGTTGCAGAACTGGTACGCGAAAGACCTCTATCGCGTTGCCGACTAAGGTCTGAAACCGGCTTCGCGGGCGGCGCACCTAGCCGCCCGCGAAGCTGCAACATCCGTTTCGCCCGGATCCGCGCGCGCCTTGATATCAAGATGTTTGCGGGCGGTAGACCGGATCAAAAGGCCGAGCCAGACCGATCATGACCGGTTACATCATCAAGCGCCTGTTTGTGGCGATCCCGACAATCCTGTTGCTGATTGTCTTCTCTTTCTTTCTGATGCACGCCGCTCCGGGCGGACCGTTCTCCTCCGAGCGCGCCCTGCCGCCGCAGGTGCTCGCGAATATCAACGCCAAATACGGACTCGACCAGCCGCTGTGGCAACAGCTAGTCGATTATGTCTGGGGCATCGTTTCCCGGTTCGATTTCGGCCCGTCATTCGTCTATCCGGACCAGACGGTGAATTCGATCATCGCGCAGGGCTTTCCCGTAACGCTGACCTATGGATTGCTGTCGGCGATCGTGGCTGTGCTTGTCGGGGTGACGCTGGGCGTGGTTGCCGCCGTCAGGCACAATAGCTGGCTGGACAGCCTGGCCGTCGGCATTTCGGTTGGGGCACAGGTCCTGCCGAATTTCGTCATGGCGCCGATCCTCGTGCTGATCTGCACGCTGTGGCTGCGCTGGCTGCCGGGCGGCGGCTGGGAAGGTCTCGGTCACCCGGCCTATATGGTGATGCCGGTGATCGCCCTTTCGACATCCTATATGGCGTCGCTGGCCCGCATTACCCGTTCATCCATGCTGGAAGTGCTGAATTCCAACCACATTCGCACGGCGAAGGCCAAGGGGCTTCCGATGCGCCGGGTGGTGATGAAACATGCGCTGAAACCGTCTCTGCTGCCGGTCATTTCCTATCTCGGACCCGCCTTTGTCGGCATGATCACCGGTTCGGTGGTGATCGACATGTATTTCTCGACCGGCGGCATCGGCAAGTTCTTCGTCGAATCCGCGCTTAACCGCGATTACGCCGTGATGATGGGGATCACCATTCTGCTTGGCGCGCTGACCATCGCCTTCAATCTTTTTGTCGATATCCTTTACGCCTGGATCGACCCGAAAATCAGGTATTGAGCCATGCTGATTGAAAGAGAGAAGATTCAAAGCCTGTCCGAGGCGATGGCCGATGAGGCGGAGAAAGGGCGTTCTCCCTGGGCGGACGCCCGCGTGCGGTTCTTCAAGAACCGGCAGGCCGTTATCGGGCTCTGTCTGCTGATCTTCGTGATAGCCTTTGCCGTCTTCGGTCCATTCATCGCCCGCTGGTCGATCGACGAGATCGACTTCATGGTGATGGGCGACATCGTGCGCGAAGGCGCGCCTTCCTTTGCCAACGGGCACTATTTCGGCACGGACGATCTCGGCCGTGATCTTTTTGCCCGAACGGTGCTTGGCACACAAATCTCCCTGGCCGTCGGCCTCATCGGCGCGTCGATCGCGGTGATCGTCGGCACGATCTATGGCGCGGCCTCGGGATTTCTCGGCGGCCGGATCGACAACGTGATGATGCGCACCGTCGATATCCTGCTCGCCATTCCCTACATGTTCGTGCTGATCCTGCTGCTGGTCATGTTCGGCCGGTCGATCGTGCTGCTGTTTGTCGGCATCGGGCTTTTATCCTGGCTCGACATGAGCCGCATCGTCCGCGGCCAGACATTGTCACTGAAGGGCCGCGAATATGTCGAGGCCGCACGGGCGACGGGCGTTGCCTCCAGCACCATCATCCGCCGCCACGTCGTGCCCAATCTGCTGGGCGTCGTCATCGTCTATGCGACATTGCTGGTGCCGGGCATGATCCTGTCGGAGAGCTTTATCTCCTTCCTCGGGCTCGGCGTCCAGGAGCCGCTGACCAGTCTCGGGGCGCTGATTTCCCAAGGCGCTGCGACGATGAATTACGGCACGCTCTGGCAGCTCATCTTCCCGCTCTTCTTCTTCATCGTCACGCTGTTTTCGTTCTTCTTTCTGGGCGACGGCCTGCGCGATGCGCTAGACCCGAAGGATCGCTGACATGGCGCTTCTCGACGTTTCCAATCTGGATATCCGGTTCACGACCAATTCCGGCCCCGTCTTCGCCGTGCGCGGCGTCGACTTCTCGCTTGATCGCGGCGAGACGCTGGCGATCGTCGGCGAGAGCGGATCGGGCAAGAGCCAGACGGTGTTCGCGATGATGGGTCTTCTGGCCGCAAACGGCGAGGCCACCGGCTCGGTCAAGTTCGACGGAACCGAAATCCTCAACGCCCCGCCGAAGGTCATCAACCCCATCCGCGCCAACCGCATGGCGATCATCTTCCAGGACCCCATGACCTCGCTGAACCCCTATATGCGGGTTTCCGAGCAGATGGCGGAAGTGCTGCAGCTTCACAAGGGCATGTCGAAACGCGCCGCGATCGCCGAAAGCGTGCGCATGCTGGATGCCGTGCGCATTCCCGATGCGAAATCGCGCGTTAATCTCTTTCCTCATGAGTTTTCCGGCGGCATGCGTCAGCGCGTAATGATCGCCATGGCGCTGCTCTGTCGCCCCGAAGTGCTGATTGCCGACGAGCCGACGACCGCGCTCGACGTCACCGTTCAGGCGCAGATCATGCGGCTGCTTTCCGACCTTCAGCGCGATTTCGGCATGGCGCTGATCCTGATCACCCATGATCTCGGCGTGGTTGCCGGCGCGGCCGAACGGGCGATGGTGATGTATGGCGGACAGGTTATGGAAAAGGGGCCGGTGGACGCGTTGTTCAAAAATGCGACCCACCCCTATACGCGCGGGCTTATCGGCTCCATCCCGCGCGTCGACCGCAACGACGATGTGCTCCGTTCCATTCCGGGCAACCCGCCCAACATGGCGCGCCTTCAACAAGGCTGTCCGTTCGCGCCGCGCTGTGATTTTGCCGGAGAGGACTGTCTGGACCATCTCGACCCGCTGACCGAGTTCGCCCCTGGCAGATTGCGCGCCTGCAACCGGCCGATCGCCGAGGTGACCGGCGGCGATATCGAAGCCAAGGGAGATGTCCAATGACGGATGATGTTCTGCTGAAAGCGGACGATGTCCGCGTCACCTTCGATATTCACCGCAGGGGCAGCATGCCCTGGCACAAGCCTTTATCCCTGCATGCCGTCAACGGCGTCAGCTTCGAGCTTCGTCCGGGCGAGACATTGGGCATTGTCGGCGAATCCGGTTGCGGCAAGTCGACGCTGGCGCGCGCCATCATCCGCATGGTGCCGGCAACAGGCCAGGCGCTGTGGAACGGCCGGACGAACCTGCTGGACCTGTCCGCGCGCGAAATGCTGAAATATCGCAGCGATATCCAGATGATCTTTCAGGATCCTCTGGCAAGCCTCAACCCCCGCATGAAGGTCGGCGATATCATCGCCGAACCGCTCATCACCCACCAGAAGGGCATGGCAAAGGAAGAGGTCCGCGAACGGGTGCAGGAGATGATGAGCCGGGTCGGGCTTCTGCCGAACCAGATCAACCGGTATCCGCATGAGTTCTCCGGCGGCCAGTGCCAGCGTATCGGCATCGCCCGCGCTTTGATCGTGCGCCCGAAACTGATCATCTGCGATGAACCGGTCTCCGCGCTTGACGTGTCGATCCAGGCGCAGGTCATCAACCTGTTGATGGAGTTGCAGCGCGAGCTGGGCCTCGCGCTGATGTTCATCGCCCACGACCTGTCTGTGGTGAAACATATCTCGACGCGGATCATGGTGCTCTATCTCGGGCGGGTGATGGAAGTGGCGCCGAGCGACGTGTTGTACGCCTCGCCGCAGCATCCCTATACGCAGGCCCTGCTTTCCGCCGTGCCGATCCCCGACCCCGAGATTGAACGCAACAAGAAGGCAGTGCCGCTCGAAGGTGATCTGCCGAGCCCGCTCAATCCGCCGTCAGGCTGCGTTTTCCGCACCCGTTGCCCCCGGGCGACCGCGATATGCGCGAACGAGGTCCCGGCGCTGCGTACGGATCCGAGCGGGGACCCTCAGCACAGTTTCGCCTGCCACCACCCGGGGCCAGCGACAGAGAACGCGAACGCGTGATCAAGTTCACCAGTTGTGATAATCTGAGAGGCTCCTGATTCCGTAGTTGCCATTGAGTGTCATTCGGCAGTCTTGCCCGTGTGAGAATCCGCGAGCGGCGTCTCGATCTTGGAAATCACTTTGCGGATACATTCTTCAGCACGCGTCACTGCTGTGTCGAGCGTGCTGTCCCTGCGGCGACAGCACCTCAGTCTGTGGCTTGCAATGTCGCGGCCATGGATCGGAATATAGACAGCCCCCGGCGTCGAAGTGTTCCCGTCCGGGCAGATCGCCGCTCTACGCCAGGGCGCGGAAGCGGTTCAACTCGGCACTGTCGATTTCGTCTGGTCGGACATGGGCACGCTCGGCAACTGGCGACCCGAATACGGCTTTGTCAGCCTGCCGTTCCTGTTTTCGGGCAACGAGCATTTCGCGGCATTTCTTCGATGGCGAGGGCGGCGAAAAGGTCGCCGAGAGCCTGCGCAAGAACCTCGACATCCAGGTACTCGGCTACGGCAATGCCGGCTTCCGCGTCAACGCGACCCGAGACCCGGCGGAGCTTGAGCCTGCGGATCTGAAAGGCGTGCGCATCCGGGTGCCGGAGGTTCCGGTTTATATCAGTGCATTCAAGAGTGTCGTCGCCCATCCGACGCCGCTCGCCTGGGGCGAGGTCTATACCGCAATGCAGACAGGCGTAATCGATGCTGTCGAAAACCCGACCGAGGGCCTTGTCAACGGCACACTGAACGAGGTTGCCCCTCTGCGTCCGGTTAGGTCTCTCCTAATCAGCGCTATCGGATTTGCTATTTTTGTTTGCCAGGCAATGCCCCTAGGTTTTTGCTGCGCAGAAAGAGGACCGGTGATGGTTCGCGCGCGTCGCGAAGATGGGGTGAAGTGCGTATGGCTTTGGAGAGATTTGACACGATCGTGGTCGGCGCGGGTCAGGCCGGGATCGCTGCGAGCGAGCATCTGGGCAACAACGGCACGCGGCATGTCGTGCTCGAGCGGAGCCGGATTGCCGAACGCTGGAGAACGGCGCGCTGGGATTCGCTCGTTGCAAATGGTCCGGCCTGGCACGACCGTTTCCCGAACCTGGAATTCGAGAGCGCCGACCCGGATAGCTTTGTGCACAAGGATGCCGTTGCCGATTATTTCGTCGCCTATGCCGAGAAGATCAATGCGCCGGTCCGCTGCGGGGTCGAGGTTCTTTCCGTCGAACGCAAGGACCACGAACGCGGCTTTCTGGTGAAGACCGACAAGGGCGACTTCGAAGCCCTGAACGTGGTCGTGGCCACCGGCCCGTTTCAGCAACCCGCCATGCCGCCGATCATTCCGGAAACGGCTTCGGTCAATCAGATGCACTCGTCCGCCTACCGCAATCCCGCGCAACTGCAGGCCGGCAACGTCCTGGTTGTCGGCGCGGGATCGTCCGGCGTCCAGATTGCCGATGAACTTTCCCGCAGCGGGCGCAAGGTTTATCTGTCCGTCGGCCCGCATGACCGGCCGCCGCGCGCCTATCGCGGCCGGGATTTCGTCTGGTGGCTGGGCGTTCTTGGCAAATGGAACCTGCAGGCGCAGGCGCCCGGCACGGAACATGTGACCATCGCCGTCAGCGGCGCGCGCGGCGGAGAGACCATCGATTTCCGCAGGCTGGCGGAGAACGGCATGACGCTGGTCGGCCGCACCGAGCGTTTCGAGAACGGCGTCCTCAGCTTCGCCCATGACCTTGCCGACAACATCGCCGGCGGCGATGCCTACTACCTGTCGCTGCTCGACGAGGCCGACGCCTATATCGCGCGCAACGGCCTCGACCTGCCGGAAGAACCCGAGGCGCGCATCTTCGGCCCGACGCCCGACTGCATCGCCAATCCCGTTTCCGAACTCGATCTCGAAGAGGCCGGGATCACGACGGTCATCTGGGCGACCGGATTTCGCTCCGACTACAGCTGGCTGAAACTCGACATATGCGACGAGCGCGGCCAACCGGTTCACCAGCGCGGCGTGTCCGGCGAGCCGGGCCTCTATTTCCTCGGACTGCCCTGGCTGTCCGGGCGCGGGTCGAGCTTCATCTGGGGCGTCTGGCACGATGCGAAATATGTTGCCGATCACATCCTGATCCAGCAGAAATACCGCGATTATCAAGCGCCTTCGGATGGCTTGCGATCAGCGGCGGAATAGGCCGCGTTGCCGCATCGGGCCCGATCTCAGACGCTAACACAAAAGGGGAGCCACATGGCACATACGCGCATCCGCAAGTTCAACACCAGGGACACCTATCCCGAGCAGAAGCTCGACAACGACCTGTGCCAGGCCGTGGTCGCGCGCGGCAGGACCGTGTTTCTGCGCGGCCAGTGCCCGCAGGACCTCGACACCGCCGAAAACATCGCAAGCCATGATCCGGTCGAGCAGACCCACAAGGTCATGCAGAATATCAAACAGCTGATCGAGGAGGCCGGCGGCTCGATGGAGCATTTGTGCAAGGTCGTCGTCTATCTCACCGATGTGCGCCATCGCGAAGCCGTCTACCGCACCATGGGCGAATATATCAAGGACGTGCATCCGGTCTCGACCGGCGTGGTCGTGACCTGTCTCGCGCGGCCGGAATGGCTCGTCGAAATCGACGGCACCGCCGTCATCCCCGACTGAACCAACCCCGACCGAACCAACAAAGGCCCGGACATGACCTTTTCAATCGTTGCCCGTTGTCGCGACACCGGACAGTTCGGCGTCGCCATCGCCTCGTCCTCCCCGGCGGTTGCCGCGCGCTGCATGTTCGCCGAGGCCGGCGTCGGCGCGGTCTCGACCCAGAACGTCACCAACCCGGCGCTCGGCCCGCTGATGCTTGCCGCAATGAAGAAAGGCGCTGGCGCGCAAGAGGCCGTGGCTTCCGCCCGCGATGCCGACGGCTTTCCGGCCTACCGGCAGCTTCTGGCGATCGACGGCAAGGGCGAAAGCGCCATCCATTCGGGTCCGAAGGCGCTCGGGATCTGGACCAGCGCGGCCGGAACCGATTGCGCGGCCGGCGGCAATCTGCTGGCCAATGACCAGGTGCCCGCGGCGATGGTTTCCGCCTTCGAAACGGCCGCCGGCACGCTTGCCGACCGGCTGGTCGCGGCGATGCAGGCGGGCCTTGCCGCGGGCGGTGAGGCGGGTCCCGTCCACTCCGCCGGCCTTCTGGTCGTCGACCGGCAGAGCTGGCCCTATATCGAGCTGCGCATCGACTGGCTGGACGCGGATTGCCCGATCGCGGCCCTGGCCCGCGCCCTTGAAATCTACAAGCCCCAGGCGGACGACTATGTCACCCGCGCCCTCAACCCCGAGGCCGCGCCCTCCTACGGCGTGCCGGGCGACGAATGACGGAACCCGGTCGGCCGTCCCATGCTCGATTGCTCCCCGGCAAAAGCACCTTATACTGGATCATCGGCTGACAGGCCTGGTGCTTTTGAAGGATAGAGGAACAGGGTGCCGCTTCGTATCACCTTCAGACAGCTGGAATATTTCGTCGCGGTCTGTGACTGCGGCTCGATTGCGCATGCCGCGCAGAAGATCAATGTTTCCTCGCCCTCCATCTCCGCCGCCATCGCCCAGCTTGAGGCGGAGTTCGGCCTCAAGCTGTTCGTGCGCCGCCATGCCCATGGCCTGTCCCTGTCGCAGACCGGCGAACTTTTCCTCAACGCCGCGCGCGAGACGCTGGAAAAGGCCAATGCGCTCAACCAGCTGGCGGCCGATGTGGCAGGAACGGTGCGCGGCAATCTCAGGGTCGGCTGTCTCCTCACCTTTGCGCAGATCGTGCTGCCGCGCCTGCGCCGCAGCTTTGTCGATCTGTTCCCCGAGGTCGCGTTCAGCCAGTTCGAGCGGGACCAGTCCGAGCTTTTCAACGAATTGCGCGCCGCAAGGCTCGATATCGCGCTCACCTACGATCTCAACATTCCGGCGGATCTGAACTTCGTGCCGCTGGTCGAGCTGCCGCCTTTCGCGCTGTTCAGCGAGGCCCACCCCCTGGCCGAGCGCCCCTATGTCTCGCCGATGGACCTTGCGCGCTATCCGATGATCCTGCTCGATCTGCCGATGAGCACCGATTATTTCCTATCGATCTTCTCGTCGCTGGGCATCCGTCCGGAAATCGCGGAGCGGACCCGGGATATGGCGGTAATGCGCTCGCTGGTGGCCAATAATTTCGGATATTCGGTCGCCAATATCCGCCCCTTGTCCAATCTCGCGCCCGACGGCCAGAAGCTTCGTTTCGTGCCGCTGTCGGGATCGGTGCGGCCGCTCAATATGGGGCTGCTGATGTCGGAGGGGGCGGCAAACGCCCGCACCGTTTCGACCTTCATCGAACACGCCAAGAATTTCATCCAGAACGACGACACCTTCCATTTCGCCGGAAGCTAGACCGCGTACGTCACAGTCAGAGAAACCCGCCATGCCGGACAGAATAAAGCCGCTGCTCGAACAGCTCGTCGCCTTCCCGACGATCGCCGGCACGCCCAATATCGACCTGATTGCCTGGGTGAAGGACCAACTGGATATTGCAGGATTTGCCGTGACCGTCATCCCCGCGCGGGACGGGACCAAGGCCGGCCTGCTCGCCCGCTTCGGCGATGGCGATGGCGGCACGCTGTTTTCCGCCCATACGGATGTCGTTCCGGTCGACGGGCAGAACTGGACGGAAGAACCGTTCCGGCTCACCGAGCGCGCGAGACGCTATATCGGCCGCGGGACGACCGACATGAAGGGCTTCATCGCCTGCGTGCTGGCGCTGGCCGAAACACTGCGGGAAACGCCGCCGCCAAGACCCGTTCTGATCTGCCTAAGCTGGGATGAGGAGCTCGGCTGTCGCGGCATTCCGGAGATGATCGACAGGGTTGTGCCGGTGCTGGGCCGGCCGGATATCTGTATCGTCGGAGAGCCGACCCTGATGCGTCCCGTGTTGGGGCACAAGGGCAAGGCCAGCTACCGCGCCGAATTCGCCGGCACGCCGGGCCACTCCGCGATGGCGCCCTATTTCACCAATGCGCTTCACGGGGCCGCCGAATTCATCCTCGCGCTGAGACGCCTTCAGGACACACTGGCGGGGCAGGGGGCGCACGATGAGGCCTTCGACCCGCCTTTTTCCACCGTCCATGCCGGCGTTGCCCGTGGCGGCGTGGCGCTCAACATCGTGCCGGATCACGCCGAGGTTCTGTTCGAAATCCGCCATCTGGCGAGCGAAACGCCGGAGGCCATTTTCTCGCGCATCGTGCTTCCCGAGGGAGCGCGGATCACCTGTACCGGACAGTATCCCGGTCTCTCGGCCGCTGCGGACCACCCCATGGTGGAGCGGTTTTCCGGCGCTCTGCCCGATCCGACGCCGGCGACCGTCGCGTTCGGGACCGAGGCCGGCTATTTTGCCGAACGCGGCATCCCGACCATCGTCTGCGGTCCGGGCACGATGACGGACGGTCACCAGCCGGATGAATCGATCGCCATTGACCAACTCGCGCGCTACCACGCCCTGATCCGCGACTGGGTCTTTCGCTGACGGCTTCGCCTTTGCTTAATTGCAACTAAGCGATTTCTTTCTTTCTCTGTTGCCCGCCGCGCGCCATTCTGCGGTTAATATGCCTTGGGCAGAGCCGCGTCGGAAGCCGCGACGCAGCATGAAGACCGGGCGTCGCGAAAAGGAGAGTGGAATGACGAAGCATATGGACGCGGTGCGCGAGCTTGCCGAGAATGTGGCAACCCCGTTCGAAAACGCCCAGGCGATGCCAGTTTCGGCCTATACCAGCGAGGATTTTCTAGCACTCGAGCAGTCCGAGATCTTCTCCAAAAGCTGGCTTTGCGCCGGACGGGCCGATGCCCTGAAAAAGCCCGGCGACTACATGACGATCGAGATCGCGGGCGAACCGATCATCGTCCTGCGCGACCGGGAAGGCGAATTGCGGGCGCTCTCGAACGTCTGCCGCCACCGCATGTCGGTGCTGCTGGAAGGCCGCGGCAATGTCCGCACGATCACCTGTCCCTATCACGCCTGGACCTATTCGCTCGATGGCAGCCTGCGCGGCGCGCCGGCGATGGAGAAGAACGGCAGCTTCTGCAAGAAGGACGTCCACCTGCCGGCGATCCGCTGCGAAGAGTGGCTGGGCTGGATCATGGTCACGCTCGACCCCGACCTGCCGCCCGTCGCGGAAACGCTTTCCGACGTCGAAACGCTGGTCGGCTATCTGAACATGGGCGACTATGTCCAGACGTTCAGCGAAGAGCATCGCTGGAACACCAACTGGAAGATCCTCGCCGAGAATTTCATGGAGAGCTACCATCTGCCGATGTGCCACGCCGGCACGATCGGCGGCGCGTCGAAGCTCCAGGACATGGTCTGCCCGGAAGGGTTTCCCGGCTTCAACTACCATCACATTCTCAAGGATGACTCCGTGCCGCTGGCGCTGGCGCATCCTTCCAACACGGTGCTTCAGGGCGACCAGCGCCGCCGCACCTGGCTGCTTGCGATCTACCCGTCGCTGATGATCACGCTGACGCCCGGTTATTTCTGGTATCTGTCGCTTCTGCCCGATGGTCCGGGCGGCGTGAAGATCCTCTATGGCGGCGGCCTGTCTCCGGACTATATGAACGACCCGAAGGCGGAGGAGCACTTCGCGGCGCTGAAGGGCCTGCTCGATCACGTCAACGAGGAAGATCGCGGCTGCACCGAGCGTGTCTGGAAGGGCCTTCAGAGCAAGTTCGCCAAACCGGGCGCGTTGTCCCATCTCGAACGCCCCAACTACGAATTCGCCACCTGGATTTCGAACAAGGTGTCGGGGAGGTAGAACGGCCCCGATGGTCCGGATTTCACCGTGTGAACCCTCCTGCCTGGAGCCGTTCAGCATGGTGAAGATGATATCGGCGCCGGCGTCGATCCCGGCCGGACCGGAAATGCCGAGCCAGTTTTCCGCGACGATATCAGAGAGCCCCAGTAGGGAATGTGCGGGAGTTCGACGCCGGCCGTCAGAACCAGGCCAACGGGTCGACGCCGATCAAGAGCCGGTGCCCCTGAAGCAGGAACCAGAGGTAGAGCGCGAAGCCCGTCGCTGTCCAAAGAAGAAAGGCCCGATCCGGTCTGAAGTGCGCCCGCCCCGCAATGATCGCCGCGAGCGGCAGAACCGAGGTCCGCGCCTTGAGCGCCAGCCATTCCGCCTCGCCCAGCCGCCGTCGCGCCCGCCGGTCCAGCACGGCCATGCCCAAAAGCGCCAGCAGCGTCATGGCGCCGAACAGGATCAACGATACGACGTCGCCATTGGGCGGGACATGCGCCAGCGCCCAGATCAGGAAACCCCAGAGGACGGGGTGACGCGTGATCGCGACAATCGCGCTCTGGCGACCGTTGCGGGGGCGCAAGGTCACGGACGCAGGATTATCCGCCGCAAGTCCGCCGGCAAGCAGAAAGAAGGCGATCGGCATGGCCGCCAGCGGCACCAGCGCCTGCCAGGGTGCGGGATACCAGATGAAAACCATCGGCGCCCGCCGTGCCGCCACGATGATCCAGCCGAGCAGGACGGTCGAGAGAAAGGAATAGGCAAAGAGATAGACCCGGCGCCCGAGGAGCGCGATCAGCCTGCCGCGGACCGGCGGCGCCGGCGGCACCACATGCGCCAGCAGAAACACGAATATCGCCAGGAGGAAGTTCGTCATGAGACCGCGCGTCCAGATGAATGTCGATAGATAAGGTTCATGCAACCTCCAACGTAACGACGCAAGCTTCCGGTGATCCCGCCGCTATGGGGAAAGACTCGATGCGACCCATCGTTCCTTGATCACGGTCAATTTTGGTCCGCTGACTTCAATGTAGATTGGATACCGAAGATGGTCTGTTTCGCACCATGCGGCAGAACCGGACAGCAGGCCACCCTTGCGCATATGCGAGGGTCGTTCGCCCGCTAGGTTCGGGTTCCATGGGGCGAACGATCGCATCAAGGGCCTGGACCGCCGTTCCGGCCACGGTGGTTATCTGATGAGGAGGAGAGATCGGATGAAACGCAGAGAATTCCTCGGTCTGGCGGCCCTCGGCGGCGCTGCGGCCGCGCTGCCCATGACCGAGGCAAAGCCAGCCCGGGCGCAGGTGTCGACCTCGGCCAGCATCGTTATCGTCGGGGCCGGGGCCGCCGGGACGGCGCTCGCCAACCGGCTGAGCGAACGGCTCGATGGCGCGCGGATCACGATCATCGATCCGCGCACCACGCATCTCTATCAGCCCGGCCTCTCGCTTGTGGCCACCGGGCTGAAGCCGGCCTCTTACGTCACTTCGGACGAAAGCCGCTGGCTGCCCGATGGAATAGACTGGATCAGGGAAAAGGTCGCCGCCGTGGATGCCGAGACCAGGACGGTCTCGACGGAAAGCGGACGGACCATCGACTATGACTGGCTGGTGCTCGCCCCCGGTCTGGTTCTGGATTACGGCGCGATCGAAGGCTTTTCCGTAGACATGATCGGCCAGAACGGCATCGGCGGGCTTTATGGCGGACCGGAACAGGCTGCACGCACCTGGCAGGCGGCGCAGAAGTTCACCGAGGACGGCGGCATCGGAATATTCACTCGCCCCGCGACCGAAATGAAATGCGCCGGCGCGCCGCTCAAGCACACCTTTCTGATCGACGATATCGCCCGCCGGGCGGGCAATACCGGCAAGATGAACATGATCTACACCGCGCCGCAATCCTCCCTCTTCGGCGTGCCGATCGTGGCCGAGAAAGTGCGGATGCTTTTCGAGGACCGCGGTATCAACACGATTCTGCAGCGCACGCTGACGGCGGTGGACGCCGGCGCGAAGCGAGCCACCTTCGCCACCGGCGACGGCAAGGAGGAGATCGACTACGACTATATCCACGTCATCCCGCCGCAGCGCGCGCCGGACTTCATTCGCCAGTCGGGTCTGTCCTGGTCCGACAAATGGACCGATCAGGGTTGGGTCGAAGTCGACATGCACACTCTGCGCCATCTGCGCTACTCCGAAATCTTTGCGCTTGGCGACGTGGCGGGCGTGCCGAAAGGAAAGACCGCGGCAAGCGTGAAATGGCAGGTCCCGGTGGTCGAGGATCACCTCGTCGCCGCCATCGATGGCCGCGAGGGCACCGCGAGCTATAACGGCTATACCTCGTGCCCGCTGATTACCCGGATCGGCCGGGCAATGCTGGTCGAGTTCGACTACCGCAACAACCTGGTTCCCTCCTTTCCGGGCATCATCGCCCCGCTGGAGGAACTCTGGATAAGCTGGCTGATGAAAGAGGTTGCGCTGAAGGCGACTTACAATGCAATGTTGCGCGGCCAGGCCTGAGGAGGACCGGACATGAAAGACATGACACTTTCGACACTGATCGCCGTTCTCGAGGAAATTTTCGGCCGGAGCGTGTTCTGGGCCATGGTTGCCGCTGCGGCGATCGTGACGCTGGCCTATTTCTACGTTCTCGTTCGCGATCGTTCGGTCAGCTGGAAAAAATTCCTGCTGGCGCAGCTTTCCATGCCGGTTGGCGCGGTGGCCGCGGTCTGGTTTCTCATGGTCATGACCCATTCGCGCCTGTCCGACATGGGCGGGCCGATAGACGTTATCGTCCTCTTGGGCGTGGCCGCGGCTGGCGCCATCGGCATGGCGATCCTCGTCTACACCGTCGAGGCGCTTATCGGCTCCGACCGGACCACGGACGAGGGCAAGTAAACACAGTCAGGATCACGCGGGAAAAGCCGCCCGCAGTCATCAGCGATGGAGGGAGTTCACCATGCAGATCAGCGTAACCTTGCAGACGTCGCATGCCACCCCCTGCTCGGCGGTCGATGCCTATGCGGCGCTGCGCCCGAAACAGGCCGTCAGGCGGGCCGTCAAGGGTCGCACCGTCGTGCAAGAGTCCGACTACGCCGCCCATTCGATGTTGCTGCTGAACGGCTGGGCGGCCCTTTCCAAGACATTGCCCGAAGGCGGCGTGCAGATCATCGACGTGATGCTGCCCGGCGATTTTTCGTTGATCGGCGCGGCGGTCGCCCCCGTCGCCGCCTTCACCGTTGAGGCGCTGACCGATATCACCTACGTCACGATACCGCTGGAACACGTCAACGGCCCGGCGCCGGAACACGCGGAACTGCGCGGGCTCCTCACGGCGATGCTGGTGACGGCGCAAGCGCGCATGTCCGAACTGTTGTTGCGCATGGGCCGAAGCAGCGCCGCGTGCCGCCTCGCCTATACGCTGCTGGAGCTTTATGTCCGGCTGGAGCATATCGGCCTGACCCGGAACGGGCGCTTCGTCCTGCCCATGAACCAGCACAAGCTCGGAGAGTTCGCCGGTCTCAGCAACGTGCATGTGTGCCGCACCATGCGCCGGTTTGCCCGCAGCGGGCTGATCACCCATCTCGATGATCATGAGATTGCCCTCAACGATCCGGAAACGCTAAGCGAACTTGCGGGGATCGACCTTGCGCGGTTCCGCGAGGAAATCCTGCTGCGCCGGCCGCAACAGGGACAGGGATCCTGAGCAAAGGCGGATGCCGGTCTTCCGGACACGACACAACGGCTTCAGCGCGTTTCGACCACCTCGCCGAGCGTTTGCCCCGCAAGCTCTTCATCGGCGTCATTGGCGATATCGCCAAGCGACATGATGCCGGCGACGGCGCCCGCCTCGTCTACGACGACCAACCGGCGAATCTGCAGGTCTCCCATGCGGTTCGCCGCTTCGCGGACCGTCTGACCCGGGCGACAGGTGGCGACGCCGCGCGTCATGATCGCGGCGACCGCGACATCGCACACAGCATTGGGAAGATAACGCGTCACGATATCCCGGTCGGTGACGATGCCGACGACCTGCTCCGCCTCGCAGACCACGACGGCGCCGATATCGCACTCCTTCATCAACGCCGCCACGGCGTGAACAGATGCCGCGGGTCCGACAGTGGTCACCGGGCAACGCATGATGGATTTGACGAACATCTCCGATCTCCACACCGGGTAACTGACAGGTAATTTCCAACGTGCCTCCAATGCTGTTTTTCAGTATAGCATCGCCTTTCGCCGCGGGCTTTGCCTGCGGTTAACGCAACCATCCCGAAAAACACATCAAAGCGGGCTTCCCGCCCCTAAATTCGCTGTTCAGGTTCGTCTTCGTCATGCCGTTTCTTTCGATGCGTCTTCAACGCCTCGAAACCGATGATGACATCGAGCAGTTCGGTGGTGATCTCGCTCTGTCGCAACTGGCGCATCTCGCCCACCAGTTCCTCGCGCCGGTCATCGATCGCGCGTTCGGCCTGCTGCATGCGCGCCAGACGCGCGGCGTTTTCGGTCACCAGCGCCTCGGCCGCGGCGAGAAAGAGTTCGGTGAAAAGGAAGCTGCGGACAAGGGCTGCAAGAAGACGTCCGGGCGGCAGGGAGAAGGTCGGCAGGCTGCGCGATGTCCAGGGGCGCGCGGCCAACGCCCCCGTCATGGCCGGGTCGAGCGGCAGCAGCCTGCGCGTCACCGGCGCCTGCCGGCCATGCTCGGCGCGCTGCATGAACACCAGCGACACGGTCATGCCGGCACCGCCCCTGGCGCCCTGAATATCGTCGATGAGGGTGATCAGTCTTCCGGCAAGCCGGCCCAGCCCGTCGACATTCGCCGGCGGCAGAAGCGCGGTATCGGCGGCGATCCCCTGCCCCGCCAGCGCATCCTCCAACTGCGCGCCAATGCAAATCACCCGCGTCGGGGCCTCATCGCCCGAGCCGCGCAGAACCTCTTCTGCCAGCAGTTCGTTGTAATTGCCGCAAAGCCCGTGATCGGAGCCGAAAGCGATCGTGACCCGCTCCGCGGCGTTTTCGAAAACCTCGGGCAAGGGTCCCTCGACGGTGATGAACGCGTGCAGGCCGTCCAGAACCGTGGCGCGATAGGCCTCGATGGCGTGCGCGGCCTGTTCGTAGGGCGCGGCATTGATCGCCGACATCGTCTTCATCGTGCGCACGATGCCGCGAATGCTGTCCATGGTTTCGGCGCGGCGGGTGAGAAGCTCAAGCGTCTGCGTCATCGCCTTTTCCCATCGCTTCGACGGCTTGGCGCGCCCTGGCCGTGACGCCCACGCGAATCACGTCCGTCAGGGCCTCGTCGGCTGTGAGGCTTGCCGCAAGTCCGGCATCGTCCTCGCGCACGGCGCGGCGGATCGCGGCCATCGCCCGCATGGCCCGCACCTCATCCATTCCGTCCAGCAATCCCTCCATCGCGGCGATGAGGATGGCGAGTTGCTCGGCCGCCGGCATCGGATCGCGCTCGGGCTGGCGCAGCGCCGCGCGCACCGCCGCCCCGCGCGCCAGACGCGCGCGCGTATCCTCGTCCAGCCGCGTGCCGAAGCGGGCGAACTCCTCGAGCTCCTCGAATTGCGACAGCGTGACGCGCAGATTGCCCGCGACCGCGCGAAAGGCCCGAGCCTGCGCCTTGCCGCCGACGCGACTGACCGACACGCCGAGATCGACCGCCGGAAACTGGTTGCGCCGCACCAGCCGCGGCGAGAGATAGATCTGCCCGTCGGTGATCGAGATCAGATTGGTCGGAATATAGGCGGAGAGATTTTCCGCCTGCGTCTCGACCACCGGCAGGGCGGTGATCGACCCGCGCCCCTCGCCGAACTGGCCGGCGCGCTCCAGAAGCCGGGCATGGATGAAGAAGATGTCGCCGGGAAAAGCCTCACGTCCCGGCGGACGGCGCAGCAAAAGCGACAGTTCGCGATAGGCCCGGGCATGGTGCGTCAGGTCGTCCAGCACCAGAAGCACGTCTTGTCCCCTGGCCGCAAACGCTTCGGCCATCGCCATGGCTGCATAGGGCGCGACATAGACGAGGCCGGGCGCATCCTCGTCGCCCGCCGCCATGATGACGGTGCGCTCCATCATGCCGCCCTCGCGGATCGCGCCGATGACCTTGGCGACCGCATCGCCCCTTTGCCCGATCGCGCAATAGATGCAATGCACTCCGGTCGTGCGCTGGTTGAGAATCGCATCCACCGCGATAGAGGTCTTGCCGGTCTGCCGGTCGCCGATGATCAGTTCCCGCTGGCCCATGCCGACGGGCACCGCCGCGTCCACCGCCTTCAGTCCGGTAGCGAGCGGCCGCGACACCGCCCGCCGCTCGAGAATCCCCGTCGCCGGCCATTCAATGGGGCGGTGATGGTTCGTCTCGACCGCCCCCTGTCCGTCCCGCGGCCGGCCGGTCGGATCCACGACCCGCCCCAGAAGCGGTGCGCCGACCGGCACGCTTACCACCTGGCGGGTGCGTCGCACGGTCTCTCCCGGCGTCAGGCGTTCCGTGGGGCCGAGCAGAACGACGCCCAGCCGGCCCGGCTCCAGATCAAACACGATGCCCTTTACGCCGGAGGCGAATTCCAGCACTTCATCGGCCAGCGCCGAGCCAAGACCGGTGACGATGGCGACGCCGTCGGCGACTTCCTCCAGACGCCCCATCTCGCTGACGCGCGGTGGCGGCGCCGGTGCCTCCAGGAGTTTGCGCAGCAACGCGCCCGCGCCGGTTTCGCCAGCACCTTCATCCGTCATCGTGCGCGCTCCCGGCCGGCAGGTCGTCCATGGCCTGATCCAGCATCGCCTCGAGGTCTTCGAGATAATCGTCGATCGTCCAGTCCACCTCGGCGCTGCCCAGTTTCAGGCCGAGCCCCGGCGATCGCGTCTGATCGGTCTCGAAACTGAGCTGCGCGCTTGGCGCAAGCGTCTTCAGCGCATCGCGCAGGCCGTTGCGCACATCCTCGGGCAGCGGATTGCGGGTCACCGCCACCGCGTGTTGGGGCTCGCCATGCAGTCTGTCGGCCACCTCGGGCAGGCGCGCCACGGCGCGGGCCACGATACGGCTCTCCAGCGTCTCGTCGGCCAGGTCCGTCAGCGCCTTGCGGGTCAGCGACAACAGCGCCTCGGCGCCGGTTTTCTGCAGCTCGGCCCGGTAGGCGCGCGCATCCTCGGCGCGTTGCGCGGCCCGCTCCGCCTGTTCGTGGTCGATTTTCCGGCGGGCCTCGGCCAGCATTTCGCGGCGCTCCTTCTCAGCCTCCTGCCGGGCTGCTTCCAGCGTTTCGGCGCGGCTGGCCTGCAACGCCTCGATCCGCGCCTCATACTCGGCCTTCTGCTTCTCAGCCGCCGCCTCGACCCGCGCGGCTTCGCCCATGCGCGTGGAGATTTCCCGCTCGCGCGCGTCGATGCCATCGAGAATGGGCCGGTACAGGAAGCGCTTCAGCAGCCAGACCAGGACCAGGAAATTGCCGATCTGCGCGCCGACCGTGATCCAGTCGATCGACATGGCGTCAGCTCCCGGCCCCTTGCGCCGCCGCCTCCAGCGCCGCGTTCCAGAACGGGTTGGCAAACAGCAGGATCATGGCGACGACGAAACAATAGATGGCCGTCGATTCGATCATCGCGAGGCTGACGAACAGCGTGCGCGACAGGGTCGAGGCGGCATCGGGTTGCTGCGCGATGGCGCTGAGCGCGGTCGAGGCGGCGCGCCCTTCGCCAAGGGCCGGACCGAGCGCACCGAACGACACCGTCAGCCCGGCGGTCAGGATCGAGATGAAAGCGATGATGGAAAGGTCAGTCATGGGGCATGTCCTTTTTGTCGTCGGCGGCATCGGAAACGGCGGTGGCCGAGGAAATGTAGACGGTCGCCAGAACGGCGAAGATGTAGGCCTGGATAACGCCCGTCAGCAGGCCCAGCATGTCCATGACCACCGGAAAGAAGAACGGCGCGATGGACAAGAGGATGGCAGCGATGACGGCGCCGCTCATGATGTTGCCGTAAAGGCGGATGGCGAGCGAAACGCCGCGCGATGCCTCGCTGACGATGTTGAACGGCAGCATGATGATCGAGGGCTCGGCGTAGGTCTTCAGGTAACCGCCCAGCCCCCGGGTGCCGATGCCGAAGACCGGCACCGCCACCAGCACGGAGAGCGCCAGCGCCACCGTGGTCGAAAGCGACGCCGTCGGCGTATCGAAACCGGGCACGACCATGAGAAGGTTCGCGGTCACGATGAACAGGAACAGCGTGCCGACGAAATAGAGGACGCGCGGATCGCGCCGCTGGGTCACCTCGGCGATCTGGCCGACAATCAAGCTGACGATGACTTCGAGCGCGGTGCGCCAGCGGCTCGGCGGAACATCCGGGCGCAGCCGGCGCGTGACCAGGGCCGACACCCCGACAAGCAGCGCCATGATGATCCACGTATTGACGATCGTGGCGTTGATGGCGATGCCGAGAATGGTGAAGACGATCGTGTCGTCGGGCGTCAGTTGCATCTCTGAGCCTCGCGCGCCTGGCCCGATCGAACCACGGCCACAATAATCGTCCGCGTGAGGAGAAAGCCGAGAGCGAAGGCCGCGATCGCCTGGAGACCCAGCCCCGCGACCCACCAGCCAAGCCCGAGCAGTGCCGCCATGCGCAGCGCGGCACTGAGAAACAGCACCAGTGCCGGGCTCTGCCGGCGCAACGCAAACCGGATGCCGAGCGCCAGGCCGCCGAGAAACAGGGCAGCCGCCACGGCGCCGGCCAGAAAGCCCGGCGCAACCAGTGTCCAGTCAAGAGCGATCATCGTCATTTCCTTCCTTCAAGACCCAGCCCCAGGCGATGAACACGCCAATGACAACGCCGCCGAGCAGCAGTGCCAGCGTCCACGAAAACCCCTGCGGCGCGACGCGATCCAGCCAGAGGCCCAGAAGCGCGCCGCCCACCGTCGGCACGGCAACCGACCAGCCGATCATGCCGAAGGTGCCAAAGCCCCTGAGCGGGCTCGGGCCGGGCTTGTCGCGCGCGTTCTTCATCCGGCCGGCGCGGCGGCCGATCTCGCTGGCGGCGCGGTCGTCCTCGTCGTTCATGGCTGCATCTTCCTCAGGCTGGCGAAGCGGCGCACCATCTCCGCCTCAAGCCGCGACAGGGCGGTGCGCGCCACGCGCTCCTCGTCCTCGATTTCGGCGAAGCTGCGGACCACGCGCGCGCGCAGGCTCTCCAGATCGTCGCTCTCGATCCCGCGGCGCACCGCAACATCGACGGCATGCCCCTTCTTGACCAGAAGCCCTTCATCGATGCCGAAGAACCGTTCCCGCCCGTCCGGCTCGCTCAGCAGGAGGACCGAGGGCACCAGGGCCGTGACGAAATCCACATGGTTGGGTAGAATGCCGAAGCCGCCATCCTCCGCCTCCGCCCTCAGCCGCGTGGCAGCGCCTTCGAACAGCACGGCGGAGGGCAGGCGCAGATGAACCTGCATTTGCGCAGCCGTGCTCATGCCGCCGCCTCCCCGAGCTCTTTCAGGCTGCCGATCATGTAATAATCGCTTTCCGGGCGGTCAAAGCTCGTTTGCGAAAGGATCGCCTCGCAGCCATCCAGCGTCTCGTCGATGGAAACGAGCCTGCCCGTGGTGCCAGCGGACGCGCCGACGGTGAAGAAGGGCTGGGTGAGGAAGCGCTCCAGCCGCCGGGCCCGAGCGACGACGGCGCGGTCATGCGCCGACAGCTCCTCAATGCCGAGCATGGCGATGATGTCGCGCAGATCCTCGTATTCCGCGAGCGTCCGGCGCACCGCGCGCGCGACATCGTAATGGCGCTGCCCCACCACGTTGGGCGTCAGCATGACCGAGGTCGAGGCCAGCGGATCGACAGCCGGATAAAGCCCCTCGCTCGCGCGCTTGCGCGACAGCACCACCGAGGCGGAAAGATGCGAAAAGATGTGGGCGGCGGCCGGATCGGTGAAATCGTCGGCCGGGACATAGACCGCCTGGATCGAGGTGATCGCGCCCTTGCGGGTGGAGGAGATGCGTTCCTCCAGCTCAGCCAGTTCGGTCGCCAGCGTCGGCTGATAGCCCACGCGGCTCGGCATCCGGCCCAAAAGCCCGGAAAGTTCCGAGCCCGCCTGCACGAAGCGGAAGATATTGTCGATCAGCACCAGCACATCCTGCCCGCGCGTATCGCGGAAATATTCGGCCATCGTCAGTGCGGATTTGCCGACGAGATAGCGCACGCCCGGAGCCTCGTTCATCTGGCCGAACAGCATCACCATCTTGTCGCGCACGCCGGCCGCGCCCATCTCGCGCCACAGCTCCTCCGCCTCGCGCGAGCGTTCGCCGATGCCGCAGAACAGGCTGACGCCGTGATGGTGCTCGACCGTGTTGTGGATGAGCTCGCTCAGAAGAACCGTCTTGCCGACGCCCGCCCCGCCGAAAAGCCCGGTCTTGCCGCCGCGTTCGATGGGGGAAAGCAGGTCGATCGCCTTGATGCCGGTTTCCAGCACCTCGGCCCGCAACACCCTGTCTGCCAGATGCGGCGGCGCGGCGTGTATCGAACGGCGGTCCTCGGCCTCCGGCGCGGGCCGCCCGTCGAGCGGCCGACCGAACATGTCGAGCATCCGCCCCAGCACCGCCTCGCCCACCGGAACGGCAATGCCGCCGCCCGTGTCGGCAACCTCGGCGCCGAGCGCCAGACCGCCAACGACGCCGAGCGCAATGCAGCGCACGGTGCGCTCGCCGACCATGGAGGCAACCTCCATCGGAATATCGCCGGCCATCAAAAGGCTGTTGATGGCGGGAACCCGGTCCGCGAACGCCACATCGACGATCCCGCCCCGGATCGCCACGACGGTCCCGCGGGCTTCTCCGGCATCCAGGACACCTTCATCCGGCTTTACATCCTGCATAGGTGATCTCCCGGGCGGCGTTCGGTCATCACGTCGCGGCCATGCCTCCGTCCACCGGATATTGCGCGCCGGTGATGAAGGCGGATTCGTCGGAAGCAAGGAACAGCACGAGATTGGCGATATCCGCGCTTTCGCCATACCGGCCCAAAGGAATGGTGGAGGCAAGCTGGTTCTTGACCTCATCGCCGTGGCCGGGGCTGAACCCGTCTTCGAGCGAGCGCATCATGCGCGTGTTGACCGGCGAAGGATGGACGGAATTGACCCGCACATTGGCCACCGCCGCCTCGACCGCGGCCGCGCGCGTCAGGCCGACCACCGCATGTTTCGAGGTGATGTAGGGGGCGACATTGGGGCTGCCCTTCAGCCCGGCAATCGACGACATGTTGATGATACTGCCCGATTTCTGCTTCATCATCACCGGCAGAACATGTTGCAGGCCCAGGAAGGGGCCGCGCACATTGACGGCGATCACCCGATCGAAATCCTCGATCTTCTGCTCGGCCAGCGGGGCGACCTTGCCCTCGATGCCGGCATTGTTGAAAAAGATGTCGATGCGGCCGAACCGCTCCACGGTTTCACGGACGTAGCGCGCGGTGTCTTCCGGCGAGGACACGTCGGCCGCTACTGTCAGAACATCGGACGAGCCAAGACTTTCGGCCGCCTTCTTCAGGTCTTCCGCGCGCAGGTCGACCAGCGCCACGCGCGCGCCTTCCTTCAGGAAGAGCCGCGCGGTTTCAAGCCCGATCCCGGCGCCGCCGCCGGTAATGAGCGCGATCTTGTCCTTCAAGCGAGGCATGGTCTTTCCTTTCCTTATCTTCCATCTCTGACAATGCGGGTGCCGGCGCGTTTCTCCAGAATGGCGGTGGCCTGGTCGAGCCGGCCAATCCCGGCCAGTCCGCCATGGCTTGCGAACTCCGCTGCGGCCCTGATCTTCGGCCCCATCGACCCAGCCGGCAGGTCGAGTTCACGGGCCTCCTCGGGCGCAAGTTCCGCGATCGCCGCCTCGTCCGGCGTACCGAAACCGCGATAGACCGCGTCCACGTCGGTCAAAAGCAGCAGGGCGTCGGCCCCGAGTTGTTGCGCCAGAAGGGCGCTGGCGGCGTCCTTGTCGATCACCGCCTCGATGCCGGTCATGCTGCCATCGGGCAGGCGCAGCACGGGAATGCCGCCGCCGCCGGTGCAGATCACGATCACGCCCTGATCCAGCAGAAGCCGCAGCACCCGGATATCCGGGATTTCCCGCGGCGCTGGCGAGGGCACGACCCGCCGCCACTTGTCGCCATCCTGCGCAATGGCCCAGCCCGCCGCCTTGGCGCGCGCCTCGGCCTCGTCGCGCTCATAGACCGGCCCAATGAATTTTGTCGGCTTGCCGAAAGCCGGGTCGCGCCCGTCCACGATGACCTGCGTCAGCAGCGTGGCGACCGGCTTTGCATGGTCGAGCGCGTTTTCCAGCTCCTGCTCGATCATGTAGCCGATCATGCCGCCGGTCTCGGCCCCGAGCACATCCAGCGGATAGGCTTCGTCCGGCTTGTAGGCAGCACCTTGCAGCGCCAGAAGCCCCACCTGCGGCCCGTTGCCGTGGGTGACGACCAGAAGGTGGCCTGCCTTGACGATGCCGGCCAGCGCATGCGCCGCATCGCGGACATTGGCGCGCTGGTTCTCCGCGGTCAGCGGCTCGCCCCGTTTCAGGAGCGCATTGCCGCCCAGTGCCGCCACGACAAGCATGATCAGCCTCCCAGCGTGGCGACCAGAACCGCCTTGATGGTGTGCATCCGGTTTTCCGCCTGATCGAACACAATCGAGGCAGGGCTTTCGAACACCTCTTCCGTCACCTCCATCGCATCGAGGCCGAACTGCTCCTGTATTTCCTTGCCGACGCTGGTATCGGTATTGTGGAAGGCGGGCAGGCAGTGCATGAATTTCGTGCGCGGATTGCCGGTCTTTTCCATGACCTCTTTCGTGACCTGATAGGGCTTGAGAAGGTCGATACGTTCGGCCCATTTCTCCTTGGCTTCGCCCATGGAGACCCAGACATCGGTGTAGAGGAAATCCGCTCCCTTGACGGCTTCGTCGACATTCTCCGTCAGCATGATCCGCGCGCCGGTTTCGGCCGCGATCTCTTCGGCCTCCTTGCGGATCTCCGCCATCGGCCACAGGCTTTCCGGCGCGCAAAGCCGCACGTCCATGCCCATCTTGGCCCCGCCGATCAGCAGGCTGTCGCCCATATTGTTGCCCGCATCCCCGAGGAAGCAGTAGGCTATCTCGCGCAGAGGCTTGTCGCTGTGTTCCTGCATGGTCAGGAAATCGGCGAGGATCTGCGTCGGGTGGAACTCGTCCGTCAGCCCGTTATAGACCGGCACGCCCGACCATTCGGCCAGCGTCTGAACCACCGCCTGCCCGAAGCCACGATACTCGATCGCATCGTAGACGCGGCCGAGCACCCTTGCGGTGTCCTTGACGGTTTCCTTGTGGCCCATGTGGTTGCCCGAGGGGCCGAGATAGGTGACCGTCGCGCCCTGGTCATGAGCCGCCACCTCGAAGCCGACGCGGGTGCGGGTGCTGTCCTTCTCGAAGATCAGCGCGATTTCCTTGCCCCTGAGCGTCGGCACCTCGGTGCCAGCATATTTCGCGGTCTTCAGATCGGCCGCGAGCTTCAGAAGGAAGGCGATCTCCTGCGGCGTGAAATCGCGCAGGGTCAGGAAATTGCGGTTCTTCAGATTGTAAGCCATGGCTGTATTCTCCTCAGGCCGGATCGCGCATTGTCGGGCAGGACATGCAGCGGCTGCCGCCGCGCCCGCGCCCGAGTTCCGCGCCGGGCAGTTCGATCACCTCGATGCCTTCGGCGCGCAGCGCCGCGTTGGTGTCGTCGTTGCGGTCATAACCCATCACCACGCCGGGCCTGAGCGCCAGCACATTGTTGCCGTCGTTCCACTGCTCGCGCGACTGCTCGAACGGATCGCTGCCGCCGGTGGGAATGACCTTCAGCCGCTTGAAGCCCATGGCATCGGCCACGACCTCGAACAGCGGGCGGGTGTCGTGGTGCATGTCGATCGGCTTGCCGCCCTCGCCGGGGTGCAGATCGTAGCAGGTCATTTCCTCCGCAACTTCCTTGAAGCTGGTCACGACATCGCCGCCGCAGAAGGTGAAGACCGTGTCGAGATGCATGGCGGACCGTTCCTTCGGCATCTGGCAGGCGATCACCCGCTCGGCGCGGCCCTGGCTGAACAGCGCCTCGGCCAGAAGCCCCACGGCCTGCGGCGAAGTGCGCTCGCCCATGCCGACCAGCACCAGGCCGTTGCCGACCGGCATCTGGTCGCCGCCTTCAAGCGTGGCAAGCCCGTGATCTGCCAGCGGATCGCCCCAGATGACCTCGACCTTGCCCGCGAATTTCGGGTGGTACCGGTAGATCGCCGCCGTCAGCAGGGTTTCCGGGCGGCGGGCCTGCCAGTACATCGGGTTCAGCGTGACGCCGCCATAGATCCAGGCCGAATTGTCGCGGGTGAACAGGAAATTCGGCAGGGGCGGCAGAATGAAGCCGTGATAGCCGAGATAGCTGCCGAACATGCCATCGGCGGCAAACGGCAGGTCCGCGACCGTCAGCCCGCCGATCAGATATTCGGAAAGCGCGGCGCCGGGCAGCGTGTCCATCCAGTCGCGCAGCGCCCGCTGCATGCCGATGCCAACATGCTGGGCCGAAATGCGGTGATCGAGAACCCACTTGCGGGCTTCCGGGTTTTCCAGAACCTCGGCCAGCATCGCGCCGGTTTCCAGCACCTCGACGCCCTCATTGCGCATCGCCTCGCCAAAGGCGTCGTGATCCTTCTGCGCCTGCTTGACCCAGAACACGTCGTCGAAAAGCAGTTGCTCGCAATTGTCGGGCGTGAGCCGCCGGTGCGCGAGGCCAGGCCGGCAGATGATGACCTGCCGCAACCGGCCGCTTTCGGAATGAACCCCTAATTCATGCGTGGTCATGAGCGACCTCTCTTTCAAAACAATGCGCCGATGCTCAGTACGACCGAGATGAAGATCAGCAAAATCAGCATCAGCGGCCAGATGAAGACGATCCAGCGGTCATAGGACACCCGCCCGATGGCGAGCCCGCCGATGACCACCGCGAAGGTCGGGTTGATCAGGTTCACCAGCCCGTTGGCGGACTGATAGGCCGTGACCACAAGGTCGCGGCCGACGCCGGCGAAGTCGGAAAGCGGCGCCAGAATGGGCATCGACAGCACGGCGAGGCCCGACGAGGACGGCACGAAGAAGCTCATGCCGAGCTCGATCCAGAACATCAGGTTGATGAAGGCGAGATCCCCGAGCCCGCCGAGCGACTGTTCCGCGCCGTGCAGGATCGTGTCGGCGATCAGCCCCTGTTCCATGATCACGACGATGCCGCGCGCCAGCCCGACCACGAGCGCCACGCCCAGAAGGTCGCGCGCGCCGTCGACGAAATTGCCGGTCAGTTGCTTCTCGCCCTGCCGCGCCACCAGCCCGATGACGATGGCCGAGCCGAAGAACAGCGCGCTCATATTCGCCATCCACCAGCCCTGGCTGGAGACGCCCCAGATCATCACCGCGAAGGTGGCGGCGAAAATCACCAGAACGAGTTTCTGAATGGCGGTCAGCTTTGCATCGGCCGCTTCGCCGGTCCTGTCCTGAAGAAAGATCTTCTTATGCGCCTCGGCCTGTTTGGCGACGACCGAGCGCGATGGATCGGTGCGGACCCGATGGGCATAGCGCATGACATAGGCCGCGCAGATCGCCAGACCGCCGAGCAGCAGCACCAGACGCAGGATCAAGCCATCGGTGAAGGGAATGCTCGCAGCGTTGGAGGCGATCACGGTGGCGAAGGGATTGATCGTCGACCCGAGCACGCCGATGCCCGCGCCGATCAGGATGATCGCGACCCCCGTCACGACGTCATAGCCCGCCGCGATCATGACCGGAATCAGGATCGCATAGAAGGCCAGGGTCTCCTCCGCCATGCCATAGGTGGTGCCCCCGGCGGCAAACAGGCCCATCATGATCGGGATGATCCATATCTGGTGCCCCTTCATGGCCGACATCGCCGCCCTGATGCCGCTGTCGATCGCACCGGTGGCATTCACCACGCCCAGGAAGCCGCCCAGGAACAGCACGAAGAGCGCCACGTCGATGGCATTGGCCACATAGCTGTCGGGATCGTAGAACCCGGCAACGGGCGCCAGCATCACGTCGACGAAGCCCTGCGGGTTCGGATCGACCTCGTGATAGGTGCCGGCGACGGCGATTTCGCGCCCGACCTCCTCATTCATCACCCGGTCATACTGGCCGGCCGGAATGATCCAGGTCAGCGCGGCCACCAGCACGATCAGAAGAAACAGGATCGTGTAGGCCGTTGGAAAACGGGATGTAAGCTCTGGCGCCGGTTCGCCCGGCGGCGTGGTCTGATCGGTCATGTGCGGTCCTCCGGCTGACAAGAGAGCACCCCCGGCTTGCGCCCTGAAGCGTCCTTTCGAAATGGACCTGAGCCGATTTCCCGCGTCATCGCATTGACCGAGGTTAACGCGCCGCCAACAAGCCGCTCTCGGCATCCTGGCTGATGGCAGAGCCCCGGCATCGCGCCGTTCCGTTTTGCCGGGTCGATCCATTGCGTGGTGCATCGAATTTTGGAACGCCCGCGCCCTTGAGGCGTTTACCGGGCAGATGGCGGAGCCCGGAAGGGTCGCCGCCCTGAACGCGAAACAACACAGGAGGCCACCATGCCTGGCATCACGCAATCCAAGATTCTTATTCTTGCCACCAACGGCTATGAGCGCTCCGAGCTGCGCGTGCCGCTCGACGCGCTGAAGCAGAAGGGTGCGTCCGTGACGATCGCCTCCCTTGAGAAAGGCCCGGTCAAGAGCTGGGACGAGAAGGATTGGGGCGACAGCGTCGATGCCGATCTGACGGTCGATGACGTCAAAGTCGAAGACTATGACGCGATCGTGCTGCCCGGCGGGCAGATCAACCCGGATGTGCTACGCACCAGTGAAAAGGCCGTCGCCATCGTCAAGGAATTCGTCAGCTCCGGCCGGATTGTCGCTGCCATCTGCCACGGCCCCTGGATGCTGGTCGAGGCCGATGTGCTGAAGGGTCGCGAGGCAACCTCCTATCCCTCGATCCGCACCGACATGAAGAATGCCGGCGCCAACTGGGTTGACCGCGAGGTGGTGACCGACAACGGCATCATCACATCGCGCAACCCCGACGACCTGCCGGCCTTCGTCGACAAGATCGTCGAGGAGGTCGAAGAAGGCCGTCATCCGCGCAAAGCCGCCTGAGGCAAGGCATGCCATATATGCTCATCTGCCAGAAAGATGGCCTCAGCGACCCGGGCACAGCCCGGGTCTTTGCGTTTGTCGCGCGATCAGCCGAGCTGATGCTCCGCTGTCAGCAATTCGAAAAGATATCGTCCATAGTCGGTCTTGCGGAAGGTTTCGGCGTGCTGGCGCAGCATTTCCGCATCGATCCAGCCATTGCGGTAGGCGATCTCTTCCGGACAGCCGGACTGCATGCCCTGACGCACCGAAAGCGTGCGCACGAAATTGCCGGCATCGAGCAGGCTCGAATGCGTGCCGGTGTCGAGCCAGGCATAGCCGCGCCCCATCCGTTCCACCGCCAGCTTGCCCTCGTGCAGATAGCTCTCCAGCAGCGTTACGATCTCGAGTTCGCCGCGCGGCGATGGCTTGACGGCGCGGGCGCGTTCCGGGGCCTCGCCATCGAGGAAATATAGCCCCGTAACGGCATAATGCGAGGGCGGCACTTCCGGCTTTTCGATGATCTGGCTCGCCTTGCCATCCCTGTCGAAGGCGACCACCCCGTAGCGCTCGGGATCGGCGACGTGATAGCCGAACACCGTGCCGCCCGAAGTCTTGGCATCGGCCGCGGCCAGGAGCTCCGGAAGGCCATGGCCGAAGAAGATATTGTCGCCGAGCGTCATCGCCGATGGCGCGCCATCGAGGAAATCTTCCGCCAGGATATAGGCCTGCGCCAGTCCATCCGGCGAGGGCTGGGTGATGAAGGTGAGGCTCAGGCCCCACTGACTGCCATCGCCCAGAAGCCGCTTGAACTGATCCTGATCGTCCGGCGTTGTGATGATCGCGATCTCGCGGATACCCGTGAGCATCAGCACCGACAGCGGATAATAGATCATCGGCTTGTCGTAGATCGGCATCAGTTGCTTCGAAATAGCCATCGTCAGCGGATAAAGCCGCGTGCCCGACCCGCCGGCCAGGATAATGCCCTTGCGTGGCTTCATGATATTGCCCCCAGTTCAGTCAGAACGTGCGCGAGATCCGCCCGCCAGTCCGGCCGCGCAAGCCCAAAGGCCGACAGCGTCGAACAATCGAGCCGCGAATTCAGCGGTCGCGCGGCGGGCGTCGGATAATCCGAGGTCGGAATATCGGTCACCGTGACCGCCTTTCCCGCCATTTCGAAGATGGCGCGGGCGAAATCGGCCCAGCTCGTATCCGGCGCGCCGGAGAAATGATAGATACCGGATTTTGCCGGGTCCCTGATCAGTTGCTCCGCCATCACCTTGCAGGCAAGCGCAATCGCGCGCGCCGAGGTCGGCCCGCCGATCTGGTCGGCGACGATGGTCAGGCTGTCGCGGCTTTCGGCAAGCCGCAGCATGGTCTTGACGAAATTGCCGCCATGGGCGGAAAACACCCAGCTTGTGCGCAGGATCGCGAACGGGCCGCCGGCGCGCGCCACAAGCTGTTCGCCGGCAAGCTTGGTGCGGCCATAGGCGCCGAGCGGCGCCGTCGCATCGTCCGGCGAAAACGGCTTGTCGCCCGCGCCGGCAAACACGTAATCGGTCGAGATGTGGACAAAGGGGATGCCAAGCTCGGCTGCCGCGCGCGCCATGGCGCCGGGCGCCGTGGCATTGACGTTCAGCGCCGTCTCCTCGTCGCTTTCGGCCTTGTCCACGGCGGTATAGGCGGCGGCGTTGATGACGGCAGCAGGCCTATGCTCGGTAATTGCCGCGGCACAGGCGGCGGGATTGACGAGATCGGCCTGCTCTCGCGACAGGAACACCGCATCCGGCAGGATTCGCCTCAGCTCGGTCGCGACCTGACCTGACTGTCCGAAAACCAGGATCATGCCTTCACCCCGAGCCGTTCGCCGACACCCTTGCGGCTTTGCAGCGCCCGCCACCATGCCTCATTGTCGAGATACCACTGGACCGTCTTCGCCAGCCCCTCCTCAACGCTGACGGAGGGACGCCAGCCGAGCTCCGCGCCGATGCGCGCCGGATCGATCGCATAGCGCAGATCATGGCCCGGCCGGTCGGCGACGAAGGTGATGAGGTCGGCATAGCTGCCGCTTTCGCGCGGCCGCTTCTCGTCGAGAATGGCGCAGATCGTGCGCACCAGCTCCAGATTGGTGCGCTCGTTCTCGCCGCCGACATTGTAGCTGCGGCCAACCTTGCCCTTGGTGATCACGGTCAAAAGCGCGTCGGCATGATCTTCGACATAGAGCCAGTCGCGAATGTTCTCGCCCTTGCCATAAACCGGGATCGCCTTGCCTGCGAGCGCATTGAGAATCACCACCGGGATCAGCTTCTCGGGGAAGTGATAGGGCCCGTAATTGTTGGAGCAATTGGTCACCAGCACCGGCAGGCCATAGGTTTCGTGCCAGGCGCGCACCAGATGGTCCGACGCCGCCTTGGAAGAGGAATAGGGCGAACGCGGATCATAGGGTGTTTCTTCGGTAAACATACCCTCCGGCCCAAGCGATCCGAACACCTCGTCGGTCGAGATGTGGTGGAAGCGGAACCCTTCAGGCCGGCCGCGGGCAACCCAATAGGCGCGCGCCGCCTCCAGCATGTTGTAGGTGCCGTTGATATTGGTCTCGATGAAATCGCCCGGCCCGTCGATCGACCGGTCGACATGGCTTTCGGCCGCAAGATGCATCACCGCGTCAGGCTGGTGTTTCGCGAAGACCCGGTCGAGGGCCGCGCGATCGCGGATATCGGCCTGCTCGAAGGCGTAAAGCGGGCTGTCGGCCACGCTTGCGACATTGTCGAGACAGGCGGCATAGGTGAGCGCATCAAGGTTGACGACGTGAAAGCCGCGCGCGACCGCGAGCCGCACCACGGCTGAACCGATAAAGCCTGCCCCGCCGGTGACGAGAAGTTTCATGAGCGGACCTCAGAATGTGAAGGGATTGTCGAAATCCGCAAAGGACGGCGCATCGCGATCCTTTGCCGAAACGGTGAAGTCGATATCCTTGAGCGGCCAGTCGATGCCGATCTCGGGATCGTCGAAGCGCACGCTGCCGTCGCATTCCGGCGCATAATAATCCGAGCATTTGTAAATGATCTCGGTATCGGGCTCGAGCGTCATGAAGCCATGCAGAAACCCTTCCGGGATCAGCAGCTGCTTGCCATTGTGGAAGGAAAGCTCCACCCCGAACCATTTGCCAAAGGTCGGAGAGCCCTTGCGCGCATCCACCGCCACATCAAAGAGCCGCCCCCGCCCGCACCGCACCAGCTTCGCCTGCGCATGCGGCGGCGCCTGAAAATGCAGCCCCCGCACCGTGCCCACCGTCTTGGAAAGCGAATGATTGTCCTGCACGAAATCGACATCGACGCCGTGGCCGGCCAGCGCCTTTCGGTTCCAGCTCTCGGAAAAGAACCCGCGCTCGTCGCCGAACCGGCGGGGGGTGATGAGCAGAAGCCCTGGAATTTCGAGTTTCTGAATGTCCATGGCCGGCCCCCGGTCTAGCGTAAAAATCCCGTGCTCCCGATTACACGAGGTGGCGAGGTGGAACAAGTTGGCTTCGCAAATTGCTATATGAGGTTTGCATGTCAGACTCGCAGTGTGGATTATGTGTGGACTTACGCGGTCCGCCCCGCTGAGCCGTCGCCTTTGAGTTCCCTGGCCATAGGCAGACGCATGTGAAATCCTGTAAGGGAATATCGGTGAACATCAGGAATGCGTTGCCTTGAAAAACATCTTCATCTCCGTCGTCTATTTCAAAGCGGCGCCGCTGATCAAAACCGGTTATCTCAATCCGATCCAGGCCGGCAGGGCGCTGGGGCGGCATGCGTTTCCCGACGCGATCGGGGATGATACCGGCGTCAATATCTCGGAGAAGAACGTCAGCTGGAATGAGCTGACGGCGCTTTACTGGATGCGGCACAATGTCGATGCCGAAGTCTACGGCCTGATGCATTACCGCCGCCTGCTGGTGTTTGCCGAAAAGCCGCCGAAGCGCCTTGCTTTCTCGGAGGTCACCGAACGCGAGATCGAGCGCTACGGCTGGAAAGACGATCTCATCGAGAAGGCCTGTGAGGGCGCCGATATCCTGACGCCGCAAATGCGCGATATCTATCTGCCGGGCCTGCCCGAGGTGCCGATGTCGGCCGGCGAGTTCTATGCCCATCAGCATCACGCCAAGGACATGGAGATCGTCGAGGAGATCGTCAAAACCCGTTTCCCGGCGATCTATCCGTTTCTGGTGCAGGTGCTGGCGGGACGCCGGGTGTTCTTCAACAGCATCACCGTGATGCGCAAACCGCTGTTTCAGGAATATTGCGATTTCCTGTTCGAAACGCTGGAGGCGGCCGAACAGCGGATCGATACCGGCGGCTACGACCCCTACCAGAAGAGAATCTGGGGCTTCCTGTCGGAATATCTGACGAATGCCTATGTGCACTATGCCAAGGCGGTTCACGATGCCAGAGTGCGGGAACTGCCGCTGACCTGGGGGATGCGGCCCCGCCCGCCCGTGGCGCCGGAAGAGGTGCTTGAAACGGCGCGGCGCAAGCGCAACGCCATCGTGGCCCGCACGCCGGCCGAGGGGGACGACATCAATGTCGTGCTCTCCGTCGATGACCGCTACGCTCCCCACGCCGCCGTTACCATGCTTTCCGCCCTGAAGACGACCGAAACGTCCGGGCGGTTGCGTTTCTTCATCCTGAATGGCGGCAATATTTCCGAGGCGAACCGGTCCAGGCTCACCGAAACGGTCACGGCGGCCGGCGGCCGGCTGGAATTCGTCGATATCGATGACCGCGACCTGCGGTTTCTGCCGCTCAACCGCGACTATGTCTCGATCGCCACCTATTACCGGCTGGTGATGCACCGCTACCTGCCGGAGGAGGTGGACAAGGCCATCTATATCGACGCCGACACGATCGTCGTCGAACCGCTCGAAAACCTCTGGGATATCGATCTCGAAGGCCATCCCGTCGCCGGAGCGCCGGATGACGCCGGTTTCCATCAGGCGCGGCGGCTGCAGCTTTCGGCCGTCCACCGCTATTTCAATGCCGGCGTCATGGTGTTCGACATCGCCCGGTTCCGGGAGATGGATATCGCGGAAGACGTGCTTTCGGCCTTTCGCAAAAAGGGCCCCTATATCGTTTCGCAGGACCAGGACCTGCTGAACATCCTGTTCGAAAACGACACTAAAATCCTGCCGCTCGCCTGGAATGCCGGCACGCGCATCTATCGCGCCAATCCGCTGGAGCCATCCTATAGCGAGGAGGAGGCCTATGAGGCGGCGCGTTCGCCTTCGATCGTGCATTTCACCGACGTCAAAAAGCCCTGGCACACCAAATGCACCCACCCCTTCACCGAACTTTATTGGGACTATCGCAACCTGACACCCTGGGCGGAGACTTCGCGCCAGACCCGCAAGCGGCGGCTGATCCAGAAGGCCCGCCGGCTGCTCAGGGCGCGTGACCGGCGGTTCGAGCGCAACATGACGTCGTAGCGCATTATCCGCCAAGCTCCCTGCACGGCGCAGTCCGTCACGGAACGACGGGGAGGCCAGTTCAGCCGCCGCCGAGAATATCCATCAGCGTGCGGCGCTTGCGTTGCGGCTCTGCGCTTGCGCCACCCACATCAGCCGGCGGGGTTGCCGTCGTACCCCCGTCATTGAGGCTGCCGAGAAGTTCCACCAGCGTCTTTGGGTCATTGTCATTTGCCGGCGGCGCAGCCCTCGGCTCGATCAGCCTGCCGCCGCCATAGAGCGGCTGCGGCTTCAGGCCGTGGTGCGCCTTTGCCATGTAATCCTGCCAGATCTGCGCCGGCAGCTTGCCGCCGGTGACATGGCGCATCGGGGAATTGTCGTCATTGCCGACCCAAACGCCGGTGGTCAGATTGGCGGTGAAGCCGACGAACAGCGCATCGCGGGAGGATTGCGTGGTGCCGGTCTTGCCGGCCACCTGCCAGCCGGGGATCTGCGCCGCCTTGCCGGTGCCCTCGGTCACGACCCGCATCATCATGCCGTTCATGTTCGCCGCGGTCTGCGGCGACAGCACCCGCTCAGGCGCCGGCGGCACGGCCCGGTAAAGCGCCTTTCCGCCCGCGGTCTTCACGCTTTCGATCAGATAGGGCGTCGCCTTGAAGCCGCCATTCATGAATGCGGTATAGGCCCCTGTCAGCTCCAGCAGCGAGACCTCCGAGGTGCCAAGCGCCAGCGAGGCATTGGCGGTGATATCCGAGGTGATGCCGAGCCTGTGGGCGACGTCGACCACATAGCCGGGGCTTGCCTCCATCACCAACTGGGCGGCGATGGTGTTGACGGAATGCGCCAGCGCATTGGTCAGCGTCATCGGTCCGGAATAGGTCTTCTCGTAGTTCTCCGGCGTCCAGTCATCGATGGTGATCGGCGCATCGTTTCTGACCGAGCCCGGCCGGTCGCCGATCTCAAGGGCGGCAGCATAGACGAACGGCTTGAACGCCGAACCCGGCTGGCGCTTGGCGGTGACGGCGCGGTTGAACTGGCTCTTGGAATAATCGCGCCCGCCGACCAGCGCACGGATTGCGCCGGTGGCATCGACGGAAACCAGCGCCCCCTGCTCCACGCGGTCCTTCTCGCCGTTCGCATCGAGCGCGCTTTTCAGGCTTTCGCCGGCGGCGCGCTCGAGACCGGGGTCGATGGTGGTGGTGACGACGATATCGGTCGTGACCTCGCCGATCATCGGCTCGAGACGCTGCATCACCATGTCGGCGACGTAGTTTTCCGGCCCGGTCCAGTAGCTCGGCGCGCGCGTCGGCTCGCGCGACATCGCGGTCGCCATATCGCTTTCGTCGATCATGTTCTGGTCGTGCATGGCGGCGAGAACCACCTGGGCGCGCTCTTCCGCCGCCTCAGGATCGCGGGCGGGCGAAAGCCGCGACGGCGCTTTCAAGAGGCCCGCCAGAAGCGCCGCTTCGCCAAGCGTCACGTCGCGGGCGGATTTGTCGAAATAGCGCTGCGAGGCCGCCTCCACGCCATAGGCGCCGGACCCGAAATAGACCCGGTTCAGATACATCGCCAGGATCTGGTCCTTGGTGTATTCATGCTCCAGCCAAAGCGCCATCAGCGCTTCCTGCACCTTGCGCTCCAGCGTCTGGGCGTGGGAGAGCAGCACATTCTTGGCCAATTGCTGGGTCAGCGTCGAGCCGCCCTGAACCAGGCCGCCATGCTGGAGATTGGTGATCATGGCGCGGGCGATGCCAATCGGGTCGACGCCGAAATGGGAGTAGAAGCGCCGGTCCTCGATGGCGACAACGGCCATCGGGATGAAGGGCGACATCTCGTCGAGCGACAGCGCCTCGCCGCCGGTTGCGCCGCGATTGGCGATCAGCGAGCCGTCGGTGGCGACGATCTTGACGTTGGGCGCGCGGTCCGGCACCGCCCATTCATCGACGGGCGGCAGTTTGGAGCCGTAATAGATGACGATGCCGACAACGGCGATCGCGCCCCAGACGGCGGCAACCATGCCCCAGTAGAACACGAAGCGGATTGCGCGCATCAGCCAGCTGCCGGAAGCGGCGCGCGCCTTCTTTTTCGACTTCTTCTTTCTCTTTTTGGCAGGCTTCGCCGGCGCCCCGCCGCCAAGGCCGAAGAGCGAGGGTTCGGTTCTTTCGCGCTTGTTCTTCTTGCTTGCCATTACGGAGCCATCGGCGCCTTTCGTTTCCGTCTCCGGTCTATCCCGGTCACTTTAAGGTGGTATTAAGGCGCGGGTGGTTCGGCAGACGCATTGCGGCAAAAGATATGAATGAAGGTTAACGCAGGCTGAACGGGGCTGGGTTTCACGGGAGAGGTTCCGTCATCCGTGACGCCTTCAGCTTTGTGCCGGTTTGCTTTGATGCTGCTCGACCACGCAAGAGCCGGTTTTGTGCAAGGCTCATGCAGAAAACAATCTCCCCCCTTGAGGGGCAGGGCTATCGCATATGAGCGATCATTGAGATGAGGAAGGCATCGTCCCATCCGGC
>NZ_JBAKFR010000013.1:0-118191 GCF_053484295.1 Martelella sp. AMO21009
TGGCGGCGCTGCCCGAGGCCAGCACATCACTTATAACCTTGGTCACCGACGAGGTGTCGAAGTGGTTGGTCTCGGGATCGTAATTGGTCGGCGTGGCGACAATCACGAAATCGGCCTCGCGATAGGCGGCCGCCGCTTCGGTCGTCGCCTTCAGCCGCAGCGGCTTTTCCGCCAGATAGCGCTCGATCTCGGCATCGCCGATCGGGCTCTTACCGGCATTCAGCGCATCAACTCTACCCGGATCGATATCGATGGCCACCACCTCATTGTTCTGCGCCAGCAGCACCGCGTTCGAAAGCCCGACATAGCCGATACCGGCAACCGCGATTTTCATGTTTCACTCCAGCTGTTTCAGTGATCTTGCCAGGATGGCGGCATCTGCAGGAACATCACTCGCCCCAACGCAGACAAAGCGCAGCATTGCCGCGTCTCCTCGTCCTGGTTCGGATGCTGCCAAACCCAGCGCCTGCCCAATTGTTCCCGCGCCGCAGGACCAGAAAGCGCCAGGACAGAGCGTCGGCTGGAACATTCCCAGCCCCCTGCAGTTGGATGCAAAACAAGCCCAAGACGCAGGAACAGTGGATGGCGGGGCTGCGCGACGGCATCCGAAGCGCAGGAAGCTGCCTCCGCCTTCCGAAGGACCGAGGAAATCCGCCTAGCCGCGCGGGATTCTTCGGTCTCCGAGCCGCCGGCCCGCCAGCCCAATGGAAATGACAACCGACACCGGGAGATCGACATGCCGCTCAAAGCAATTGCACTCAATGCAACATTGAAAGCGTCCAGCAACAAAGCCCCATCCTCGACCGATCGCATGCTTGAGATCATCGCAGAAACATTTTCGAAACATGGCGTCGAGATGGAAACGGTGCGCCTCGCAGACCACGACATAAAGCCGGGCGTGAGCGCCGACGAGGGCGAAGGCGACGCATGGCCCGGCATCAGAGAGCGCATCCTCGACGCCGATATTCTTGTGATGGGCACGCCGATCTGGATGGGTCAGCCATCGAGCGTAAGCAAAAGAGCCCTGGAGCGCATGGATGCATTCCTGAGCGAAACCGACGACGCCGGTCGTATGCGCACCTTCGGCAAGGTCGCCCTTGTCGCCGTCGTGGGCAACGAAGACGGCGCGCATCATGTATCTGCGGAGGTTTACCAGGCGTTGAATGACGTGGGTTTCACGGTACCCGCCAACGCGGTCGCCTATTGGGTCGGCGAAGCGATGCAATCCGTCAATTTCGTCGACTTGAAAGAGGTACCAGCCAAGGTGCAGACAACCATCGATATGGCCGTCTCCAATTCCGTGCATCTGGCGAGATTGCTTGCCGATCACGGTTATCCCGAGCCAAAATCATAACCACGCCCATGCCAGCCCCAAAAAAACCAAGAGAATAGTCGCAGCAGGATACGTCCGATCGCTGGAGGACGGGATAAAACAGATGCCGCCGACTGACAGATTCGGGCCCATCGCAGCGAACCTCTGCTCTGCGCCCGGAATGATGAACGCTATGCGGATGCCGGCTTTTCAGGTCAGATACCGTCGATGGGATTATGAGCGCGAAGTTCGCCCAACGGGTTTTCCGTCACGCGCGCGTCTGAGGGCTAACGGCATGACACCTGTCTATCCGAATGATCAATTCCCGGAGCGGTAAGAGCAAAGCGGCTTTGTACCTCACCCATAAAGCTGGAACAGATCCGGCCAGACGCAATAGCTTGCGTGTGGCTCTTCCCCCCAACGCGATGATCAAAATTTTCAGGGAGCTGACGCGTCCGCTCCAAACACGGACCGGTTCATCGCCGCCCATTGCAGCAAGATGATCGTCTTGGCGTCGCTGATATCGCCGGAGGCAACCATCGCCATTGCCTCGTCGAGCGTGAGCGTGACGATCTCGATGTCTTCGTGCTCGTCGGCGAGCCCGCCGCCATCATCAATCCTCATGCCGCTGTCGGCGATCGCAGCAAAACAGTGCACCACCTCGGTGAGAATGCCCGGCGCGGGGACCATCGCGCTGACCGGAATCAGTTTGTCGATCGCGTAGCCGGTTTCCTCGCGGGCCTCGCGGATCGCGGCCTCTTCGGGAGATTCGCCTTCATCGATCAGCCCGGCCGCGGCTTCCAGTAGAAAGCCGTCACGCCCGCCCATGGCGAACACCGGCACACGGAACTGGCGCACCAGCACGAACTTGCCGAGATCGCGATCATAGACCAGCACGGTCGCCGCCTCGGGCCGCTCGCAGACCTCCCAGGACCGGTCGCTCTCGCGTCCCCGGCTGTCGCGATAATGGAAGGCATATTCGACGATCCGGCTCCAGCCTTCGAACAGCACGTTTTTCTGGAGGATTCGGGCGCGATCCGTGGTCATGGGGAAATCCTTGTTGAAAGCAGGCGGGCGGAGAGCCGCTTGTAAAGCGATGGCGAGACTCTTAATACCATCCCGGCCAAAGGCAATGCGAGGACGCGATGAATTACCGCCATATCTACCACGCCGGAAATTTCGCCGACGTTCTGAAACACGCCGTGCTCGCCAATGTCATCGGCTATTTCGAGCGCAAGGAGGCCGCCTTCCGGGTTCTCGACACCCATGCGGGCATCGGCCAGTACGATCTTTCGAGCGGGGAAGCGGAAAGGACCGGGGAATGGCGCGACGGCATCGGCCGCCTGCTGGACGCCGAGCTTCCCGACACTATCGCACCCCTGCTCGCCCCCTACCTCGATTGCGTGCGCGCGCTCAATCCGGGAATGGGGCCGAACAGCGGAATAAAATCCTATCCGGGTTCGCCGCGGCTTGCCCGCATGCTGCTTCGCAAGCAGGACCGGCTCTCGCTGATGGAGCTGCATCCTGCCGATTTCGAGACCCTGCATGCGGCCTTCGAGGGCGACTATCAGGTCCGCGCGACCCATCTCGACGGCTGGCTTGCGCTAGCCGGCCATCTGCCGCCGAAGGAGCGGCGCGGCATCGTTCTGGTCGATCCGCCGTTCGAGGAGCCGGGCGAATTCGATCGCCTCGCCGACGGTCTGGCGAAGGCCCACCGCCGGTTCGCCACCGGCACCTATCTGCTGTGGTATCCGATCAAGAACGGCGCCCCGGTCGCCGCCTTCCATCAGAAATTGAAGCAACTGGCGATCCCGAAAATCCTCTGCGCGGAGCTTGTCGTCAAAAGCGAGCGCGACACCGAGGGGCTTGCGGGCTCCGGCCTCGTCATCGTCAATCCGCCCTATACGCTGGCGGGCGAACTCGATATTCTGCTGCCCTATCTGAAGACCTGCCTGGCGCAGGATCGTTTCGCCCGCGCCAAAAGCTTCTGGATCGCCGGCGAGACCGCCCATGAGAAAGAAGACGGCCGATGAAACTGTTTTACGCCCCCGCCTCGCCCTTCTCCACCAAGGTGGTGATGGCGGCCCACCATCTGGGCATCGGGCTTGACCTCGTGCCCACAGCAACGCAGGACAATCCGGAAGACCTCCTCGCCGCCAACCCGCTCGGCAAGATCCCCACGCTGGTCACCGACGAGGGCGAGACCTACTACGACAGCCGCACCATCATGCATTATCTGAACGCGATTGCCGGCGAGGATGCCCGCATCTATCCGTGCAGCCCGGAAAAGCGCGCGGCGGTGGAACGCACCGAGGCGCTTTGCGACGGCATCTGCGACGCCGCCATTCTGGTGATCTACGAGACGCGCTTCCGCACGCCGGAGGCCTGGCACCAGCCCTGGGTCGACCGCCAGTGGGACAAGGTGCGCCGCGGGCTTGATCATCTGGATGTCCATCCGCCGAAATTCGGAAAGCGGCTCAATGCCGGCCATTTCGCGCTCGCGAGCCTGCTCGGCTATCTGATGCTGCGCTTTCCCGGCCAGTGGGAAGAACACCGCGTCCGCCTCGTCAACTGGCCCGCGGCATTCGAGGAACGCTTTCCCGATTATGGCCGTCTGCGCCCACAGGCGTAGCGCGCGGCGTTTCCCCTCCGAACGAAAAAGGCCCGCCTTGCGGCGAGCCTCCCCTGCATCAGGCGTTGTCGGGTTCTCAGAAGTGAACGCCGAGACCGACCTTGACGGTGTTTTCCTGAAAGCCGCGTTCATAGGTCGCGCCGTTCAGCTTGAAATCCTGCTTGCCGTAATCGGTGTAGCGGTATTCCAGGCGGGCGGAGATGTTGTCCGTCAGCATGGCTTCCGCGCCGGCGCCGGCCGTCCAGCCCCAGCCCATCTGCGTATCCTTGTCGCCGGCCTGCTTGGCGACCAGCTTGGAACCGGCGAGACCGGCGGTGCCGTAAAGCAGAACCGGATCCATGGCGTAACCAACGCGGCCGCGGAGCGAGCCGTTGACGCCCTGTTCCATCTTCACGCTCGGGAACACGACTTCGCTCTGGTTCGAGGTGGCGAGGTCGGCTTCGACGCCGTAGACGATGTTGCCGTTCTGCATGTTGTAGCCACCGAACAGCGTGCCGCCCCAACCATCAGCGTTGAAGTCGCCCTCGTCGAACGTGCCCCAGTCCCAGTTGGCGGCGCCGCCGAGGTAGAAGCCGCTCCAGTTCGAAATCTTGGCCGGCGGGGCGTAGCTGACCGGGCTCGGCTCATAAGGGGTGGAGACGATGGCGTCTGCGGCCTGTGCCGCGCCAGCGCTTACCAGTACCGCCATCGCGACGGCGGTCGTCGTTTTGAAATTCCGCATCTTGTCTCTCCTTTTTGTGCTTCGCTATCGTATCTGCGCGTATAGCACTTAAGAAATGAGATAGGCGCGATTAATTATGTTATCAATGCTTCCGCTGAACACCTCATATATATCGTTAACAATGGATTTATACAAAAATAAACTGAGAAAATCAGAGTTAATACATTATTTATATTTAAATTCTGCCGTATTGTTGCGTGGTGGCCGCTTCCGCCCCGCGCCGTAAGCGCGCCAACTTCCACTTGGTTGTTGCTGCGACAAGACGATATAAGCTTCGCAACGCCGTCCAAAGGATCGACATATGCAGCAAAACCCGCGCTCCAGAACCGTTCTCGTCACCGGCGGCGCGAAAAGACTTGGCCGCGCCATCGGCGAGGGCCTGGCCAATTACGGCTTCAATGTGGCAATCCATGCCAATCGCAGCGTCGAGGCGGCGGAATCGCTCGCGCAATCGCTGCGTGAAACCGGAATCGATGCGCGGGTTTTCACGGCCGACCTTCTCGACGGCGACCAGACGGGCGGGCTGATTGCGGCCGTGAATGAGGCGATGGGGCCGGTCGATATCCTGGTCAACAACGCCTCGCTGTTCGAGGACGACGCGGCCGCGCATTTTGACGCCGACCGGTTCGACCGTCATTTCGCGATCCATGTGAAGGCGCCGCTGATCCTGGCGGAGCATTTCGCCAAACAGACGGATGACGGCCTGACCGTCAACATGATCGATCAGCGCGTCTGGGCGCTCACGCCACGCTTCTTCAGCTATACGCTGTCCAAGAGCACGCTCTGGACCGCCACGCAGACCATGGCGCAGGCGTTTGCGCCGAATATCCGCGTCAACGCCATCGGCCCCGGCCCGACGCTGAAAAACATTCGCCAGAGCGACGAGGATTTTGAAAGCCAGATCGGAACGCTTATCTTAAGACGAGGGCCGGCGCTTTCGGAGTTCGCGGCGACGATTCGCTATCTCTACGAAACGCCCTCGATCACCGGCCAGATGATCGCGCTTGATGGCGGGCAGCACCTGGCCTGGGAAACACCTGACGTAACGGGTATCAATGAATGACACGCAACGCGCCTGACGGCGGCATTGTTTACGACGAAAAAGATGACGACGACGCTCTGCCGGAGGTCGCGCTGCCCTCGCCCGACGCGATCCAGTGGAATGACGCGGCGAGCGAGCAGCACGCGCTGAAGGGCGCGGAACTGATCTCCGAATTCGTCAAGCGCCTACCGAACGCCCCCGGCGTCTACCGCATGTTCAACGCCAATGGCGACGTGCTTTATGTCGGCAAGGCGCGGTCGCTGAAAAAACGCGTCACCAATTATGCGCAAGGCCGCGGCCACTCCAACCGCATCACCCGCATGATCGCGCAGACCGCGCATATGGAATTCGTCACCACCAGGACGGAAACCGAGGCGCTGCTGCTGGAAGCCAATCTTATCAAACGGTTGCGGCCGCGCTTTAATGTTCTGCTACGCGACGACAAGTCGTTTCCCTATATCCTGATCACCGGAGATCATGAGGCGCCGGCCCTGTTCAAGCATCGCGGCGCGCGCGCCCGCAAGGGCGATTATTACGGTCCCTTCGCGTCGGCCGGCGCAGTCGGGCGCACCATCAATGCGATGCAGCGCGCCTTCCTGATCCGGTCGTGCACCGACAGCGTCTATGAAAGCCGCACGCGCCCCTGCCTGCTTTACCAGATCAAGCGCTGCGCCGCGCCCTGCACCGGCGAGATATCGAAGGAGGGCTATGCCGAGCTTGTCGACGAGGCCCGCGCCTTTCTGTCGGGCAAGAGCAAGCAGGTTCACGCCGAACTCGCCGATGCGATGAATGCGGCCTCCGAAAACCTCGATTTCGAGCGCGCGGCGATCTATCGCGACCGGTTGTCCGCGCTTTCGCACGTGCTCGGCCACCAGGGCGTCAATCCGGCCGGCATCGAGGAAGCGGATGTGTTCGCGATCCACAATGAGGGCGGGCTCTGCTGCATTCAGGTGTTTTTCTACCGCACCGGCCAGAACTGGGGCAATCGCGCCTATTTCCCGAAGGCCGATCCATCGCTCACCGGAGCGGAAATCCTGAACGCCTTCCTGGCGCAGTTCTATGACGACAAGCCGATCCCGAGGAATATATTCCTGTCGGAAGAGATCGAGGAGCAGGCGCTGCTGGAACTGGCGCTGTCGGAGCGCGCCGAACGCAAGGTGCAGATCACCGTGCCCAAGCGCGGGGAAAAGCGCGAGGCGGTCGAGCACGGCCTTGCCAATGCCCGCGAGGCCCATGGCCGCAAGCTCGCCGAGACCGCCACCCAATCACGCCTGCTCGAGGGCTTTGCCGAAACCTTCGGCCTGCCCCATCCGCCACGCCGGATCGAAGTTTACGACAACTCGCACATCATGGGCACCAATGCTGTCGGCGGCATGATCGTCGCCGGTCCCGACGGTTTCGTGAAGGCGCAGTACCGCAAGTTCAACATCAAATCGACCGAGATCACCCCCGGCGACGATTTCGGCATGATGCGCGAGGTCATGACCCGCCGGTTCGCAAGGCTGATCAAGGAGCACGGCATTCCCGACCGCAGCGTTGCGCCGGAGGGCGACGGCGAAGCTCCCTTCCCCGCCTGGCCGGACGTGATCCTGATCGACGGCGGACAGGGGCAGATGTCGGCAGTGCGCAAGATCCTGGAAGACCTCGGCATCACCGAAGCGGTCACCGCGATCGGCGTCGCCAAGGGCGCCGACCGCGAGGCCGGCCGCGAGCGCTTCTTCATGACGGGCCGGCCCGACTTCTCGCTGCCGCCGCGCGACCCGGTGCTTTACTTCATCCAGCGCCTGCGCGACGAGGCCCATCGCTTCGCGATCGGTTCCCACCGGGCGCGGCGCAAGAAGGAGATGGTCAGGAACCCGCTCGACGAGATCGCGGGAATCGGGCCGTCGCGCAAGCGCGCGCTGCTTCAGCATTTCGGCTCGGCCAAGGCGGTGTCGCGCGCCGGACTTTCCGACCTTGCCGGCGTCGACGGGATTTCGGAAGCGATGGCCCGTCTGATCTACGACCATTTTCACGACGGCGGCGGCAAATGACGGCCGGCTTTCGGAGATTCTGAAAACCTGTCACAGGTTTAATGCCGCGCCGCATTGACCGCGGGGTTGCATTGGAAGCATCTTGCGGCGGGGCGCGACCGGCCCGCCCGAGCACACGGAATGACGCGATGGCATCGAAAGCTTATAACCTACCCAACCTTCTGACCTATGGGCGCATTCTGGCGGTTCCGCTGATCGTGCTCTGCTTTTTCCTGGAGGGAAAGCTCTCAAGCTCCGATTTCGCCCGCTGGGCGGCGCTCACGATCTTCCTGATCGCCTCGATCACCGATTTCTTCGACGGCTATCTGGCGCGCGCGTGGAACCAGACCTCCAATATCGGACGCATGCTCGACCCGATCGCCGACAAGCTGCTGGTCTCGACCTGCCTGCTGCTGCTCGCCGCCGATGTCGAGCGTACGATCGCCGGCTGGTCGCTGTGGGCGGCGATCATCATCCTGTGCCGCGAGGTGCTGGTCTCGGGCCTGCGCGAATATCTGGCAGGCCTCAAGGTTTCGGTCCCGGTCACCCGCATCGCCAAGTGGAAGACCACTTTCCAGATGGTGGCGATCGGCCTGTTGCTGGCGGGCCCCGCCGGCGACAAGGTGATCCCCTATACGACCCATCTCGGCATCGTGCTGCTCTGGGTCGCGGCGGCGCTGACGATGTATACCGGCTATGACTATTTCCGCGCCGGGCTGAAACATGTCGTGGAGGCGGAGCGATGACCAGGCTCGTCTATTTCGCATGGGTGCGCGAGCGGATCGGGACCGGCGAGGAGGAACTGGAGATTCCGGCCGAAGTGACGGATGTCGCCGGCCTGCTCACCTTCCTGCAGGCGCGCGGCGATAATTATGCCGCGGCGCTTGCCGAGCCGGAGGTGATCCGGGTCGCGCTCGACAAGTTCCATGCCGAGCACGACGCCCCGATTGCCGGCGCGCGCGAGATCGCGCTGTTTCCCCCGATGACGGGCGGGTAAGACAATGCAGATCACACCGAAGATCAAGATACAGGCGGAAGCGTTTGATATCGCATCGGAAATAGAAAACATTACCGCTGGCCGCCCGGATATCGGCGCGACCGTTAGCTTCACCGGTCATTGCCGCGACGAGGGCGGCAGGCTTGCCGCGCTGGAGCTCGAACACTATCCCGGCATGGCCGAGGAGGAGATCGCCCGGATCGGCGCTCAGGCGATCGAACGCTTCGGCCTGCTCGGCCTGACGGTGATCCACCGTTTCGGTCGCATGCTGCCCGGCGATCCGATCGTGGTGGTGATCGCCGCCGCCAGCCACCGCCATGCCGCCTTCGACGGCGCCTCCTTCGTCATGGACTTCCTGAAGACCGACGCGCCGTTCTGGAAGAAGGAACACCTCAAGCATGGCGGCTCCGGCGAATGGGTCAGCGCCCGCGAACAGGATGACCATGCCCGCGACCGCTGGCAATAAAACGGTCACGATGTTGCTGTAGAAGCGCGATTGCAGGGCTTGCCCGGATTGTAAATCGCTCTATCCTGCTGATGAAATCTTTCAATCGATTTACCGTGCGACGAGGACCGCCATGCCCGCCAATGCCGCTTCCATAGATGTCGGCTTGATCATGTATCCTGGCCTGACCCAGCTGGATCTCTTCGGGCCCGCCGACGTCCTCAACCGCATGCCGGGCACCAACATCAAGTTCCTCTGGAAGAACCTCGATCCAGTGATCGTCGATCGCGGGCTGCGCGTTCTGCCCAACACCACCTTCGGCCAATGCCAGAGCCTCGATATCGTCTGCGTCCCCGGCGGACCCGGCCAGATCGCGCTGATGGACGACGACGAGACGCTGAACTTCCTGCGGCGGATCGCGCCGGGCTGCCGGCTGGTGACCTCGGTCTGCACCGGTTCGCTGGTGCTGGGAGCGGCGGGCCTGCTGGAGGGCTACCGCGCCACCTCGCACTGGACCTCGATCGAGCAGCTCGCGCTGTTCGGCGCCAAACCGGTGCATGAGCGCGTCGTCGTGGATCGCAACCGCATCACCGGTGCGGGCGTCACCTCCGGCATCGATTTCGCCTTGCGGGTGGTGGAGGACATGACCGACCGGGCTACCGCCCAGCAGATCCAGCTGCAGATGGAATACGATCCCGAGCCGCCCTATCGCTGCGGCACGCCGAAAACCGCGCCGCCGGAGATCGTCGACGCCGTCAGGGCGCGGCTTCACATGTTCCAGTCCAGCCGCCGCTCCGCCAGCGAACGCGCCGCCGAACGCCTCGCCGCGCGCAAGGGTTGATACAAAAAACCCGCGGGCAAGCCGCGGGTTCTGAAAACCGGTTCGACTAAAAAATCAGCCGACGATTTCGGTTTCGGAGAACCAGAAGGCGATTTCGCGCTTGGCGGTTTCCGGCGCATCCGAGCCGTGAACCGAATTCTCGCCCATCGACAGCGCGAAGGTCTTGCGGATCGTGCCCTCATCGGCCTTTTCCGGGTTGGTCGCGCCCATGATTTCGCGGTTCTTCAGCACGGCGTTTTCGCCTTCCAGAACCTGAACGATGGTCGGACCCGAGCACATGAAATCGACGAGCTCACCGAAGAACGGGCGCTCCTTGTGCTCGGCGTAGAAGGCTTCCGCCTCGCGCTTTGCCATCCATACCCGCTTGGAGGCGACGACGCGAAGGCCGTTTTCCTCGAAAACCTTGGTGATCGCGCCGGTCAGGTTGCGCTTGGTGGCATCCGGCTTGATCATCGAAAAAGTGCGTTCAATCGCCATGTCGTCGTCCTTTGCGTTCATGAAATTTGGCCGGTGTATAAAGCGGTTTCGGCCAAAATGGAAGCAGTCGGACGCGTCGAATTTGCGCGGTTCGCGATTATGACGTTTCGGTGAAGCCCTGGCAGCGTTCGAACCAGTTCATCACCGGATCATTGGGATCGAGGATATCGGGGTTGCCAGTCAGGAGAGCCCATTTGAGGGCGCCGAAGACGATGTAATCGGCAAACAGCGGCTCGCTGCCGCCGATGAAGGGTTGGTTCTTCAGCATCACCCTCAGCGGCTTCAGCTTGTCGGCGAAAGCGGCGATCTCCGCCTCGCGCCCGGTCGCGACCTCTTCCAGCGTCGCCCCGAGCCGAGCTTCGCGGCTTTCGCGGAAATAGACCTGATCGACGGGGGCGAGCATGTCGTGGATATTCTTGACCGCGATCCGGGTGATGGCGGGATGCAGCGTCGCCTGTGAATAGGCCTCGACGAACCGCGCCATGCCGGCCCCGCCCTCGCCCTTGAACAACGACGGCGCTTCCGGATAGGTCTGCTCCAGATAGAGCGCGATCGCGAAACTGTCGGCAATCAGCTTGTCGCCATCCTTCAGGATCGGCACGGTTTTCGAAAACCCGTTCTCCAGCTTCGCGATCTCGGTGAAGCCGACGGGCTTTTCCTCAAAGTCGAGCCCCTTGTACCTTAAGGCCAGGATGATTTTCCAGCAATGGGGGGAAAAGCGGATGTCGGGATCGGCGCCACAAAGCGTGTAGAGAATTCGAACCATGAGAAACTCCTTCGTCGCGGTTGAAAAATTAGCACGTCAAGGGGGAATGACGCATGAGACTTATTGCTGAAACCATCAAAATTTCTCGCTGGCGAACGGCCGGCACGGCGCTATCCTGCCGCAAAAGGAGACCCCCATGCTGCAGCATTACCGCCGTTTCGCCGCCTATAATGCCTGGGCCAACGGCCTTGTCTACACCGCGGCCGCGGAATTGTCCGATGAGGAATATCGCCGCGATCTCGGCGCCTTCTTTCCCTCAGTGCATGCAACGCTCAACCATGTGCTCTATGCCGACGGGGTGTGGATGACGCGGTTTGCGGGCAAGGACACCGGCCCGGTTCTGCTCGACACCATCCTGTTCGATGATTTCACGGCGTTGAGGGCGGCGCGCGCGGCGATGGACGAGAAAATCATCGACTTCATCGACGGGCTCGACAGCGTCGAAGGAACATTTTCCTATCAGCGCGGCAACCCGCCCAAGACCTATACCGACCGGCTCGGCACCACGCTCGCGCATTTCTTCAATCACCAGACCCACCACCGCGGCCAGGCGCATATGATGCTGACGGTGCTCGGGCAACCATCGCTGGCGCTGGACATGATCTATTTCCTGCGCACCCCGGAAGGATGCGCGCTCGACGAGGCCTGACGCAGCGCTTGCCAAGCGGACTTGTTTCAGACAAAACCGCTGGCATGATCTCGATATCCGACCTTACCGTCCGCGTCGCCGGACGCCTGCTCATTGAAAACGCCTCCGTTTCCATCCCTGACGGGATGAAGGCCGGGCTTGTGGGGCGCAATGGCGCCGGCAAGTCGACGCTGTTTCGCGTGTTGACCGGCGCGCTTGCGCCCGAGACCGGCACGGTTTCGCTGCCCAAACGCGCGCGCATCGGCCAGGTGGCGCAGGAAGCGCCCGGCACGGAGGATCCGCTGATCGACATCGTACTCGCCGCCGACAAGGAGCGCGCCGCCCTGCTTGCCGAGGCCGAGACCGCGAAAGACCCGGACCGGATCGCCGAAATCCACACAAGGCTTGCCGATATCGACGCCCATTCGGCAGAAGCGCGCGCCGCCAGCATTCTCTCCGGCCTCGGCTTCGACGAGGCCGCCCAGAAGCGCCCCGCCTCGTCGTTTTCCGGCGGATGGCGCATGCGCGTGGCGTTGGCGGCGGTGCTGTTTTCCGAACCCGACCTGCTGCTGCTCGACGAGCCGACCAACTATCTCGATCTCGAGGGCACGCTGTGGCTGGAGGATTATATCCGCCGCTATCCCTACAGCGTGATCATCATCTCGCATGACCGCGATCTGCTGAACACCGCGGCCAATGCCATCGTTCACCTCGACCAGAAAAAGCTGACCTTCTATCGCGGCTCCTACGACCAGTTCGCCCGCCAGAAGGCGGCCCAGGACGAGTTGCAGATGAAGGCGCATGCCAAGAACGAGGCCCAGCGCAAGCACCTGCAAAGCTTCATCGACCGGTTCAAGGCCAAGGCCTCCAAGGCCCGCCAGGCGCAAAGCCGGGTCAAGGCGCTGGAGCGGATGGGAACGGTTTCGGCGGTGATCGAGGATCACGTGCAGGGCTTCTCCTTCCCCGCCCCGGAAAAGATACCCGCCTCCCCGATCGTCGCAATCGAGGACGGCGCGGTTGGCTATGCACCGGGTAAGCCGATCCTCACCGGGCTCAACCTGCGCCTCGACAATGACGACCGGATCGCGCTGCTTGGCGCCAACGGCAACGGCAAGTCCACCTTCGCGAAGTTCATCTCCGGCCGGCTGAAGCCGGAGTCCGGCACGCTGAAGCTCGCGCCGAATCTTCTGACCGGCTTCTTCGCCCAGCACCAGATCGATGACCTCGTGCCGGAAGAAAGCGCGATCGCCCATGTGCGCAAGCTGATGCCGGCCGCCCCCGAACCGAAGGTGCGCGCCCGTGTCGCCCAGATGGGGCTTGCGACGGAAAAGATGGACACCCCCGCCCGCGATCTTTCCGGCGGCGAAAAGGCGCGGCTCCTGATGGGCCTTGCCGCCTTCCACGCTCCCAATCTGCTGATCCTCGATGAGCCGACCAACCACCTCGACATCGACAGCCGCAACGCGCTGATCCAGGCGCTGAACGATTATCCCGGCGCGGTGATCCTGATCTCGCATGACCGTCACCTGATCGAGGCGACCGTTGACCGGCTGTGGCTGGTCCATGATGGCACGGTGAAGAACTATGACGGCGACCTCGAGGATTACCGCGAGCTGATCATCTCCGGCGGCAAGCCGAAGGCGGCGAAGGCGCCAGTCGAGGATACCCGCTCGAAAGCCGAACAGCGCCGGAGCGCCGCCGACCGACGCGCTTCGCTCGCGCCGCTGAAGAAGCAGATCGATCTGGCCGAGAAGAAGACCGCGAAGATCGAGGCAATCATCGCCAAGCTCGACGCCGACCTCGCCAATCCGAAGCTTTACACCCAGTCACCGGACAAGGCGAAGGTCATGATCCAGGCGCGCGCCAACGCGGCGGCGGAACTGTCCAAAATCGAGGAGGAATGGCTGGCGCTTTCAGCGAAATACGAAGCCGGCATGGCTGACTGATCGTCGGTGGCGGAAGCATTACCGGTGAAAACCAGAGCAGTTTCACGGAAACGCGAAATGGCTCTATCTCTTTGTTTTTACGCATGTTAGAGGACGTCAGGTGTTCCCACCTGACTGCGAAATCCTCTGGATCACCGGCAACTATCCGGGAACACGCTACATCGCTTCTATCCCGTGCGCCCCAGCATCTTTTCATCCGATGCGCTTTCGGCAGGCTTGATGCCGAGCCGCTCGAACACCGCGATCAGCAGTTTGGAGCGGTTCATTGTGTAGAAATGGAACTCGGAAATGCCGCGCCTTTGCAGATCGAGCACCTGCTCGGCGGCGATATCGGCCGCGACCTCGAAATGCGCCGCCGGATCGTCGACCAGGGTTCCCAGCCGCTTCTCGAGGAAATCCGGGATGCTCGCCCCGCACATCGCCGCAAAACGCTTGAGCTGGTTGAGGTTTTGCACGGGCATGATGCCCGGCAGAACCGGAAGAGTGATGCCGGCCCTGCGGACGTCGTTCAGGTAGTCCTCGAACACGTCATTGTCGAAGAAGAACTGGGTCAGGGCGCGGTCGGCGCCGTTATCGGCCTTGGCCTTCAGCATGGCGATATCGGCGGCGCGATCGGCGCTTTCGGGGTGTTTTTCCGGATAGGCGGAAACCGAGATATCGAAATCGTCGATGGCCTTCAGTCCGGCCACCAATGCCGCGGCATTGGCGTAGCCGCCCGGATGCGGCCGGTAGGCAGCGCCGACGCCATCCGGTGCATCGCCGCGCAGGGCGACGAAACGCTTCACGCCGGCATCGCGGAACCTGCGGATTACATCATCGACCTCGCCGCTCGTGGCCTTGACCACCGTCAGGTGCGAGGCGGTGACCAAATCGGTCTCGTCGATCAGGCGCTTGACGGCGTCGAAGGTCGGGGCCTGGCTGGATGCGCCGGCGCCATAGGTGACGGAGACGAAGGCGGGATCATAGGCAGAGAGCGCCTGAACCGCCCGCCACCAACCTGCGGCGGCGTCCTCGCTCTTGGGCGGAAAAAATTCGAACGAATACTCGATCGGCCGCGTCAGCGCCCCGGTTCCATCGGTCATTGCCTCAGACACTCCTCGCAAAAGTCTTTTCATTGCCGCCGGCCACCAGCCGGCGGGGATCGCGCGCAAGCCAGACCGTCACCGTCAGCGACGGTTCGTTTGCTGCCGCGAAGGGAAGATCGATCACCTTTTCCACGTCCAGCCCGGCTTCCTGCATCCAGTCTTCCATCGCCTGATGGGAAAAGCCGAGACGCAGATGCGCGTGGTCGGCGCGCAGATATTCGAGGTCATGCGGCGCGAAATCGATGACCGCCAGCCGCCCGCCCGGCCGTATCACGCGCGCGGCCTCGGCAATCGCTTCGTCCGGGTTTTCCAGGAAATGCAGCACCTGATGGATAATCACCAGATCGAAATCCTCGCTTTCCAGCGGCAGGTTCAGGATATCGCCGAGCCGGACAACGGCGCGGGTCAGGCCCTCGGCATCGAGATTGGCGCGGGCGACGGCCAGCATGTCGCGGCTGGCATCGATGCCGACGGCGCGGCGATAGACATCCTTCAGCAACAGCAGCATGCGCCCGGTGCCGGTGCCGAGATCGAGCATGTTCTGCACCGGTTTGTTGCCGATCAGGCTGACGAGGCATTCTTCCACCTCGGCCTCGGAAATGTGGAGGCGGCGCATCTGGTCCCACTCGCCGGCATGCTGGGCGAAATAGGCCTCGGCCTTTTCCGCCCGCGCCTGCTTGACCGCCGCAAGACGGGCCATGTCGCGTTTCAGCGCCGAATCCTCCGGCGAAGCGTTATCGAGAAGCTGGCGCACAAGCCGCGCGGGCAAGCCCTCGTCCTTCAGTCGGAAATAGGCCCACGCGCCTTCCTGATAGCGGTCGATCAGTCCGGCCTCTGCCAGCAGTTTCAGGTGGCGGGAAATGCGCGGCTGCGACTGGCCAAGAATATCGGTAAGATCGGAAACCGTAAGATCGCCGGCGGACAAAAGCGCAAGCAGCCGCAGCCGCGTGGGCTCGCCCACCGCCTTCAGCACCTCCACCATGGTCTCCAGATCGAACTTCGCCATCTTCCGACTTTCATCAAGATATAAAGATGTCTTTATATTGCCTGCGCAGTTTGCGCAAGCCCACTGATGAAGCATGGTACAATAGCACAGCAGCGCTGCCCACCATCGCGAGGCGGCGTCAGCGAAACAGCGAACCTGATCGGCCGGCAAATTGCCCGGACAAGCAAAACAGCGCCCCTCGGCGCCGCCAGTTTTCTGACAAACACTGCCCCACATTCCGGGTCATCCTCGGGCTTGACCCGAGGATCCAGACCGCCCGGTAAGGACTTGCCATAAGTCTTCGCAAATTCAGTGACTTAATCGTCTGGATGCTCGGATCAAGTCCGAGCATGACCCAAGACGAGGGGCCGACGACATACGATGGTCAAAGCCTCGGCTTTGTCAGCAGGTTGACGGCGTCGTTCAGTGCCCTGCAGCTGCCTCGCAATTCAATGTCGGCTTATCAACCGTTCAGGAACGGCATCGGATCGACGGCGGTGGTGTTGTCGCGAACCTCGAAGTGCACCATGGGGCGCTGCGCCTTGCCGCTCATGCCGGAGGTGGCGATGGTCTGGCCGCGCTGGACGCTGTCGCCGCGCTTGACCTTCAGCTCCTCGGCATAGCCATAGACCGTCACCCGTCCGTCGTCATGGCGGACCAGGATGGCGTTGCCGTAATCGGAGAGCCCGTCATCGGCATAGACCACAACGCCGTTTTCGGCGGCCTTGATCGGCGTGCCCTGTGGAACCGAAATGTCGATGCCCTCGGAAATATCGTCGCCGTATGGCTGGCCGAAGCCGACGACCACCGCGCCCTTGACGGGCCAGCGATAGGTGGCGATGCCGGTGCCTTCCGGAATTTCCTCGCCTGCGTCGGAACGAACGGCAACCTTTTCCACGACGGCGGTCTTTTCGGCGGCCGGTGGCTGATAGGGCTTGGGGCTGTCTGCGGTCTGAGCGGTCTTGTTGACCGGGGTCGTCGGCGCGGCGGCAGCCGTTTGCACCGGCGCGGTCGGCTGGGCCGGCGCGCCCTTGCTCGGAATGACGAGCTTCTGGCCGATGCGGATATTGGCCGACGTCAGTCCATTGGCCGCCTTCAGCGAATCAACCGTGACGCCATAGGACTTCGCGATCGTGTAGAGGCTGTCGCCGCTCTTGACGGTGTAGCTGTTGCCATCGCCGCTCTCGCCATTGCGGGCGGCGGAGGCCGTGCTGGTCGCCTCCACGCTCTGGCGCTCGCGCACGCCCGCCGTTCCCGGCAGAACCGCGACGCGCTGATCGGGTGTATCGGAGGGGATCTGCGACGGCGCGGCCGGCGGCAGGCCCTGGGTCTGGCTTGCCGACTTGGCAACCGACGGCTGCGTGGAACCCACCGGGACAACGAGAACCTGGCCGGGACGCACCTGCGAGGCGCTGGTAAGGCCGTTCAGCCGGAGGAGTTCCTGCTCGCTGACGCCATTGCGGCTGGCGAAGGCGGAAAGCGATTCGTCCGAACGCATCATCACGCGCCGCGTCGCCACATCCTGCGTGCTGGAGGGAAGCGTGCTCGGCTGGCCTACGGCGGCCGGCTGGGGCGCGGGATTGGCCGGCTGGGCAAGCGCCGCTGTCTGCGTTGGCGCTGACGGCGGCGGCAGCGTGTTGCTCTGCACCGTCACCGGCGTGGTCGCCATGCGGGCGCCCGAACCGGCGGTGGTCGCGGTATTGATCGGTTGGTTGCTGACGACGGCCTGGCCGGAGGAAGCCGATGGCAGGCCCTGATATCCGCCACCGCCGACATTGGCGGGGGGCACGAGCTGCTGATATTGGGGAACGACCGAGCCGGTGGTCATCGTGTCCGGCCCATTGCTCAGGCGCGAGGTTTCAGAACTGCACCCGGCGGCCAATATGGCCAGCGACGAAACGAGCAGTACGCCTTGTGTTGCTTTGCCGACTTCCGGCAGCCCAGAAATACGCATGAACCGACCCTGTACGCTTGAACTCTTTACTGCACCGGTTTTAACCACATCAGAGTTACCGCACGGTTAAGGCCGGCGACGAAGCGTGAAATTCGGGCGCAAAAAGTCAGGTCAGCCGGAAAGCGGGGCCCTACAAGGCCTTTGAGAGACCGCGCTCGGCGGCAAGATACGGCACCTCGAACAGGTCTTCCCGTTCAAACCGGCTGCCGATTCGCGTCATGCGCACCATCAGCGGCCGGGCGCCCTCGCGGATCAGCGGTGCCATGATGACGCCGTTGGAGACAAGTTGTTCCACGCGCGCGCGGGGAATTTCCGGCAGCGCCACGGTATAGAGGATACGGTCGAAGGTGCCCTCGCCGCTCATGCCCTCGCGGCCATCAGCCTGGCGCACGACGACCCTTTGCAGCGAAAGTTCGGCAAGTCGCCTGCGGGCAAGGTCGGCAAGCGTGCGATAGCGTTCCACCGTCAGCACCCGCTCGGCAATGCGCCCCATGATCGCGGCTGTATAGCCCGAACCCGTGCCGACCTCGAGCACGCGCTGTCCGGGCTTCACCTTGAGGATATCGATAAGGCGGATGGCGAGATCGGCGCTTTCCATGAACGCCCCGCATTCGATCGGCACGGAGCGGCCGCTATAGGCATAGGGCGAAAGATGCGAGGGCGTGAACAGCGAGCGCGGCGTGGCCTCGACCGCCGACAGCAGGTCAAGATTGGTGACGCCGCCGGCGCGAAGGCGCATGACAAGCGCCGCAAACCCTTCCCGTTCCTGAAGCTTCGTCGCCACCGCCATCCCTCTTCACATCAACCGAGCGCAGCTTTGATCCTGTCGCGAACCGCATGGTCGGTCAAGTCGAGCTTGAGCGGGGTGACCGAGAGATAATTCTCGCCGATCGCCTGCAGATCGCTGTCATCGGCAAAGGCGCTGAGGCGCTCGCGGAAGGTCAGCCAGTAATAGGGAAGTCCGCGGCCATCGGTGCGCTTATCAACAGAGAGGCCCGACTCAAGCTTGCCCTGCGCCGTAACCCGCACGCCCTTGACCTCCTCCGGCGCGCAGCACGGGAAATTGACGTTCAGGAAGGTGCCGTCGGGAAGGTCGAGCGTCAACAGTTTGTCGATCAACTCCGGGGCATGGCGCTCGGCCACCTCCCAGGGGAAATAGCGCCGGCCATCATCGTAATTGCCGGTCTGGCTGAGCGCGATCGAGCGGACGCCCTGCATCGTGCCTTCGATCGCCGCGGCGATCGTGCCAGAATAGGTGACGTCATCGGCCATGTTGGCGCCGGAATTGATGCCGGAGAGGATCAGGTCCGGCGGCTCGGGCAGCACTTCACGCACCGCCATGATCACGCAATCGGTCGGCGTGCCGCGCAACGCATATTCCTTCTCGCCCATCTGTCGGAGCCGCAGGGGCTCCGACAGGGTAAGCGAATGGGCAAGGCCGCTCTGGTCGGTCTCCGGCGCCACCGTCCAGACGTCGTCGGAAAGCTGGGCGGCAAGGGATTGCAGCACGGCAAGGCCGGGGCCATGGATGCCGTCGTCATTGGTCAGCAGAATGCGCATATCGATCTCACTTCGCCTTCTCGATGCGGGTCATGCCGCCCATATAAGGCACCAGCACCTCCGGCACCGTGACGGAACCATCTTCATTGAGATAATTCTCGACGACGGCGATCAGCGCGCGGCCGACGGCGACGCCGGAGCCGTTCAGCGTATGCACGAAGCGGGTCTGCTTCTCGTCCTTGCCGCGATAGCGCGCATTCATGCGCCGCGCCTGGAAATCGCCGCAGACCGAGCAGGACGAGATTTCGCGATAGGTATCCTGCCCCGGCAGCCAGACCTCGATGTCATAGGTCTTGCGCGCGGAAAAGCCCATATCGCCGGTCGAAAGCGCCATGACGCGGTAATGCAGGCCGAGCTTCTTCAGCACGTCCTCGGCCGCCGCCGTCATCCGCTCCAGTTCATCGAGCGAGCTTTCGGCGTCGGTGATCGACACCATCTCGCACTTCAGAAACTGGTGCTGGCGCAACATGCCGCGGGTGTCGCGACCGGCCGATCCCGCTTCGGACCGGAAGCAGTAGGTGAGCGCGGAATAGCGCAGCGGCAATTCCTCCGCCGGCAGGATCTCGCCCGCGACCAGATTTGTAAGCGGCACCTCCGCCGTCGGGATCATCCAGCGATCCTCCGAGGCCTTGAAAAGGTCGTCGGCGAATTTCGGCAACTGGCCGGTTCCGAAAAGCGCCTCGTCGCGCACCAGAAGCGGCGGGCTGACTTCCTGATAGCCGTGCTCGCTGGTATGCATGTCGATCATGAACTGGCCGAGCGCGCGCTCCAGCCGAGCAAACGCGCCCGTCAGCACCGTGAAGCGCGAGCCGGAAAGCTTCGCCGCCCGCTCGAAATCCATGCCGCCGAGCGCCTCGCCGATCTCGAAATGCTCCTTCGCGGCGTGATTCCAGCCGGGCTTTTCGCCCCAGCGGCGGATTTCGACATTGGCCTCTTCGTCTTCGCCGACCGGCACATCGTCGAGCGGCACGTTGGGGATGCCGGCGAGAAGATCGTCGAGTGCTGTCGTCGCTTCGCGCTCCTCGGCCTCCAGCGTCGGCATCGCGGTCTTGATCTCCGAGACTTCGGCCTTCAGCTTTTCGGCAAGCTCCGTATCTTTCTTGCCCATCGCGATGCCAATTTCCTTGGATGCGGCGTTGCGGCGGGATTGCATTTCCTGGAGGCGCTGCACGACGGAGCGGCGCTTCTCATCCAGATCGACGATTTCTGCGGCAAGCGGCTTGGCGCCGCGCGCGGCCAGCGCCTTGTCGAGCGCCTCCGGGTTTTCGCGAATCCATTTGATATCGAGCATGATGGAGCTTCCAGAAAAATAAAAGGGTCGCCGGTCGATTTACCGGCGGCCCTCTTGTGCCCAACTCATATCAAAAGCGCAAGTGGAGGGCCCAGAGCGCATCGGCGAAAATCGCCCTTCCGAGGTGGTTCGACAGACCGGCGGTGGTCAGCAAGTGTCTGATCGCCGTGTTGCCAGGTGCCTCTTGGGCAAACTTGTGCCGCAAACCAATCCTGTCGAGCGGACCCGCCACGGGACGCGATACTGCCGGCCCACCCCCCCATAGCCCGGCCGCCTGCAACCCGAATTGAATAGCATTCTCTCACACCGGCGCTGGCAACTGACAGCGCCGGTGTGTTCGGCCACTCATTCGAATGCACTTGTATTTTTAAATTAACAGATGTATTCAGTGATTGGCCGTTGGGCGTTTCACCCCTCCGCCAGGAGGATCGCCCGTAAGAGCGGCGAACACGATCGGGAGGAAAATCGATGAAGAAACTCACCGCTTTGCTGGCGGGACTGGTTATTGCCATGCCGCTGGCCGCTGCTGCGCAGGACGCAGCCGGAACCGCCACGAAGGACAGCTACCGCTTTCTTATCGTGCCGAAGGTCGTCCATCCGTGGTTCGACAAGGTCAATGACGGCGCGCAGATGGCCGCCGAAGCGCTGAAGGCGCAGACCGGCGCGGATATCGAGATCGTTTACTCAGCACCGCAGACGGCGGACGTCGTCCAGCAGGTCCAGATCGTCGAAAGCGCGATCTCGACGCGCCCCGACGGCATCGCAATCGATCTGCTCGACCCCTCGGGCAATCGCGGCTCGCTCGAAGCCGCCCAGGGCCAGGACATTCCGCTGGTCATCTTCGACTCGATCCCGCCGGAAGGCATGGCGATCCCCTATATCGGCTCGGATTTCTGCGAGCAGGCCAAGATCGCCTCGCGGCGGCTGGTCGAGGTTCTCGGCGGCGAAGGCGAAGTCGCGATCATGATGGGCGTGCCGACGGCGCCGAACCATTCGATCCGCGCCGAGTGCCACCGCGAGGTCTTCGCCGAGCATGAGGGCATCGAGGTCGTTGCCGAAGGCATCGACAATGACAGCATCGAGACGGCACAGCAGCAGGCGGCCGCCATCATGCAGGCCCATCCGAACCTGAAGGGCTGGGTTGCCTCCGACGCTGCCGGTCCAATCGGCATCGGCCAGGCGATCATCGAAGCCGGCAAGCAGGACCAGGTCACGCTCGTCGGCCTCGACAACCTGCCGGAAATGCTCGACATGATCCGTTCGGGCGTCGCCGACAGCTCTTCCGCCTCGCAGCCCGAGCTTCAGGGTTACTGGTCGGTCATGCTGCTCTGGGCACAGGCCACGGGCGCGCCGGTTCCGCAGTATCTCGATACCGGCAACGCGTTCCTGACCAAGGACAATGTGGACGGCTGAGCCGTTTGCCGCGACCGGCCCCCGGCCGGTCGCACTCGCCGGGCCGCATTTGCGGCCCGCGTTCCTTTCAATGCCTCTCAATGGATTGATCGGAAAACTGCTCAGGAGGACACATGACCTACCTTAAGGCACGCGGTCTTGGCCGGGTTTTTCCCGGCGTGACCGCGCTTGACGATGTCGATCTCGACATCGAACTGGGCCGGACCCACATTCTGGCCGGCGAAAACGGCGCGGGAAAATCCACGCTTGTGAAGATCCTGACCGGCTCTGATCGTGCGACCACCGGCACGATCGAGATCGATGGCAAGGACCCCGTCAATCACCCGGATCTGTTTCGCAACATTGCCTATGTGCCGCAGGAACTCTCGCTTTTCGCAGACGTGAGCGTCGCGGAAAACCTGTTCATGCCCTTCGATCGCACCGGCCACGGCCCATTCGTGAATCGGCGGCGGATGGAGGCCGAGGCGCAAGCCTATCTCGACAGGTTCGGCATCGACGCAAGACCGTCAGATCTTGTGCGGCACATCTCGGTGCCCGACCAGCAGCTTCTGCAGATCGCCCGCGCTTCGACCAACAAGGACATGAAGGTCCTGATCCTGGACGAGCCGACCTCGGCTTTGACGGCCCGCGAAGTGGCGCGCATCTTCAAGGTGATCCGCGGATTTCTCGACAGCGACCACGCGATCGTCTTCATCTCGCACAAGATGGAGGAAGTCTTCGAGATCGGCGACGACTACACCGTTCTGCGTAACGGCCGGAAGGTGGATGCGGGACGGATCGCCGATATCGATGAGACCGCGCTGATCCGGGCGATGTCCGGCCGCGAGGTGGCGATCGACGAGCACTTTCGGCCGGCCTGCCCCGTCACCGACACGATCATGACCGTCGACAACCTGTCGGGTCACATGTTCAGCGACGTCAGCTTCAGCCTCAAGCGTGGCGAGATTCTCGGCTTTGCCGGACTGGTGGGCGCGGGCCGTTCGGAACTGATGCAGACCATCTTCGGCTTTCGCAAGGCCTCAGCCGGAAAGGTCGAGGTGGAAGGTCGCAAATGGCGTTTGAACGATACCGCCGCCTCGGTCAACGCCGGCATGCTTTATCTTTCCGAGGAGCGCAAGCATCACGGCATTTTCCCGCTGCTGTCGCTTCGCGAGAATATCGGGATCTCCGTATTGTCGCTCACCTCGGGCGCCGCGGGGATTGATTTCGGCAAGGAGCGCAAGCTCGTGCGCAAGGTTATTGACGATTACGAAATCCAGGCGTCTGGCCCCGGCCAGCGGATTTCAAACCTTTCCGGCGGCAACCAGCAAAAGGCGATCATCGGCCGGGCCATGGCGACCACGCCGCGCGTTCTGATCTTCGACGAGCCGACAAAGGGCATCGACATCCGCACCAAGGCGGAGATCTACCGGATCATGAAGGAGCTCGCCGAGGACGGCGTCGGCATCATCCTGATCTCCTCGGAGATGACGGAACTGCGCCGCTGCGCAAGCCGGATCATCACCATGCATGGCGGCCGCATCACCGGCGATTTCGATGCCGCCGCCACCGATACCGAAACACTGGTTGGCGCCATCTTCGCGACCGGCGCCGGGTCTGAGGCACAGACCCAGAACGAGGCAGAGGCTTCCCATGTCAACTGACAAGACCACTCAATCCCGCGCGCCATCGGCGCTTGCAATCCTGGTCCGCAATCCGCTTGCCGGCGTCTTCGTGGCGCTCGTCGTCATCTTTGCCGTGTCGGCTTTGATATCGCCCTATTTCCTATCGGGCTACAACATGTCGGTGATCGCGCGCGGTCTGGCCTTCGTCGGGCTGGTCACCATCGCCCAGTCGTCGCTGATGATCCTTGGCGAGCTCGACCTGTCGCTTGGAACCATCGGCGGCCTGTGCGGCGTCGTCTCCGGCATGCTAATGGTGCAGGCCGGCCTCCCCTGGGGCATGGCCCTGGTTCTGGCGCTGGCGCTGGGCATGGCGCTCGGCTTCCTCAACGGCTTCCTGGTCACCACGCTCGGCCTGCATTCGCTGGTTCTGACGATCGGTACGGCAGGCATTTACGGCGGCGCGATTCTGGTCCTGACCAAGGGCGTCGCGATCACCGGCATTCCGCAGGGCATCCAGTTCCTCGGCCGGGGCGATGTCTTCGGCCTTCCTGTGCCTTTCCTGATCATGCTGATCGTGCTGGTCATCGCGCTGTTCCTGACGATGAAGACGTCGATGGGCCGCTACATGTACGCCATCGGCAACAATGCGGCAGCCGCGCGCATGCTCGGCATTCGCGTTGACCGGATCCGGATCCTGGTCTTCACCTTCGCCGGCATGCTGTCCGCGCTTGCCGGCCTCCTGATGGTGGCCCGCCTTGGCACCGCCCAGCCCTCGATCGGCCAGACCTGGGTCCTCGCGCCGATCGCGGCGGCGGTCATCGGCGGGGTGGCGACCACGGGCGGCGTCGGCTCGCCGCTCGGCGCGATCTTCGGCGCCTGCATCATCGCCATCATCGAGAACATCATCGTGCTGTTCGGTGTCTCGCCCTATTGGCAGGGTGTCGTGTCCGGCGCCATCGTGGTAATCGCGATCTCGTTTGACGCGATCTCCCGCCGCTATCTTCGCCGCGACGGCGCATGAACTGACAAAGTGGAATTCAAATGACCAAGACCAAGAAACTCATCAACGCGCCCGAAGATATCATCCCGCAGCTGATCTCGGGCATGGTCGCGGCGCATCCCGACATGCTGATGCGCGAGGGCGAAACGGGGCGCGCCATTGTCGCCGTGGATGGACCGCGCGACGGCAAGGTGGGCATCGTCGTCGGCGGCGGTTCAGGCCACGAGCCCGCCTTTGCCGGTTATGTGGGGCGCGGCCTTGCGGATGCGGCCGCGGTCGGCAACATCTTCGCCTCTCCCTCGCCCGAACAGATCCTGGACGCGGCCCGCGCGGCCGATGGCGGAGCGGGCGTGGTTTTCCTCTATGGCAACTACACCGGCGACGTGATGAACTTCACCATGGCCGCGGAGGAACTTGAAGCCTCCGGCACGCAGGTGCGCCAGGTGCAGGTGGCGGACGATGTCGCCTCCGCACCGATGGAACGGCGCTCTGAGCGGCGCGGTATTGCCGGCGACTTCTTCGTGTTCAAGATCGCGGGTGCTGCGGCCGATCTCGGCGAACCGCTCGCCCGGGTCGAGGCGCTGGCTCAAAAGGCCAATGACGCAACGCTGTCGATGGGCGTGGCGCTTGGCGCCTGCTCCCTGCCCCAGACCGGCAAACCGAATTTCGAGATCGGCGACGACGAGATGGAAATCGGCATGGGCCTGCACGGTGAGCCGGGCGTGCGCCGCGAAAAGCTGGCCCCGGCCGATACGGTGACGGACGAGCTGATGGAGACCATCCTCGGCGAAATGGCCCCCGCCAAGGGGGACCGCGTCGCCGTGCTCGTCAACGGGCTCGGTTCGACCTCGCTGGTCGAACTCTACATCATCTTTGACAGGCTCAAGCACATCCTGGACGAAAGAGGCATCGAGATCCATCACTCATGGGTGGGCGAATACGCCACCTCGCTGGAAATGGCGGGCGCCTCGATCACGCTCATGAAGCTGGACGACGAGTTGACGCGGCTTCTCGACCATCCCTGCCGCACGCCGGCCCTGACCGTCGGAGCCATCGAGGGCGCCGCGGCAAGCAGCGCCCGATCGATAAGAAGGACGGTCCAGGCCGGAGACGCGCCCGCCAAGGCGAAAGTCGCAACCAATCTGAAGCGCGAAGGGATCATTACCCCCTCCATCTTCCGGGCCATGATGCAGCGGGCTGGCGACGAAATCATCGCCGAGCGCGACTGGCTGTCCGAACTGGATGGCGTCATCGGTGACGGCGATCACGGCGTCACCATGGAAATCGGCTGGAAGGCCGTTCAGGGTGCGCTCGCCAATGCCGAGGAAGACGAGACCATCGAGGGAAGCTGCAAGCGCATGGCCAAGGCCTTCCTCGACGCCGTCGGCGCCTCCTCCGGTCCCCTCTACGCGACGGCCTTCCTGCGTGCGGGTGCAGCGGTCAGCGACCGGCTGAACCTCGATGCCGAGGCGCTTTCGGCGTGGCTTGCCGCAGCGCTTCAGGGCGTGCGCGACCGGGGCCGCGCCGAGCCAGGCGACAAGACGATGATCGACGCCTGGGTGCCGGCGGTGGAGCGCGCGCAGCAGGCCGCCGCCAATGGATCGGAGCTCGATGTCATCAATGCCGCCCGCGACGGCGCGGAAGCCGGCATGAAGGCGACGGCGGATCTTGAATCCCGCCGCGGCCGTTCGGCCAAGCTCGGTGCGCGCTCAAAGGGCCATATCGACCCGGGCGCGGCGTCGACATGGGTCACGCTGCGGGCCATGGCCGCCGCCCTGGCAGAGGCCTAGGCTCAAGCATGAAATCTACCGTGGCCCGGCCATCAGCGCCCGGGCCACGGCTTCGTTGGTGGCAAGCCGGTTGACATAGCCGCCGCGCAGGATCGCCCGGATGATCTGCACCTTCTCGATGCCGCCGGAGACCAGCATCGACATCGGCTTGAGCTTCATCTTCTCAGGGGCGAGCGCCATGATCGAGTCATTGAGGAAATGATCGACCGGCTGTCCCTGGGCATCCAGGAAACAGCCAAGAAACTCGCCAACCGCGCCCCGTTTCAGGATATCGTCAAGATTGTCCTTCACGACCCTGATCTGCGTCAGCGTCGTGTCCTCGGCAAGCCAGCCGCAGGAGGCGATACCGAGATCGGCGATCTCGGTGCGCGCCAGCACATCCGTCAGCTCGTCGATCAGCAGCAGCGCCTCGCGGCTTTCGGGCGAGGCGCAATAGAGCGGCGCTGTGAGATAATGACATTCGACGCCGAGCTTGCGAGCAAGGCTCGTCGCCACCTCGAACGTGTTGGTGCCGGATGAGCGCGTGGCGCCCCCGGTCAGGCCAACGACCCAACTATTGGCATGCGGGCGCGCGTTCAGCCGACGCACGGCAAAGCTGAGCGTGCGGCCCGTCGCGATGCCGATGCCGAGATCCCGCCGTTCGATCAGGCCGCCGGCCATCGCGCCGGCCGCCTCGCCGATCACCCGTTTCTGTTCCAGAAAATCCTGCACATCGGGCACCACGGTGGCTTCGGCAAGGCCGTAGCGCTCGGCAACCGCTTCGGCTAACGCAATGCAGCCGGTGAGCGGCAGCTTGACATCGATCTGGACGGCTCCGTCCTCGCGCACCTGACCGATGATCTTGTTCACCCTGAGCCTGGTCATGTTCATCCGGGCGGCGATTTCCTGCTGGGTCAGCCCGCCCACGAAGTAGAACCAGGCGACACGCGCGCGTTCAAGCTGTTCCGGAAGGCTGTCGTTCGGATCGTTCACGCTCGGCATTCTCCGCCGCGTAATAAATTATTGTTCTATAACAATAATAAAAATCTACGCCAGACATGGATGGCGGAGAGGAAGGGATTCGAACCCTCGATACCATCTCTGGTATACTCCCTTAGCAGGGGAGCGCCTTCGACCACTCGGCCACCTCTCCGGTCCGGCCCTGATAGGCGTTTTTCGCACGTCGATCAAGACGCTCGTTGTTTTTCCGCTGAAAAAAGCAGGCGTCGTATCCGGGGCGCGGAAACAGGGCGGTCAAAGGGCTCAGACCTTTCGCCGCACGGCGCCGCCGGCGACCTGGACGGCGCGGCTGCCGGCCCGGATCGCGGCGGCAAGGGCGGCGGGCAGTTCCGCCCCGCAAAGCCAGCCATTGACGAAACCGGCGTTGAAGGCATCGCCCGCGCCGGTGGTGTCGACGACCGGGACGGCTTCCGCCGGGTGATGCAGGACGTGCTCGGCGGAAGCGGCATAGCCGCCCCCTTCCCCTGCCTTGATGCTGACACAGGGGAAGCGTGCCTTCAGAACGTCCAGCATAGCGGTCGGGTCGCGCTCGCCGGTGATCGCGCGGGCCTCCTCGAGGTTCGGCAGAAAAACGTCCACGCCCCGGCAATTTTCCAGCAATGACGGATCACCGATCAGCGCATCATCCCAGCTCGGATCGAGCGAGACCGTGAGGCCGGCGGCTTTGGCGCGGGTGACGAGATCCGGCATTTCCGCAAGCGTCGCATATTCAGCGATGTGCAAATGGCGGGCGCGCGGCCAAGCAAGAGCCGCATCAAGCGTGGATGGCTCCGCCGCCCCCGCCCTTCGCGTCAGAAAGGCGCGTTCCGACCCGATCACCGAGGCGACGGTAAGCTGCGGCCCGGCATCATCGGCGCGTTCCACAAAGGAAAGGTCGATGCCGCTGTCTTGAAGCTGGGGATCGATCGCCATCGACATCGCGTCGCGGCCGAGGCGTCCGACAAGGGCTGCATGGCGGCCGACATCGACGAAATGCGCGGCCGAGATGAAGGCCCCGCCGCCGGCGGCAATCGTCAGATCGTCGGCGAACACCTCGCGCCCCAGCACCGGCATGCGCGAAAGCCCGGTAAAGATCAGGTCGCAGTAAATCCGGCCGACGCAGAGGACGGCCGACCTTTCATCATGTCCGGATGTCATCTGCGGCCTAGGCTCTTTTCCGTCTTGGCGTCGAACAGATAGAGTTTTCCCGGCATGACGGCGCATGTGACCGCCGCGCCGACCGCCGGCGACACCGTGCCCGGCGAGGTGGCGATCACGCTCTCGCCGCCGACAACGAGATGCACCATGGTTTCCGGCCCGAGCGGCTCGACCGCCTCGACCTTGCCTTGAAGCGTCAGGATCGCGTCGAGCGGCGCTTCGCCATCAACGACGGCGACGAGATCATGTGGGCGGATGCCGACGAGCACATCGCGGCCTTCCGCGATGGCCTCGCCGGGTTCACCGAGATTTCCGGCCTTCAGCATGTTCATCGACGGCGAGCCGATAAAACGGGCGGTGAACACGTCGGCGGGATGTTCGTAAAGCTCCACCGGCGTGCCGGTCTGCAGAATATTGCCGTCCTTCATCACCACGATCCGGTCGGCCATGGTCATGGCCTCGATCTGGTCGTGGGTGACGTAGACGGTGGTGGTTTTCAGCTCCTGGTGCAGCTTCTTGATCTCGATGCGCATCTGGGCGCGGAGCTGGGCGTCGAGGTTAGACAAGGGCTCGTCGAACAGGAAGGCTGACGGATTGCGCACCATCGCCCTGCCGATCGCGACCCGCTGGCGCTGTCCGCCGGAAAGCGCCGCCGGGCGACGCTCGAGATAATCGGTGAGGCCGAGGATCCGGGCCGTCTCATCGATCCGGGCGTTTTTCTCTTCCTTGGAAAGCTTCGCGGTATAGAGGCCGAAGCCGATGTTCTGGCGCACCGTCAGATGCGGATAGATGGCGTAGTTCTGGAACACCATCGCGATGTTGCGGGCTTTTGGCGCGCGCTCATTGACCACGTCGCCGCCGATCCGGAGCGTGCCGCCGGAGATTTCCTCCAGCCCGGCGATCATGCGGAGGGTCGTCGACTTGCCGCAGCCGGACGGGCCGACGAACACCACGAACTCCCCATCTGCGATTTCCAGATCGATGCCGTGAACCGCTTCGACCTTGTCGTAACGCTTAACCAGTTTTTCCAGTGCGATTGAAGCCATTATGCTTTTCCCCTCAACCGTTCGAAGCGGGCAGCGAGCTCCGCGCTTGCCGCCGCAAGGCGGGCGGCCTGCTTGTCGGCCTGTTGCTGATAGTTCACGAGCGTATGGCGGTAGCCGGCAATGGCGTTGCCGAGCGGCTCTTCCGCCGGCCCGCCGTAACGGGCGCGCACGCTGACAAAATATTCGGGCGAGACGATCTCGCGGAAGGCGGCCTCATCCAGCGCGGTCTCGCGTCCGGCATGGGCGGCGAAGGCCTTGCGGAACGGCGCATAGCCATCGCTTGCGAGTGCGCCGGAGGCGGCAACGACGGCGCGGGCGACGTCGGCGGCAATCTCGTGGGCCTGGCGGAAGGAGAGCTGCTCGCGCCGCACCAGCGAATCCGCAAGCTCGGTGATGGTGATGCAGGAACGGTCAAGATTGGCCGCCACCCGCTCGCCATTGATCCGGACAGCGGAGATCAGGCTGGCCATCAGATCAAGCACCCGGAAGCCTGTCTCGAAGGCCTGATAGCCCATCGCCTGGGTTTCGCCCTCGCTGTCATTCATGTCGGTGAACGGCGTGTTGTGCATCACCGTCAGCACCGTCTGCGCCCGGCCGACCGTCTGGCTTGCGAGATGGCGCATATGTTCGATCGGCACCGGGTTGCGCTTCTGCGGCATGATCGAGGATATCTGTACCAGCGCGTTCGGCACATAGAGCTGGCCGACCTCGAAGCTGGTCCAGAACTGGAAATCCTGGATCAACCGGCCGAGGTGAAGAAACATGAGTTCGAGCGCCGAATAGACGCCGGTCACATAGTCGACGGCGGCGATGCAGCTGTAGGAATTCTGCAGCGGCGCCGAAAACCCTAGCAGCTCCGACATCATATGGCGGTCGATCGGGAACCCAGATGTGGTGATCGCGGCGGCGCCCATCGGCGACAGATCGACCGTCCTGCGGGCCTCGAAAAGCCGCGCGATATCGCGCGACAGCACCTCGATGGCGGCGCCGAGATAATGACCGAAGGTGGTCGGCTGCGCCGGTTGGCCGTGAGTATAGGCAACGATCAGCGTCGCCTTCTCGCGCTCCGCCGTATCGATCATCGCCGAGAGCAAGCCGAGCGCCTTGCCGAGCGCGACGTCGATATAGCGGCGCAGGCCGAGCTTGAACAACGTGTGGTCGATATCGTTGCGCGAGCGGGCAGTGTGCAGGCGTCCGCCGAGATCAGGCCCGAGCCGGGTTTTCAGTTCCTTCTCGATCAGAAAGAAGAAGTCCTCGACCTCGCCGGTATATTCAAGCGCCGAAGGATCGACTTCGGCGTCGATGGCGACCAGCGCGTCGGCAATCTTTCCGGCCTGTTCGGCGGTGAGAATGCCGGTCTCGGCGAGCATCACCAGATGGGCGCGATCGATGGCGCGAAAACCATCGACGAAATGCGTCTTCGCACCGTCGAACAGCGGTTTGAGGACCGTTTCCTTATACACGGGATCGGGAAATTGCGTGGTGTCGTTGTTGGCTGGGTTCTGCATTTTCTTATCCCTTGACGCCTGCCAGCATCACGCCGCGCACGATGTAGCGCTGGAAGATGAGGAAAACGAGAAGCGTCGGTATGGTCGCAAGCGCTGCCCCGGTCATGATCATCTCCCACTGGATCGCGGCTTCGACGGCAAAGCTCGAAAGGCCGACGGGCAGCGTGTAGAGCTCGCTCGAGGTGGTGACGATCAGCGGCCAGAAGAAAGCGGTCCAGTTGCCGAGGAAGGTGAAGATCGCAAGCGCCGAAAGCGCGGGCGCGACGAGCGGCATGGCGATCTTCCACCAGATGACGAACTCGTTCATGCCGTCGATACGGGCGGCTTCCATGAAATCATCCGGCACGCCCTCGAAGAACTGACGCATCAGGAAGGTGCCGAACCCGGTCATCATGCCGGGGAACATGATGCCCCAATAGCTGTCCAGCCAGCCGAAATTGGCCGACATCAGATACCACGGGATCACCAGCATTTCGGTCGGGATCATCAGGGTCGAGAGGATTGCGAGGAAGATGAAGCGGCGGCCGCGGAAGCGGAATTTCGCCAGCGTATAGCCGACAAGACTGTCGAAGAACACGTTCGAGCAGGTGACGATGGTGGCAATCAGCAGCGAGTTGAAGAACCAGCGGCCAAAGCCGGTGGTCGTCAGCACCTTCACATAGTTCGAAAATGTCGGGTCCTGCGGGATCAGCCGCAGGTCATAGACCTGGCTTGCGGGCTTCAGCGAGGTGGAAAACATGAAGAGCAGCGGCGTGATCATGATGATGCCGCCGATGAAGAGCAGCGTCCACATCAGCACCCTGCCCGGCCGCACTTTGCGCTTGTAACGCGAGACCGCGTCCTGTTGGCGAAGTTCGCTCATGACTTGTCCCTCAGGATCCAGAGCTGCAGCAGTGATATGACGAGGAGAATGAGGAAGAGAACCACGGTTTGCGCCGCAGCGTAGCCCATCTGGTAAGACGAAAACGCCGACTGATAGATCATCAGCACGAGCGGCTTGGTGGTGCCAAGCGGACCGCCCGGATCATTCGTGGTCATGTTGTAGACCTGGTCGAAGATCCTCAGGAAACCGATGGATGACAGCACGACCAGAAACACGGTGGTCGGCTTCAAAAGCGGCAGCGTGATCTTGCGCAGGATTGCCCATTCGCCGAGCCCGTCGATCCGCGCGGCCTCGTAAAAGGTCGTCGGAATGGCGCGAAGCCCCGCCATGAAGATGATGATCTGGAAACCGAGGCCGGCCCAGATTGCCGTTACCATGATCGAGGGCAGCGCCTGGGTGGTGGAGCGCAGGAAGGGCTGCTGCGGCAGGCCGAAGGCAGCGAGCACGTCATTGATCACGCCGATGGGAGCCGGCTGATAGAACCAGCGCCAGACCCAGGCCATGGCCGCCGCCGTCGTCAGAAACGGCATGAAATAAAGCGCGCGGATGAGGCCGTGACCGAAGCGCACGCGATCGAGAAAGAAGGCGATGGTGAAGGACAGCACCAGCGAGATCGGCGTACCGAAGATCAGATAGGCGAAGGTGTTCTTGAACACCTGCCAGAAATCCGGATCGGCGAAGAGCTTGGTATAATTCTCGAAGCCGATGAATTTCGGCGGACGCATCAGGTTCCAGTCGGTCAGCGACAGCCGGAAGGCGTCGAGCGTCGGATAGAACCGGATGACGCTGTAAAACAGCACGGGCAGCGCCAGGAAGGTCCAGACCCAGACAAGGCGCTTAGTGTGCATGGAGAAACGGTCGGCAAAGCCGCCGCCTTCGGGGCGGCCGGCGGCCGCCCCTTTGGTGTTTTCCGCCTGAAGAGACATTGGCTCGATCCGGCTTACATCGCGTCGTCGATGATGGCCTGCTCTTCCTCGGCCGCTTCCTTGATGCTGTCGGCGGGCGACTGGCCGTTCAGGAGCACCCGGTTGGCCATGTCGATGGCAACCTGGCGCTGGGCGGCCTCATCCACGAACAGCGTGGTGTGGGCATAGTCGAGGCCCTTGAGGAACGGACCGTAGATCGGGTTCGAGGTGTTCTCGTCCGTGAGCGCCACCGCGCGGCGCGCCGGCAGTTCGCCGACCACATCGAGCCAGATGCTCATGGCTTCGGGCGAGGTCAGATAGGTGAGGAATTTTTCCGCTGCCTCGAGTTCCTCGCCCTCAACCTTGGCGCCGATGCCGTTTGCGAAATAGCTCGAATAGTTGGAGCGCATGCCGTCGGCATTGGCCGGCAGTTCGGTCACGGCCCAGTCGAAATCCTCGATCTGGCTGAAGGAGCCGAGACGGAAGGTGCCGTCAATGGTCATGCCCGCCTTGCCGGCGCGGAAAGCGGCCTGGCCTTCATCCATGAAGCCGGACTGGCCGATCTTATCCACGAGCTGCAGATTGGTATAGAATTCCAGCGCCTCTGTGCCTTCGGGGCTGTCATAGGTCACCTTGCGATAATCATCGGCATAAGGCTCGCCGCCGAACTGGCGCACCAGCACTTCGCGCCACCACTGATGGTCCTGGCCGGCCATGTCGAGCGTCATGCCCTCGGTCACCATATTGCCGGCGTCGTCGAACTTGGCGATGGCCTTCCCGGCGGCGACGAGCTCATCCAGCGTCTGCGGCGGGTTTTCCGGATCGAGACCGGCCTCTTCGAAAAGCTTCTTGTTGTAGAACAGCGCCAGCGAACGCACCGCCGTCGGCAGGCCGTAATATTCGCCGTCGCGCTTCATCGCCGTCACGATCGGAAAGAACTCGCTCTCGATCTGGTCATGCGGGAATGCTTCCTGCGGCAAAGGCTGCAACAGGTTGCCCGCCACGAACTTGTCGAGCCAGCCGTAGAAAAGCTGCATCACGTCCGGACCCTTGCCGGCCATGTTGGCGGCGACGATGCGGGTCTGGTAATCGGCGTAGGGAAAGGTCACCTGCTTGACGGTGATATCCGGATTGGCTTCCTCGAACTTCTCAATCAGCTGATCCATCGCGTTGACGCGGGTCTCATAGATATACTGCCAGTACTCGATCTCGACCGCATTCGCCGGGGCGACGGAATAGAGGCTGATGCCGGACATCAGTCCGGCGAGCAAAACTGCCTTGCGCATAATTCTCTCCACTTCCCATGACGGCCGCCACGGCCCTCTGGGCTTTTGTTCCCGAAAAGCCGTCATCCCTCTCGGTGGCGGCCATTGTTTATCCCTGCCGGCGCCCGCTGTTACGGCGCGCCGGGGACGCCGCAATCCCGACGCCTCGTCATTACGGTCGCGTGACATCGCGGTTTTGTCAATAACATAATCTAATTGAATTAATATATTGACGTTAGAAACGGCGCAGATCAGACTGACGACATCAGAAAGCGGAATGAAATGAACGAGAAGTCGCGCGGGCAGTTCGCCATCGGCAACAATCCGGAACGCAACAGGGAGCACAATCGCCGGGTCGTGCTCGACCTCGTGCGCCAGCATGGGATGCTCGGCCGCATGGAGATCGCGCGCCAGACCCAACTTACCGCCCAGGCCGTCGCCAACATCGTCGACGACCTTGTCGGCTCCGGCCTGCTGATCAGCACCGGCAGGCGCCGTTCCGGCCGCGGCCAGCCGCCGATCCAGTTCGCCGTCAATCCGGAAGGGGCCGCCACGATCGGCGTCGAGATCGCCACCGACCAGATGGTCGTGACCGTGCTCGATCTGACCGGCGTGCTACGCTACAAGCGGATCGTTGCGCTTTCCGACACCACGCCGGAACGCTGCCTGCCGGTATTCGCCCACGAGGTCGAGCGCGCGCGCAGCGCCTTCGATTCGCCTCTGCTCGGCGTCGGCGTGGTGATGCCCGGACCATTCGGCATCGAGGGCATGAGCTTCGTCGGCCCCACCACGCTGCCCGGCTGGAGCGGTATCGACGTGAAGGCCGCGCTGAGCGAGGCCTGCGGCATGGACGTGGCGCTGGAAAACGATGCCGCCGCCGCCGCCGTTGCCGAACGGCTGTTCGGCGCGGGCCATGCGATCTCGCATTTCTGCATGCTCTATTTCGGCACCGGCATCGGCCTTGGCATGATCCAGGACGGCGCGCCCTATCGCGGCGCTTTCGGCAATGCCGGCGAGATCGGCCATGTGCCGGTGGTGCCGTCCGGAAGGCTCTGCCCCTGCGGCCAGCGCGGTTGCCTGGAGCGCTACGCCTCGCTTCACGCGCTTCATGAAAAATTCGACTACTACGGCAAAGAACGACCGCAGATATCTGAAATAGAAGAACTTTTTGAATCCGGTGACAAAGTGGTTGAAGAGTGGATCAACGAGGCGGCTGCCCACCTCTCCACCGTCATCGGTTTGCTCGAAAACATCTTCGACCCGGAAACGATCATCTTCAGCGGCGCGTTTTCCGACAGCGTCATGGATGCGGTGATCGCCCGGTTACCGCCGCTTCCGCCTTCCGTCGCCGCCCGCGCCGGGCGTAAAGAGCCGCGGGTGATGCGCGGCCAGACAGGTCAGTACACGGCCGCGCTGGGTGCTGCCGCCCTGCCGCTTTTCGAAATCCTGACACCGAAACTGGAAACATCGCCATCTGACCAACAGGTGGCCTGAAACAATCACGGGGAACAGCATGCTTACGCCGCGCCAGCGCATCGAACAGGAAATGTCGTCTTCCGCCCATGTGCGTCTCTACCGGGCGCTGACGCGGCTGACCTCGCCGGTGACGATGATGAACACCGGCGCCCACCCCGATGACGAACAGTCCGGCATGCTCGCCTGGTTGAGCCTCGGCCTCGGCATGCGGGTGATCATCGCGTGTTCCACGCGCGGCGAAGGCGGGCAGAACGTGCTGGGTCCCGAACGGCTCGGCGCGCTCGGCGTGCTCAGAACCCGCGAACTGGAAGAGGCCGCCCGCGCGCTCGATGCGGATATCCACTGGCTTGGCCACGGCCCGGATGACCCGGTTCACGATTTCGGTTTCTCCAAGGATGGCGATGCCACCTTCGCCCGCTGGGGCGAGGACCTGATCGTTGAGCGGCTGGTGCGCGCCTACCGCGCGGAGCGGCCCGATATCGTGATCCCGACCTTTCTCGACGTGCCGGGCCAGCACGGCCACCACCGCGCCATGACGCGGGCCGCCGAAACCGCGATCCGGCTTGCCGCCGACGAGACCGCCTACCCGGAGCATTTCGCCGAGGGCCTGAAACCCTGGCGGGTTGCGAAATACTACCTGCCGGCATGGTCCGGCGGCGGCGGGACCTATGATGACGACCTGCCCCCGCCCCCCGCAACGCTGACCATTGAGGTCCAGGACAAGGACCCGGTCACCGGCGCCGATTACGACCGCATCGGCGAATGGTCGCGCTATTACCACGCGTCGCAGGGCATGGGCTGGTGGCCGGAACGCCCGGACCATGTCTGGCAGCTCCATTTGCTGCGCGGCGACAAGGCCGGCATGCCGGAGGCCACGATCCTCGACGGCCTGCCGTCGACGCTTGAGGCTCTCACCCCCGAAGGCGCGCTCGGCGCGGCGCTGGCCGTCGTCGATGAGGTGATAGCCGCGGCGCTGGCCGCCTTCCCGAATGCCGATGCCGTGCAGCAGTGCCTTGCCGAGGCGGCGGATCGGATCGAGGCGGCGGAAGCTGCCGCCGACGAGACTTTCCGCACCCTCCATGGCCACCGTCTCGCCCGTAAGCGTGCCGAGATCGAGGCGGCCCTGTTCGAGAGCGCGCAGATCTTCGAGCGGGCCTATGGCGAGGTCGACTATCTGACGCCCGGCGGAACCGCGACGCTGACGGTCGTGCTCGCCGAGGGCGCGGACGCCACCGTGACGCCGAGCCTGCCGGAGGGCGTCCGCGTCGCCGACGCCACCGTGGCCGATGGCATCCACCGCTTCACGCTTGCCGCAGATGCCGACGCACCGCTTTCCAACCAGTACCCACCGCTCTGGTCCTCGCTTGGCGGCAACGGCCCGGTTTCGGTGACGCTTTCGGCCGGCATCGCCGGACGCGAAGTGACGTGCAGCTTCGACCTAGAAGCCGCCCTTCCGCTTGCGCCTGCCCATTCCGTAACGTTGAAACCAGCCGCATTTATCGTTCCACTTCAAAAGCTTCCGTCGGAACTTTCATTTACCGCTGACACCGACCTGCCACTTCACTTCAAGAGCGTTAACGGTTTCGAGGTCACCGGCGAAGGTGAAAGCTTCAAGATTAAAATACCCTCCAGTCCCTCCGCCGGCCTCACCGTCATGATGCCCGAGATCGACGGCAAGCCGGCGGCCAATATCACCACCTTCAGCTATCCCCATATCGGCCGCAACCGCTTCGTCCGGCCGGAGCTGCTGAACGTTCTGACCCTCGATCTCGAGCTCCCGGAAGGCGCGAAGGTCGGCTATGTCGGCGGCGGCGCGGACAATGTCGGCGTCTGGCTGCAACGCATGGGGCTCGACGTCACCGAACTCGACGCCAACGCCCTTTCCGGCGATCTCTCGGCCTTCACCACGATCGTGATCGGCATCTTCGCCTTCGGCACGCGACCGGACCTTGCGGCGGCCACGAAGAAGCTTCACCGCTTCGTCGAAGACGGCGGCCACCTCGTCACCCTCTACCACCGTCCCTCCGACGGCTGGAACCCGGAGACGACCCCGCCGCGCTATCTGAAGATCGGATCACCATCGCTGCGCTGGCGCGTCACCAATCCGGAGGCCGAGGTCGAGGTGCTGTCGCCCGGCCACACGCTTCTCGCCAGCCCGAACGTCATTGGACCGGAAGACTGGGCCGGCTGGCACAAGGAGCGCGGGCTCTATTTCGCTTCCGAATGGGACGACGCCTACGAGCCGCTGCTCGCCATGCATGATGCCGACGAAAAGCCGCTCACCGGCGCGCTCGTCTCCGCCGTCATCGGCAAGGGCCGGCACACCCATACGAGCCTCGTGCTCCACCACCAGATGGACCGCCTCACCCCCGGCGCCTTCCGGCTGATGGCGAACCTCGTTCAGCCGGCATGATCCCGTGAGCGCCGAGCCAGCGGCACCGCCGACCGAGGATAAGAACGCGGCGGGCCAGGGCGTCGCATGGCTCTTGGCCGACATGACGCTGGTGACCTTCATGAGCGTATTGGTGAAGGCCAACAGCGTCGCCTATCCGGCGATCCAGCTCGTCTTCATCCGCGCCCTGATCGGCCTCGTCTTCATCCTGCCGATGATCGTCCGCAATCGCGCGGCGCTGATGAACATCCGCTATCCGCTGCGCAATGCCTTTCGCGTCTCCTGCAACGCGATCGCGCTGACCTCGAACTTCCTCGCCTTCGCCATGCTGCCGCTCGTGCTGGTGAACGCGCTCGGCTTCACCCGGCCGCTGGTGACCATGGGCCTTGCCGCCCTGCTGCTTGGCGAAAAGGTCAGCCGCCTCCGCTGGCTCGGCGCAGGCCTCGCCTTTGGCGGCGCGCTGATCATCGTCGCGCCCGGCGAAATGGCGTTTCATCCCGGCCTGCTGGTGGTGCTTGCCAGCATCGTCTTCGGCGCGATGGCGACGATCCAGACCCGGCGGCTGAAGGACGAAAGCACGATCGTGATGATGGTATTCTACACCGTCGGCCTCGCGCTGCTGACAGGCATCCCCGCCCTCATGCTGTGGCAGCCCGTGCCGCTCGCCCACTGGCCGGTGCTGGCGCTGATCGGGCTATTGGCGCAGGCCGGACAATATTGCTGGCTGAAAGCCTATCAGAAGAGCGACGCAAGCGTGCTCGCCCCCTTCGGCTACCTCTCGGTGTTCTTCTCCGCCGCCGCCGGTTTCTTCTTCTTCGCCGAGGTGCCCCCACCGCGTATTTTCATCGGCGTGGCGGTGATCCTGCTTGCGCTTCAGGGAACGCGGTGGTTGGAGGCACGGCGGCGATAGGCAGCGCTAAGCCACCTTCACGATCAGCCGGCCGCGCACCTTGCCGGCCAGAATATCTTCGGCGGCCTGGGGCAGGCCCTTAAGATCGATTTCGCCGGCGGTGACGAGGTCGATATGCTCCGGCGTCAGATTGTTCTGCAACAGCCGCCATGCGGCCTCGCGGCGCTTTGGCGGGGCGAACACGGAATCGACGCCGATCAGCGTGACCGCGCGCAATATGTGCGGCATCACGGTTGCGGGAAGATCGGGCCCGCCGGCAAGGCCACAGGCGGCAACCGCGCCGTCGCGCACCGTCTGCGCCAGAACATTGGCAAGCGTGGTCGAGCCGACGCTGTCGACGGCGCCCATCCAGCGCTCCTCCTGCAACGGCCTGCCGGCTTCCGAAAGCGTCTTGCGGTCGATGAAGTCCTTCGCGCCGAGCCGGCGCAGATAGTCATGGGTCTCCGGCCGGCCTGTGGAAGCGGTCACGTGAAAGCCGAGCGCTGAAAGCAGCGCCACCGCATAGGAACCGACGCCGCCGGCCGCCCCCGTGACCAGCACGCTGCCGCCATTTTCTGAAAGATTGCCCCAGGCGAGAAGCTGGTTGACGCAGAGCGCCGCCGTCACGCCCGCCGTGCCGATCGCCATCGCCTGACGCTGGTCGAAGCCGTCCGGCTGCTTCATCAGCCATTCCGGCTTCAGCCGCTGATAGGCCGAGAAAGCGCCCCACTCCGTCTCCGAAAGGCCGGAGCCGGTGGCAATCACGCGGTCGCCGGGCTGAAAGGCATCGCTTGCCGATTCGACCACCGTGCCGGCGACATCGATGCCCGGCACCATCGGAAAGCGCCGCGCGATCCGCCCCTTGCCCGTGACCGCAAGCCCGTCCTTGTAGTTCAGGCTGGAATAATCGACCCGCACCAGCACCGGCAGGGCGGGCAGGTCGTCGCGGGTCAGCTCCGTCATCTCGGCTGCGGGATGGTCCTTGTCGCGGATCAGCAGCGCGGGAAAGGTCTCGGTCATCGCGGTCTCCTCGGGTTCTGCGATTTTGCAACGGAGAGTAACGAGGCGGGCGCGAAACGCAATCCGCCTTCAGGCGGCGCTGCAACCCTTGCGACCGCGATCCGTGCGGCAAGCGCGGCATTGTTCTTCACCAGCGCGATGTTTGCCTTCAGGCTGCGGCCTTCCGACAGCTCGTTGATCCGCGCCAGCAGGAAGGGCGTCAGTTCCTTGCGGGCAATGCCCCGCTCATCGGCCTCGCGCACCGCGTCGTCGATGGTGCCGTCGATGAATTCCGGCGTCAGCGCATCGGCTTCGGGCACCGGATTGGCGATCAGCATGCCGGTTCCGGTGGAGAGCCCGTCATGGGCGATCATGGCGGCGGCGATCTCCTCGGCGCTGTCCAGCCGGTGGTCGGCCTTGAAGCCGCTGGAGCGGGTGAAGAAGGCGGGAAAGTCATCGCTGCGATAGGCGATAACCGGCACGCGCTGGGTTTCGAGATATTCCAGCGTCTTCGCAATATCGAGGATCGATTTGACTCCTGCGCAGATCACCGTCACCGGCGTGCGGCCAAGCTCGGTCAGATCGGCGGAGATATCGAAGGTCTGCTCCGCGCCGCGATGCACGCCGCCGACGCCGCCAGTGGCGAAGATCGGTATGCCGGCCAGTTCTGCGATCTTCATGGTCGCGGAGACCGTGGTGCCCGCCGTCTGGCGCTTGACGATCGCCACCGCGAGGTCGCGGCCGGACGCCTTGACCACGCCGTCCTCGACCTTCGCGAGCCGCTCGATGACGTCGCGGTCGAGGCCGGCATGCAGCCTGCCGTCGATCACGGCGATGGTCGCCGGCACCGCGCCGTTTTCCCTGACCACGGCTTCAACACCGAGCGCGGTTTCGAGATTGGCGGGATAGGGCATGCCGTGGGTGATGATGGTCGATTCCAGCGCCACGACGGGCTTGCCCTGCGCCAGCGCTCCCCTGACCTCCGTGCCGAGGACGATTTCGATGTCAGACACGTGCTTCTCCTTCGAATGGTGCGAGGCGGTGAAGATTGGCCTCGACAAAGTGTGGGGACATTTGCGGATGAACGCTCGCGGCGCTCTCGGTCGTCAGCGCCGCGATCAGCGCGCCGCGCCGCACGGCCTCGTGCAGCGCGTCGCTGTGCAGGTAATGGTGCAGGGTTCCGGCAATCATCGCATCGCCGGCCCCGGTCATATCGACGGGCCGGGCTTCGACCACCGGCACAAGGGTCGCCCCGCCGCCATTGGCAACCACGGCGCCGAGCGTGCCGGATGTGAGAATGACCGCGGACGCACCGGCTTCGATCAGCGCGTTCGCAGCCTTCTTCATACCATTGATATCTTTGGAATAAGTTGATCCGAGATAGGCGGAAGCCTCGTCCAGATTCAGAAACAGCAGGTCGATGCCGGAAAGATCCCTTGGCAGCTTCATCACTTTCGGCGTCGACACCGCGTCGATCGCCAGCTCGAACCGTCCGGCGCGCCTTTGCTCGATCAGCGCGGCAAGGGTCGCGGCCGGCAGATTACAATCGGCGAAGACGAGCCTTGCGGCGGCGAGCGATGGCGCGGCGTTGGCGAGAAGCTCCGGCGTCATGCGGTCGAAGATCGCCATGTCGGCAATGCCATAGGCAAGGTCGCCGCCGGGCTCGAGAATGGCCGCATACTCCGCCGTCCGCTCATCCGGCAACTGAAAGAGATTGGCGACATCGATGCCGCGAGCGCCGAGATGGCGGGCGAGATCGCGCCCGCTTTCATCCGCGCCGACAGCGGAGACGAAGCTGACGCCGGCGCCGAGCGCTGCCAGATTTTCGGCGACATTGCGGGCGACGCCGCCGAAGCTGCGCATGCCCTCAACCGGGTTGGAAGTGCCGGCGATCAGCGGCGCGCGGGCGAGGTATTTACGGTCGATCACCGCCCCGCCGACCACCGCCACCCGCCCCTCTTGCGGCAGCAGATAGCCCCGCCCGAGGATATGGCCCTTCTCGGTCAGCCGCACGACATGGGCTGCCACGGCGGAACGCGACAGGCCGAGTTGGTCGGCCATCTGCTGCTGACCGGCAAACGGGTTCTCCCGGATCAGCGCTAGCAGCGCCTGCTCGGCTTCGCTCAAATCGGTCATGTCACCTTCCCTTGCTGCAGGAATGCGGGCGCTTCATCACGCGAAGGAGCCCTCATAACAATAGTTACATCTATAACACTTGTTACACCGCCAATCCAGAGGCGGAGCCTGCCCATACGCACTTTTCGCAAAGTTTCGACGCGCCATGCCTTTTTTCCCCGCGACCGCGATGCTATAGCCCTCGGGAAACGTTAAAACACGGGCCTTCAGGCCCTGCAGACGAGGAAGAAGCATGACGAAGATCAAGGTGGCTAACCCGGTTGTCGATCTCGACGGCGATGAAATGACGCGCATCATCTGGCAGTTCATCAAGGACAAGCTGATCCTGCCCTATCTCGACCTGCCGATCGAATATTACGACCTGTCGGTCCAGAACCGCGATGCCACCGACGACCAGGTCACCGTCGATGCCGCCAACGCCATCAAGAAGCACGGCGTGGGCATCAAATGCGCGACCATCACGCCCGATGAAGCCCGCGTCGAGGAATTCGGCCTGAAGAAGATGTGGCGTTCGCCGAACGGCACGATCCGCAACATTCTCGGCGGCGTGATCTTCCGCGAGCCGATCATCATGCAGAACGTGCCGCGCCTGGTGCCGGGCTGGACCCAGCCGATCATCGTCGGCCGTCACGCTTTCGGCGACCAGTATCGCGCGACCGACTTCAAGTTCCCCGGCAAGGGCAAGCTTTCGATCAAGTTCGTCGGCGAGGACGGCAAGGAAATCGAGCACGAAGTGTTCGACGCCCCCTCCTCCGGCGTTGCCATGGCGATGTACAATCTCGACGATTCGATCCGCGACTTCGCCCGCGCCTCGCTGAACTACGCCCTGATGCGCGGCGTGCCCTGCTACCTTTCCACCAAGAACACCATCCTCAAGGCCTATGACGGCCGCTTCAAGGACCTGTTCCAGGAAGTCTACGAGAACGAGTTCAAGGCCGAATACGAAAAGAAGAAGATCTGGTACGAGCATCGCCTGATCGACGACATGGTCGCGGCCGCCCTGAAGTGGTCCGGCGGCTATGTCTGGGCCTGCAAGAACTATGACGGCGACGTCCAGTCCGACATCGTCGCCCAAGGCTTCGGCTCGCTCGGCCTGATGACCTCGGTTCTGATGACGCCGGACGGCAAGACGGTGGAAGCCGAAGCCGCCCACGGCACGGTGACCCGCCACTACCGCCAGCACCAGAAGGGCCAGGAAACCTCGACCAACTCGATCGCGTCGATCTTCGCCTGGACGCGCGGCCTCGCCCATCGCGGCAAGCTCGACGACAACCAGGACCTGATCCACTTCGCCGAAACGCTGGAAAAGGTCTGCGTCGACACCGTCGAAAGCGGCCACATGACCAAGGACCTAGCGCTCTTGATCGGCCCCGACCAGCCCTGGCTCTCCACCACGGCGTTCCTCGACAAGATCGACGAAAACCTCCAGAAGGCCATGGCCGCCTGAGGCCGACGCCTTTTGCGATAAATACCGAAAACCCGGCCCTCGCGCCGGGTTTTTGCTCGCCAGAATGGGGCGCTTCACCCGCGGACCGGTGGCGGAAAACCCGCCGCCTCACCAAAGTCTGATATGCGTTCGCGCCGAAATGCCTTCACTCTCGCTTCATTTTGGATCACAATATCCGTCTAAACCGCCGAGGAAGCCGGTAGCGGCACCACAGATGCGCGCCGGAAGCGGGAGGAGACAGCGATGGCTTATATGTCAAGGCCGCCGGCAAGCCGTGCCCATGCCGACATCGTGACCGCGACGGCGCTGTCGGCCAACGGGCCGGCGCGCTCGCCTGTCGCAGCATCATGGTGGCGCTCGCTCGTTCAGCACGGGCTCGATCCGGCCAGCGCCAGAACGCGTCGCGCCGAGACGCTATCCGAACTGGAATTACGGCAGCGGATTGAGAAATCCGACCTTCTGATGCATGTCGCCCGTGCCCGGCTCGACCATCTCTACAAATGCGTCTCGTTGTCTGCCTGCGGCGTTTTCCTGAGCGATGCCGATGGCGTGGTTATCGACGCCCGCTGGCGCAGCGGCGACCAGTCGAGTTTCGAAAGCTGGGGTCTGACCCCTGGCCGAAGCTGGTCGGAGGCCGCCGTCGGCACGAACGGCATCGGCACCTGCCTTGCGGAGGAACGGCCGCTCATCATTCATCGCGACGAGCACTTTCTGGACCGCAACATCGCCATGAGCTGCATCGACGCGCCGATTTACGGGGCGGATGGCCGGCTGATCGGCGCGCTCGATATCTCCTCTGCCCGCAGCGACCAGACCGCTTCCGCCAACCAGCTCATCGCCGCGCTCGTGCGCCAGGCCGCGCGGCAAATCGAGGCGGACTGCTTCCGCCACGATCACAACGGTCAGCGAATCATTCTCGTGGATGATGACGATGACAGGGAATCCACCGGCAGCGATGCCGCCGCGCTTGTCGCCGTCGATGAGAACGACCTCGTGATCGGCGCAACCCGCGCCGCGCGGCTGGCGCTGGGCCTTGTGCCCGCGGGCCGGTTCTCCCCGGTCCCGGCCGACGACCTGCTGGCGAAAGGGGCTCCGGAGAGCGGTTTAGCCTCGGCGGAACGCTCCGCCATCCTCAAGGCGCTCGCGCGCCGCCACGGCAATGCAAGCCGCGCTGCTGAGGATCTTGGCATTGGCCGCGCAACGCTTTATCGCCGCATGAAGCGCCTCGGCCTGCAATCGCGATTCGAACAGAACTAGACGGAAACGGCTCCTTTTGGGCGAAGCAGCCCGTTCCACCACAACCTCCTCACCAGAGCAACATCTTTGGCGCGGAAAACTGTCTCAATTGCGAGACAGTCTCCGTTCTCTGCCGGTTCGCGGCGGATGACAAACAGCGATCATCGGTCGAAACTTGGCCCATCACCAAGGTTCAGCATGATTTCTGGGAGGAACTGTTATGAACGAGATGAGCAAACCCGAAGGGCTTTTGAAATCCCCCTTCAAGGACCGTTATGACAATTTCATCGGCGGCAAGTTCGTACCGCCGAAAAACGGCCGCTATTTTACCAACACAACGCCGATCACCGGGGCCGCGATCAACGAGATTGCCCGTTCCGATGCTGCCGATATCGAGCTGGCGCTTGATGCCGCCCACGCGGCAAAGGCCAAATGGGGCGCGACGGCCCCGGCCGAACGCGCCCGCGCGCTGCTGAAGATCGCGGATGTGATCGAAGCCAACCTGCCCTTCATCGCCACCTGCGAGACCTGGGACAATGGCAAACCGATCCGCGAGACCATGAACGCGGATATCCCGCTTGCCGCCGACCATTTCCGCTACTTTGCCTCGGCGCTGCGCGCCCAGGAAGGCACGATGAGTGAGATCGACGACGACACCGTCGCCTATCACTTCCATGAACCGCTCGGCGTGGTCGGCCAGATCATTCCCTGGAACTTCCCGATCCTGATGGCCGCCTGGAAGCTGGCCCCGGCGATTGCCGCCGGCAACTGCGTGGTGCTGAAGCCCGCCGAACAGACGCCTGCCTCGATCCTGGTGGTGGCGGAACTGATCGCCGACATCCTGCCGCCGGGCGTGCTCAACATCGTCAACGGCTTCGGTCTTGAAGCCGGCAAGCCGCTGGCGCAGAGCCCGCGCATCTCCAAGATCGCGTTTACCGGCGAGACCACGACCGGCCGGCTGATCATGCAATATGCCACCGAAAACCTCATTCCGGTGACGCTGGAGCTTGGCGGCAAATCACCCAACATCTTCTTCCAGGATGTGATGCGCGAGGACGACGGCTTCCTCGACAAGGCGGTCGAAGGCTTCGTGTTCTTCGCGCTCAACCAGGGCGAGGTCTGCACCTGCCCGTCCCGCGCGCTGATCCAGGAAGACATCTACGACGCCTTCATGGAAAAGGCGATTGCCCGCACCAAGGCGATCATCCAGGGCGACCCGCGGGCCGACAACACCATGATCGGCGCGCAGGCATCGAGCGAGCAGAAGGAGAAGATCCTCTCCTACTTCGATATCGGCCGTCAGGAAGGCGCGGAGGTGCTTTTGGGCGGCGCTGCGGCTGACCTCGGCGGAGAGCTGTCGAATGGATATTACATCCAGCCGACGATCCTGAAGGGCCACAACAAGATGCGGGTGTTCCAGGAGGAAATCTTCGGGCCCGTCGTCTCCGTCACCACCTTCAAGGATGAGGCGGAAGCGCTCGAGATCGCCAACGACACGCTCTATGGTCTTGGCGCCGGCGTGTGGTCGCGCGATGCCAATACCTGCTACCGCTTCGGCCGCCATATCCAGGCCGGGCGCGTCTGGGTCAACAACTACCACGCCTATCCGGCACACGCGGCCTTCGGCGGCTACAAGCAGTCGGGCATCGGGCGCGAGACCCACAAGATGATGCTCGACCACTATCAGCAGACCAAGAACCTGCTGGTCAGCTACAGCACTGAAAAAGTCGGCTTCTTCTGAGGCCAGGGGAATCCTCCCAGGTGGCGGGCGGAGCTTCGGCTTCGCCCGTTCGCTTTCGGTTCAACAAGGAGACGGATATGGAAAAGCCTGACATCCGCTGCGTCACCGATGCCGACCTGCCTGCCGGCGCCGAAAAGGGCAGCCGGGTAACCGCGACGCTTGCGGCGCGTGAGCTCATCCGCGAGATCAAGGCCGACCACGGCGAGATCATGTTCCACCAGTCCGGCGGCTGCTGCGACGGCTCGTCGCCGATGTGCTATCCGAAAGCCGAATTTCACCTCGGCAGCGGCGACGTTCTGCTTGGCGAAGTGGAAGGAGCGGAAGTCTGGATATCCGGCCCGCAGTTCCAGGCCTGGAAACACACCCAGTTAATCCTCGACGTGGTGCCCGGTCGCGGCGGCATGTTCAGCCTTGATAACGGCCGCGAGAAGCGGTTTCTGACCCGGTCCCGCGTTCTGAGCGACGACGAGCAGGCGGCACTGGGAGAGGCCGGCGGCAAGAGCGGCTCCTGACGCTGTACCGACGTCCGAGCCGACGCTCATCATTTAGGTCTTGATTTTCCGCCACCGCCCATATAGAACATAACACGAACATCAAGGGGGACGGATGAGCAAGATCACATTTTACACAAACCCGCTATCGCGCGCGCGGATCGCCCGCTGGATGCTGGAGGAAGTCGGGGCCGATTATGAGCCCCGCATCCTGACCTATAACGGCACGATGAAGGAACCGGCCTATCTGGCCATCAACCCGATGGGCAAGGTGCCGGCGATTGTCCATGACGGCAATGTGGTGACGGAATGCGCGGCGATCTGCGCCTATCTCGCCGACGCCTTTCCCGAGGCCGGGCTTGCGCCGCCGCCCTCCGAGCGCGCTTCCTATTACCGCTGGCTGTTCTTCGCCGCAGGCCCGTTCGAAGCAGCCATCGTCAACAACAGTTTCGGCTTTGTCGTGCCCGCGGAACGGGAACGCTCGGTCGGCTACGGCAACTTCGAGCATGTCATGGATACGCTCGACAAATTGCTGTCGGAAAACCGCTTCGTTGCCGGCGACAACTTCACCGCCGCCGACGTCTATGTCGGCGCGCAGGTCATGTGGGGCCTGCAGTTCGGCACGATCGACAAGCGAGACTCCTTCGCGGCCTATGCCGAACGCATTGCCGCCCGACCGGCTTTGATCCGCGCCAGCAAGCTGGATGACGAGGCCGCGGCGGCAGCGGGCTGACACGACGAAAAACAACGCTGCCGGTCAAACGGCGTCCAGTTTGCTGACAGAAGTCTCCCACATTCCGGGTCATCCTCGGGCTTGACCCGAGGATCCAGGCCGCACGGCAAGGGCTCGCCATAAATCTTCGCAAATTCAGCGACTTAATTCGCCTGGATGCTCGGATCAAGTTCGAGCATGACACAAGACGAAAGGTCGATGACACATGATGGTCAAAGCTTGGTGCTTTGTCAGCAGTCTGAACGCCGCCCTCAGGCGGCGTCATCCACCGGTTTCGCATCTGCCGGAATGTAGTTGAGGATCGGGGAGAGCCAGCGTTCGGTTTCCTCGACGCTCATGCCCTTGCGCTTCGCGTAGTCTTCCACCTGGTCGCGCTCGACCTTGGCGACGCCGAAATAATAGCTGTCGGGATGGCCAATATAGATGCCGGAAACCGAGGAGCCCGGCCACATCGCATAGCTTTCCGTCAGCTCCACGCCGGTGGCATTGGTCGCGTCGAGAAGGTTGAAAAGCGTCTTCTTCTCTGTGTGGTCCGGCTGGGCCGGGTAGCCCGGCGCCGGGCGGATGCCGCCATAGCCTTCGCCGATCAGCTCAGCGTTCGAAAGCGCCTCGTCCGGGGCATAGCCCCAGTATTCCCGGCGCACCTGCTCATGCATGCGTTCGGCGAAGGCCTCGGCAAAGCGGTCGGCGAGCGCCTTGACCATGATCGAGGAATAGTCGTCATTGGCGCGCTCGAAGCGCTCGGCAATCGCGATTTCCTCAAAGCCCGCCGTGACCACGAAGCCGCCGACATAGTCCTGCTTGCCGCTGTCTTCCGGGGCCACGAAATCGGACATCGCAACATTCGGCCGGTCGCCGCGCTTGGAAAGCTGCTGGCGGAGCGTGAAGAAGGTCGCCAGCTCTTCCTTGCGGCCTTCATCCTTGTAGAGCCGGATATCGTCGCCGATGGCATTGGCCGGCCAGAAGCCGATCACGGCGCGGGGCCGGAACCACTTCTCGTCGATGATCTTCTTCAGCATCGCCTGGGCATCGTCAAACAGTTGACGCGCGGTTTCGCCCTGCTTCTCGTCCTTGAGGATATCGGGATAACGCCCCTTCAGCTCCCAGGTCTGGAAGAACGGCGTCCAGTCGATATAGCGCGCCAGCGTTTCGAGGTCGTAATCCTCGAAGGTCTTCGTGCCCAGGAAGGACGGCCGCGTCGGCTCATAGGCGTTCCAGTCGATCTTCACCGCATTGGCGCGGGCGGCCGGCAGCGGCAGCCGGTTCTTGGCGGCCTCGGCCTTGCGATGGGCATCGGCGACCTTGGCGTATTCCGCGCGGATATTGTCGATATAGTTGTCGCGCATCTCCGGCGTCAGCAGCGATGAGACCACGCCGACGGCGCGGCTGGCATCGGTCACATAGATCGCCTGCCCCTTCTCATAGGCCGGGTGGATCTTCACCGCCGTATGCACACGGCTGGTGGTCGCCCCGCCGATCAGCAGCGGAATGTCAAAGCCCTGCCGCTCCATTTCGGCGGCGACATGCACCATTTCGTCGAGCGAGGGCGTGATCAGGCCGGAAAGCCCGATGATATCGGCCTTGTGCTCCCTGGCGGCAGCAAGAATCTTTTCCGACGGCACCATCACGCCGAGATCGATGATCTCGTAATTGTTGCAGGCGAGCACGACGCCGACGATGTTCTTGCCGATGTCGTGCACGTCGCCCTTGACGGTCGCCATGATCACCTTGCCGGCGGACTGGCCCTCCTCGCCGCCATTGAGGCGCTTTTCCTCTTCCATGTAAGGCAGCAGCACGGCCACGCCCTGCTTCATCACGCGGGCGGATTTCACCACCTGCGGCAGGAACATCTTGCCGGCGCCGAACAGGTCGCCAACGACATTCATGCCGGCCATCAGCGGCCCTTCGATCACGTGCAGCGGGCGCTCGGCGGCCTGCCGGGCTTCCTCGACATCGCCCTCGATATATTCGGTGATGCCGTTGACCAGCGCGTGCTCGAGCCGCTTCTCGACCGGCCATTCGCGCCAGGCGAGGTCCTGCTTGCGCTCCTCGGTCTTGCCCGTGCCACGGAAGCGTTCAGCAATCTCCAGCAGACGCTCGGTCGCATCCTTGCGGCGGTTCAGCACCACGTCCTCGCAGGCCTCGCGCAGTTCCGGGTCGATGGTCTCGTAGACGATCAGCTGGCCGGCATTGACGATGCCCATATCCATGCCCGCCTGGATGGCGTGGTAGAGGAACACGGCGTGCATCGCCTGCCGCACCGGCTCATTGCCGCGGAAGGAGAAGGACAGGTTCGACACGCCGCCGGAAATATGCGCGCCCGGCAGCGTTTCGCGGATGGTCTTGGTCGCCTGCAGAAAGTCGACGCCGTAATTGTCATGCTCCTCGATGCCGGTGGCAACGGCAAAGATATTCGGATCGAAAACAATATCTTCCGGCGGAAAACCAACCTTCTGCGTCAGGATATTGTAGGCCCGCGTGCAGATCTCGACCTTACGTTCATAGGTGTCCGCCTGGCCGGCTTCGTCGAAGGCCATCACCACGGTGGCCGCGCCATAGTCGCGGATGAGCTGCGCCTTTTCGATGAACTGCTCCTCGCCTTCCTTCAGCGAGATCGAGTTCACCAGCGACTTGCCCTGCGCGCATTTCAGCCCGGCCTCGATGATCTCCCATTTCGAGGAATCGATCATCAGCGGCACGCGGGCGATATCCGGTTCGGCGGCGATCAGGTTGAGATACTCGACCATCGCCTTTTGCGAGTCGATCAGGCCCTCATCCATGTTGATGTCGATGATCTGCGCGCCGGCTTCCACCTGATCGCGCGCAACGTCGAGGGCGGCTGCGTAATCGGCATTGGTGATCAGCTTGCGGAACTTGGCCGAGCCGGTGACATTGGTGCGCTCGCCGACATTGACGAATGGAATGTCCTTGGTCAGCGTGAACGGCTCGAGGCCCGAGAGCGACATCACGGCGCGATGCTCCGGCACTTCGCGCGGGGCAAATGCTGAAACCGTGTCGCGGATCTTCGCGATATGCTCCGGCGTAGAGCCACAACAGCCGCCGATGACGTTCACCAGCCCCTGCTCGGCAAACGGACGGATCAGCGCAGCCATCTCGTCGGGGTCCTGATCGTATTGGCCGAATTCGTTCGGCAGCCCGGCATTGGGATAGGCGCAGATGAAGGTGTCGGCGACGCCGGACAGTTCCTGAAGATGCGGCAGCATGGCATCCGCGCCCAACGCACAGTTGAGCCCGATGGTGAAAGCGTCGGCATGTGACAACGAGTTCCAGAACGCCGTCGGCGTCTGGCCGGAAAGCGTACGGCCGGAAAGGTCGGTGATCGTGCCGGAGATCATCAGCGGCAGTTCAATGCCCTTTTCGCGAAACGCCTGGCGCGCGGCGAACACGGCGGCCTTGGCGTTCAGCGTGTCGAAGATCGTCTCGATCAGAATCAGGTCGGAACCGCCATCGATCAACCCGTTGATCTGCTCGCGATAGGCATCGCGCAATTGATCAAAGGAAACAGCGCGATAGCCGGGATTGTTGACGTCCGGCGAGATCGAGGCCGTGCGGTTGGTGGGGCCGACGGCGCCGGCCACGAAGCGGCGGCGACCGTCTTCCTTTTCCGCCCGGATTGCGGCGCGTCGGGCCACCCGCGCGCCGTCCCGGTTCAGATCATAGACAATGTTTTCCATCTGGTAATCGGCCTGGGCGATCCGCGTGCCGGAAAACGTGTTGGTCTCGATTATGTCCGCGCCCGCCATGGCATAAGCGAAATGGATATCCTCGACCGCCTTCGGCTGCGACAGAATCAGCAGGTCGTTATTGCCCTTCTGGTGACAGGCGCAGCCGATGAAGCGGTCGCCGCGGAAATGGTCCTCGTCGAAACCGAGCCCCTGGATCTGCGTGCCCATGGCGCCGTCGAGAACCAGAATGCGCTCGCGCGCGGCCGTTTCCAGCGCGGCCCGGATTTCCTTGCCGTCGCGTTTGGGCGCTTCTTCCCCGAACAGGTCGTCAAACATCACTCATCTCCAGATTTCGAAGCTGCGAGATCACATAAAGATATCTTTATGTCAATATATAGCGGCTGAATTCGGACCTTTCAGCGCGCGCCGCAGCTGTCACCTATGTGTTTCATTGTTCGCGCATGATCAAGGACGATGCAAATCAGAATTGTGATGATGCCCTGAGCGCGATATACCTTAATCAATTGACCCACGCCGTATCTGACGGCGTTTCCGCATAGCATGGCCGGCTCCGGCCGCACAAATTGGAGGATTTGCCATGAAGCCGAAGATCAATACGCTGGTCGCCCCGCCGCGCTGGATCAAGCGGCCCTATCACCGCGAATGGCTGATGCAGCAGGCGAACAACCTTTTCGATTATTTCCAATATCGTTCGATCAACCCGAAGGGCGGCTTCTACGAGTTCGACAAGCACGGCAAGCCGACGGGCGGCGACAATCCGGTGCGCGGCATCCACACCACCACGCGCATGGTCCACTGCATGGCAATCGGTCATCTTCTCGGCCGGCCCGGCTGCGACGACCTGATGGACCACGGTATGAACTATCTGTGGGAGCATCATCGCGACAAGAAAAATGGCGGCTATTTCTGGCAGGTCGATGATAACGGCCCGTGCGGAGAACCGACCAAGCAGGCCTATGGCCATGCCTTCGTGCTACTTGCCGCTTCCTCTGCCAAATTCGCAGGTCATCCGCTGGCCGATGCGATGATCGCGGACGTGACCGAGGTGATCAATACCCGCTTCTGGGAGGAAAAGTACGGCGCGGTCGCCGAGGAATTCGAGACCGACTGGACGCCGGTGCCCGGCTATCGCGGCCAGAACTGCAACATGCACATGACCGAAGCGCTGATGGAAGCCTACGAGGTGACTGGCGAAGTCGAATACCTCACCAAGGCAAAGCGCATCGCCGAACTGATCATCAAGAAGCACGCGACCGCGAGCGAATATCGCGTGGCCGAGCATTTTACCGAAGACTGGAAGGTCGACTACAACTATTCAGGCAACGAGATGTTCCGCCCCTCCGGCACCACCCCCGGCCATTGGCTGGAATGGACCCGTCTTCTGCTTCAGCTCTACACGCTCACCGGCCGCTCCTACGAATGGATGCCGAAAGCCGCGCGCGAACTGTTCGTCTCCGCCTTCAAATACGGCTGGGATTTCGATAAGCGGGGCATGTTCTACACGCTTGACTGGAACAACCAGCCGCAGAACCGGGCGAAGCTGTGGTGGCCGCATGCCGAAGGCATCGGCGCCACCCACTTCCTCACCGCCCATTTCGGCGAGGACATGCATATGTATGCCTATCGCAAGCAGTGGAGCTTCATTGCCAACCACCTTTTCGACCACGAAAACGGCGGCTGGCATGAGGAGTTGTCGGAGGATTTGGTGCCGCAGTCCACGCTGTTTCCCGGCAAGAGCGACATCTATCACGCCCTTCAGGCCTGCCTGATCCCGCTCTACCCAGCCATCGGCAGCCTGCCGGAGATGATCTTCCGCGACGTCAAACAACCCTGACGACTTTGCCCGGACAGAATGATTGCGGGCCGGGCCGGCCCGCTCTATATAACGCTGCATAATTCCCATCGAAGGACGAGACCATGGCAGCGAAAATCTTCATCGACGGCGAACACGGAACCACCGGCCTGCAGATCCGCAGCCGCATGGAAAGCCGCCGCGATGTCGAAATGCTGTCGATCCCGCATGAGGAACGGCGTAACGCCGCCATGCGCGAGGACATGCTGAACAGCGCCGATATCGCGATCCTGTGCCTGCCGGACGAAGCCTCGCGGGAGGCCGTCGCCATGCTTTCCGGCAACAACAAGGTGCGCGTCATCGACACCTCCACCGCTTACCGCACCGATCCCGACTGGGCCTATGGCTTTGCCGAGATGGACAAGGCCCAGGCCGAGCGCATCCGCTCCGCCCGCCATGTGGCAAACCCCGGCTGCTACCCGACCGGCGCGATCGGCCTGATCCGGCCGCTGCGCGCTGCCGGCATTCTGCCCGACAGCTACCCGGTCACGATCAACGCGGTCTCAGGCTATACCGGCGGCGGCAAGAACATGATCGCCCAGATGGAGGACGCGAGCCGCGACGACCATATCGACGCGCCATATTTCCTTTATGGGCTCAACCTCAAACACAAGCACGTGCCGGAGATGACGACCCACGGTCTGCTGGCCCGCCCGCCGATCTTCTCGCCCTCCGTCGGCCGCTTCGCGCAGGGCATGCTGGTGCAGGTGCCGCTTTATCTGGAAGACCTCGAAGGCAGCCAGACGACGGAAAGCATTCACGCGACGCTTGTCGAATACTATGCCGGCCAGGACATCGTTCAGGTCGTGCCGCTTGAACAAAGCGCCGCCCTTCCCCGCGTCAACGCCGAGGAACTCGCCGACCAGGACATCATGAAGCTTTATGTCTTCGGCAGCAGCGATCACGTCAATCTGGTGGCCCAGCTCGACAATCTCGGCAAGGGCGCCTCGGGTGCTGCGGTGCAGAACATGGATCTGATGCTCTCGGCGTGAGGTTGGGGAGCTGCTTTGGCTTGATAGCGGGCAGGCGCGTTCCGCCTAACGACGTCCACCGAGCTCTCAACCTACAATCTCCCCCCTTGAGGGGGAGATGCCCCGACAGGGGCAGAGAGGGGTGAACCCTCTCGGCAAATTCGGAGCTTGCGGCTTTTAGGGCTTGCGCCCTTTACCCCTCTCTGTCGCTTTCGCGACATCTCCCCCTCAAGGGGGAGATTATGGCGGCCAGGCCCTCCGTAGAAAAACAACGTCCTCCAAGGGCTGAATCGTCGTCACCAATCTCCCCCCCCATATCGTGAACGCTCCGTCGACCGGTTGAGCCATCGCCGCCGGGTCTCCGCCTCGCTATATTGCATTCAAGCAACCAACGAGGTTTCCGATCATGTCAGATCAATCACGTCTTCCCGTCCTGTTCGTTCCCCATGGGGGTGGTCCGTGGCCGTTCATGCATGGCCCGGAAGGCCAGCTTCCCGATGACGACCCGTGGAAGGAACTCGAGATTTTCCTGAAAGGCGTCGACGCCTCACTCGGCCGGCGTCCTAAAGCCGTGCTGCTCGTTTCCGCGCACTGGGAAAAGGTCGACAAGCTGACCGTCTCGACGGCTTCCAATCCGCCGATGCTGTTCGATTATTACGGCTTTCCGCCGCATACCTATCAGCTCGACTATCCTGCCCCCGGCGCGCCGTTCATCGCCGAGCACGTCCGCGATGTGCTGCGCGAGGCCGGCATCGAGACGGTGGCGGATTCCGAGCGCGGCTTCGACCACGGCGTGTTCATCCCGTTCATGATGATCTATCCGCATGCCGACGTGCCTATCATCATGATGTCGCTCGATCCGGATCTTTCGGCAGAAACCCATTTCCGGATCGGGCAGGCGCTGGAAGGGCTGCGCGACGAGGATATTCTGATCGTCGGATCGGGTCTCTCCTATCACAATATGCGGATGTTCTTCCGCCGGGATGCCGGCCATGAACAGGCCGCTGCCCGTTTTGATGCGTGGCTGACAGAGGCCGTGGCGATCGAGAACCCGGTGGCGCGGGCGCAAAAGCTGGCGGAGTGGAAAGACAATCCCGACGCGCTCGCCGCCCACGTGCCCGACCACGACCATCTGGTCCCGGTGTTCGCCGCAGCGGGCGCCGCGGGCCCGGATGCCGGCAAACGCATCTTTCAGGGCAACTTCCTCGGCAAGCCCTATTCGGCCTACCGCTTCGGCTGACGAACCGCTCTAAGCCAGTTCGAAGCGTGGCGCGCTATAGCCCCGCAGATGGGCGGTGACGATGATCAGCACGATGATCGCCATCGCCTGATGCGTAAGCGCGATCGGCAGCGGCATCATCGTCACCAGCGTGATGATGCCGATGACGGCCTGGATCACCACGGCAGCCAGCAGGATCAGCGCGCCGCGGGCATGCTGGGAGAGTTCCAGATCAAGCCCGCGCGCCACGGCGCTGCGCCATTCGATGACGAAATGCGCGAGCGCCAGCAGCAGCAGGATATAGCCGCCGCAGCGATGGGCGAACTGCACCGTCTTCGGGTTTTCGAAGAAATTGATCCAGGCCGGCTCATGCAACAGCAGACCGCCCGGCACCACCGCGCCGTCCATCAACGGCCATGTGTTGTAGGAAAGACCGGCGTCGAGACCCGCCACCAGCGCGCCGAGATAGAGCTGCACGAAGGTCGCGACCAGCAGGATCACCGCAAGCCAGTGCGCGCCGCCGACATGCTCATGCTTGCGCGGGGTCAACCCCCGGCCGATATAGACGCATGAGGCGATGATCAGACAGGCCATGATCAGGTGGACCGCGAGCCGGTACTGGCTGACATCGGTGCGCTCCGACAGGCCGGACGACACCATCCACCAGCCGATGAAACCTTGCAGACCGCCAAGCGCCAGAACGCCGACCAGCGGCAGCCCCAGCCCCTTGGGCAGACGGCCGGTGATCCAGAACAGGAACAGCGGCACGGCGAAGATCAACCCCACTGTGCGGGCCAGCAGCCGGTGCGCCCATTCCCACCAGAACAGGTTCTGGAACTCGGCGAGCGACATGCCCTTGTTCACGAGCTGGTATTCCGGGATGCGCTTGTAGAGCTCGAACTCTTCCTGCCACTGAGCCAGATTGAGCGGCGGAATCACGCCGTGCAGCGGCTTCCACTCCGTGATCGAAAGGCCGGAATGGGTGAGCCGCGTGGCCCCGCCCACGATCACCAGACAGAACAGCACCAGCACCACGAAATACAGCCACCCCCGCACCATGGCGGCGTTGAACCGGAGTTCGTCCTCGCTCCACGTGATGTTTCTTCCAAACGCCATCATTCCTGCTCCGCTCGCTTTGCCATTTGCGCCGTTCTGGCTTACGGACTTCACACCTGCCGCTCAACGGCATAATCTCGAACACCCATAAGGAGGGTATCGCAGCCGTGCCAGTCAGATTGCGCAAATTCATCGGGACGATCGCAATCGTCACCCTCGTCATCGTCTATGCACTGACTGCCACCATGCTGGCAACCGTCGTGCTCGACGGCCGCTCCGCCGGCGCCGCCCTGATCTATTTCATCCTCACCGGACTTCTGTGGATCATCCCGGCAATGTTCATCATCAAATGGATGGCGGGCCCGCCGGCAAACCGCAAATGAACGCCGCGATAATTATTGCGGATTGCGCGGAACCGCCGAAGATTTGGCACATTGGACATGGTAAGAGACTATCTGAACATCACGGAAGGCTTCGATGACGACACCCCACCAAATCCGCGCCGCCCGCGCGCTCCTCGGCCTCTCGCACGACCAGGCCGCCGCCATGACCGGCATTGACCGCGACCTTTTGTTGCAGGCGGAGGACGACGCGGCCGAGCGCGATCTCGCCATCGCCGACAAACTGGAAAAGGCCTTCGAGACACAAGGCGTGGTCTTCATCGAGGATGGCGAAGGCGGCTTCGGCCCCGGCGTCCGGCTGAAACAGCAGATCGGCCCATGCACCGGCATCCGGCCGGAAAATCTGAACTCGGCCAACGACGGCTGAGAGCGCACAGGCAACAGGGTTCAAGCCCTGTCGCCAAGTAGCCTCCAGCGGGCGGCTTCTGACGTCATAAAGAGGAAGGCGTCCGCCAGCGCCCTCGGTGTGTCGACAAGCCACTCCCCACGCTCCGCGTCATCCTTGGGCTTGACCCGAGGATCCAGGAAATACGACGGGCGCCAGCAAAATTTCCTTATAGACCAATGCCTTAAGCCGCCTGGATGCTCGCATCAAGTCCGAGCATGACCCGTGTGGGTCCGCTGGAGCAGGCAAACAGCTGCGTGCCTCCGGCTATGTCGACGCGCAGCGGCAATCACGCAGCCGCGTCGCCGTGCTCCCCTTCCCCGATCACCTTCGCGGTCTGCTTGGCCAGAACCACTTCCTCATCGGTGGGAATGATCCACACCTCGATCCGGCTTTCAGGCGCGGAGATGATGGCCGCGTTCTTCTCGTTGGCCTCCTCATCGAGCGTCACCCCGATCCAGGCCAGCCGGTCGCAGATCATTTTGCGCATGACCGCGGAATTCTCGCCGATGCCGGCGGTGAACACCAGCGCGTCCATGCCCTCCATGCTCGCCGCCATCGAGGCTATTTCGCGGGTGGCGGAAAACACGTAGAGCGCGATCGCCTGGGCGGCGTGCGGATCATCGCTTGCAAGCAGGTCGCGCAGGTCCGGCGAGATGCCGGAGACGCCCAGCAGGCCGGAATCGTAATAGAGCATGTGTTTCAGATCGGCCGGCGAAAGCCCCTCCGTCTCGATCAGCGCCAGCACAAGGCCGGGGTCCACCGTGCCGGAGCGCGTGCCCATCATCAGCCCGCCAAGCGGGGTCATGCCCATCGTGGTGTCGACGGCCTTGCCGTTGCGCATGGCGCACAGGCTGGAGCCGTTACCGAGATGCGCCACCACGCTGCGCTTGCGCGCCAGGTAATCGGAAATCTGGTGAATACGCTCCGCGATATAGGTGTAGGACAGCCCGTGAAAGCCGAAGCGGCGATAGCCCTTGTCGCCATAGCGGCGGGGGATCGGATAGCGCGCGGCGCGCTCGTCGATATTGACGTGAAAGGCGGTGTCGAAACAGGCGACCTGCGGCAGGTCGGGCCGGATCTTGCGGAACAGCTTGACCGAGGCGAGATTGGCCGGCTGGTGCAGCGGCCCCATCGGAATCAGCGTTTCCAGATAGTCGAGCACGGCATCGTCCAGCAGCACCGGCGCCGAGAATCGCTCGCCGCCATGCAGCACGCGATGGCCGACGGCGCGCAGCGGGTTGTTGACGGTATAGGGTGAAATGATCTCGAAGATGCGCGACAGCATGTCCTCGCGCATATTGTCTTCGAGCTCAAGATCGAGATCGGCGATCTCCTTGCCGCTCGCCTCCTTGACCGTCAGATGCGGGGTGGCGTTGAGCCCGTCGAACTGGCCGCGCAGGATCAGCGAAAACTGCTCGCCATGCACCTCGTAAAGACGGAATTTCAGGCTGGAGGAACCGGCGTTCAGCGCCAGGATGCTGCCGTTCATAATGACTTTCCATAATGTGCCGCACACCGCCGCCTGTTGCGGCGGCGGCATGCGTGTTGTCTGGTCCCCGGATCAGCCCCTGGGATAGGGCCATTTCCAGTCGGCGATCTCCGGCATGTCCTCGCCGTGCTCACGTACATAATCGTGATGCCTGGCGCGCATGTCGTTCAGGTAGTTGATCGCCGCAGCACCCCGCTCGCCGAACCCGCCGGCCCGCTCGATCGCATCGATGGCCAGATGGTAGCGGTCGAGGCGGTTGAGGACAACCATGTCGAACGGCGTCGTCGTGGTCCCCTCTTCCACATAACCGCGCACATGGATGTTGTTGTGGTTGTGGCGGCGATAGGCCAGGCGATGAATCAGCCACGGGTAGCCGTGATAGGCGAAGATCACCGGCTTGTTCTCGGTGAAGATCGCGTCGAAATCGGCATCGCGCAACCCGTGCGGATGCTCTTCCTTCGGCTGCAGCGCCATCAGGTCGACGACGTTGACCACTTTCACCTTCATTTCCGGCAGCTTCTGGCGCAGAAGGTCGACGGCGGCCATCATTTCCAGGGTCGGCACGTCGCCGGCCGCGGCCATCACCACATCGGGCTCCTCGCCTTCCGGCACATTGCTGGCCCAGCGCCATTCGCCAAGACCGGCCTCGCAATGCACGATCGCTTCCTCGATCGACAGCCATTGCGGGCTCGGCTGCTTGCCCGCGACAACCACATTGACGCGGTTATAGGTGCGCAGGATGTGGTCGCCGACCCACAGCAGCGTGTTGGCATCCGGCGGGAAATAGGTCCGCACCACATCCGCCTTCTTGTTGACGACGTGGTCGACGAAGCCCGGATCCTGATGGCTGAAGCCGTTATGGTCCTGACGCCAGACATGCGAGGTCAGGAGATAGTTCAGCGACGAGATCGGCTTGCGCCATTCCATCGTCCGCGTGGTCTTCAGCCATTTGGCGTGCTGGTTGAACATCGAATCGATGATGTGAATGAAGGCTTCGTAGCACGAGAACAGGCCGTGACGCCCGGTCAGCAGATAGCCTTCCAGCCAGCCCTGGCACAGATGCTCGCTCAGCACTTCCATGACCCGGCCATCGCGGGCAATGCCCTCGTCATATTCGAGGATATCGGCCATCCAGACGCGATCGGTCGTGGTGAACACGTCCTGAAGCCGGTTCGAGGCGGTCTCGTCCGGGCCCATCAGGCGGAAATTGCGCTCGTCCTTGTTGAGCTTCATCACCTCCGCAAGCAGCATGCCGAGATGCTTGGTGGCCGAGGCCATCACCTCGCCGGGCTGTTTCACATCAATGGCGAGCGCCCGGAAGTCGGGCATGTTCAGCTCCTTGCGCAGGAGGCCGCCATTGGTATGCGGGTTGGCGCTCATCCGGCGATCGCCGGCGGGCGCGAGCGCCTTCAGTTCCGGCACGAGGCGGCCGTTTTCGTCAAACAGCGTCTCCGGCGCATAACCGCGCATCCATTCTTCCAGCTCGGCGCGGTGCTCGCCGTTCTTGCGCGCTTCGGCGATCGGCACCTGGTGGGCGCGCCAGAAATTCTCGACCTTCTTGTTGTCGACGAATTTCGGCCCGGTCCAGCCCTTGGGGCTGCGCAGAATGATCATCGGCCAGCGCGGCATCTCGTAGACCGTGCCGTCGGCCCGCGCCGTCTCCTGTATTTCGCGGATGCGGGCGTAGCAATCCTCCATCACCTCGGCCATGCGCTGATGCATGTATTCCGGGTAGTCGCCCTCGACATAGAAAGGCTCGTAGCCATAGCCGGTGAAGAGATCGGTCAGGTCCGATTTCTTCATACGCGCGAGCACGGTGGGATTGGCAATCTTGTAGCCGTTCAGGTGCAGGATCGGCAGCACCGCGCCGTCAACGATCGGGTTCAGGAACTTGTTCGAGTGCCACGAGGCCGCGAGCGGACCGGTCTCGGCCTCGCCATCGCCGACGACGCAGGCGACGATCAGATCGGGATTGTCATAGGCCGCGCCATAGGCATGGACCAGCGCATAGCCGAGCTCGCCGCCCTCGTGGATCGAACCGGGCGTTTCCGGCGCAACATGGCTCGGAATGCCGCCGGGGAAGGAGAACTGCTTGAACAGCTTCTGCATCCCCTCTTCGTCCTCAGTGATCTCCGGATAGACCTCGGTATAGGTGCCATCAAGATAGGCGTTGGCGACAAGGCCGGGCCCGCCATGACCGGGGCCGCAGATATAGATCACATCCGCATCATGCTCCTTGATGATGCGGTTGAGGTGCACATAGATGAAGTTGAGGCCGGGCGTCGTGCCCCAGTGACCAAGCAGGCGCGGCTTGACATGTTCAGGCTCAAGCGGCGCTTTCAAGAGGGGATTGTCCATCAGATAGATCTGGCCGACCGACAGGTAGTTGGCCGCCTGCCAGTATCTGTTCATCAGATCGAGCTCGTCCTGCCCGAGAATATTCCGAGTGGCATCAGGCGTAATCTGTTCCATGTCGATTTCCCCTTTCAAGTGGAAGGTCATTCTGAACCGCTATCGGTATCCCGCAACCCCGCCGCCCGCGACATGATATAAGTCAAGTTTTTGTCGCACTGCGGCAAAGCTTTTTAAATCGGATAGCCCGTCAGGTTTGACGCAGCCTTGCGCCGGCAGCCGAAATCCGTCGGGCATTGCTTCCCTTCCAATAGTTTGACAATTGCAAAGCGCCTTTCAACAGCCTACCTCATAAAAGATGTCGCGTGTTTGACGGGGGACAAGAATTTTCCGCCCGGCGCTTCCCGCGATTTCTGCCCGCCGGACCTCGACGGCGACGGCGGCATCTGGCATGTGCAAGGGCATTCGAAGCCGCGCCACGGCGCGCGCCCTGACGGCCCGAAATAGCAAAACGATTGAGGCACAGATGTCCGAGCACAAACCCATTCATGTCATCGGCGGCGGCCTTGCCGGTTCCGAAGCCGCCTGGCAGATCGCCAATGCCGGCATCCCGGTCATCCTGCACGAAATGCGCGGCGTGCGCGAGACCGCCGCCCACAAGACCGACGGGCTTGCCGAACTGGTCTGCTCCAATTCCTTCCGCTCCGACGACGCCACCAGCAATGCCGTGGGCGTGATCCATGCGGAAATGCGCCTTGCCGGATCGCTGGTCATGGCCTCGGCGGATACCCACCAGGTGCCGGCCGGCGGCGCGCTGGCGGTCGATCGCGACGGCTTTTCCGCCGCCGTGACCGCGATGCTGACCGACCATCCGCTGGTCACCATCGTGCGCGAGGAAGTCGCGGCGCTGCCGCCGGAGGAATGGGACCAGGCGATTATTGCGACGGGACCGCTGACCGCGCCGGCGCTCGCGGAAGCCATTCAGGAGAGAACCGGCAGCGAGGCGCTTGCCTTCTTCGACGCGATTGCCCCGATCGTCTATCGCGACACAATCGACATGGACATCTGCTGGTTCCAGTCGCGCTACGACAAGGTCGGGCCCGGCGGCACGGGCAAGGACTACATCAACTGCCCGATGGATGAGGCTCAGTACAACGCCTTCATCGATGCGTTGATCGCAGGCGACAAGACCGATTTCCGCGAATGGGAGGGCACGCCCTATTTCGACGGCTGCCTGCCGATCGAGGTGATGGCCGAGCGCGGCCGTGAGACCCTGCGTCACGGCCCCATGAAGCCGATGGGCCTCACCAATGCGCACAATCCTGAGGTCAAGCCCTACGCCGTCGTCCAGCTTCGCCAGGACAATGCGCTCGGCACGCTCTACAACATGGTCGGCTTCCAGACCAAGCTGCGGTACGGCGCGCAAAAGGACGTGCTGCAGATGATCCCCGGCCTTGCCGAGGCCGAATTCGCCCGGCTCGGCGGTCTCCACCGCAACACCTATCTGAATTCGCCGGTGCTGCTCGACGGCACGCTGGTGCTGAAGGGCCGGCCGGGTCTGCGTTTCGCCGGCCAGATCACCGGCTGCGAGGGCTATGTGGAAAGCGCCGGCATCGGCCTGCTCGCCGGCCGTTTCGCCGCTGCCGAACGGCTTGGCAAATCGCCGGTCGCTCCGCCGCCAGAAACGGCGCTTGGCGCGCTGCTCGGCCATGTCACCGGCGGGCATCTTGCCCATCAGGAGGAAGGCGGCAAGCGCTCGTTCCAGCCGATGAACGTCAATTTCGGCCTGTTTCCGGAACTCGAACCCGGCGCGCTGATCGATCCCGAGACCGGCAAGAAGCCGCGCGGCAAGGCGAAATCCAGCGTCAAGAAGCAGCTCATGGCAACGCGCGCGCTCACGGCGTGCAAGGTGTGGCTTGAGAGCTGAGAGGCAGCCCGCCGGGTCTCAGCGGGCGTTGAGCATCCATGTGGAAACGTCGGCGGCATCCTGTTCGGTCTGGAACAGGTAATTGCCGCTGAAGAAATCCGCCTCGGGATAATCCACCTGAAGGCCATTCGCCTCCGGCAGCGCCCGAAGCCGGTAGTCGCTCTGCACCACGATGATGGCCTGACCCTTGCCGCGCCGCGAGCGGTATATGCCGACCTTGCCATCGGCGAGCCGGAGGAAGAAGGTTTCCATCTCCTTGTCGCCGATCACGGTCGCCACCTTTTCATCGGGATAGCTGCGCCTGAATTCGCTCGCCGCCCACTTATAGGTCTCGTCGACCGAAACATCCGAGGCGGCGGGCTGGCTCTTGGGACGGAGCAGGAAATAATAGGCTGCGACGACGGCTGCAATGGCGATTGCGACCCATATCCAAGTTTCCATGCGCCCACTTCCTCTGCTGCTGCATCACGCGCGCCCTGCCCTCCGGACGGAAGTGCTGAATGGTTGAAAGCCTGTGCCCGAAACCGGCAGGAGAACCCAAGGTCGACGCGTTATATAAATCAAAACTTACGAAACAGCAAAGAGCGCATCATCGCGAACTGTCTCTTCCACTGTGGCGGCTGGATTGAGTTATCGAGCACATTTTCACCCAAACGCTCGGCCTTTACAAGAATGTTCTTGCAGCTCGCTATGGGCAGATAGGCGGGCGCGATTTCCCTGGCAACCGGGCCCTCCGCCTCGAATTTCTCCAGATGGGACCGCCCGAACCCGGCAAACGCGCGGATCGCGTTGCCCACCCGGTCGCGATCGCTGGCGATCAGGAATGATTCGCGGTCGAGCCCGGTCGCCGACAGGATTTCGGTCGGAATAAAGACCTGGCCGTTGGCGCGATGGCGGCTCATCAGGAGCAGCGAACCCGCCACCGCCTGCGCCACGCCGGCATGGCCGGCGGCGGTGGACGAAGCGGCGGCCTTCTCGCTGTCGAGCACCAGGCTTGCAAGCTGGATCAGGGCTGAGGCGGTTTCGCCGGCATAGCCCTCGAAATCGGAAAGACTGCCCATCGGATCGTCATAGAGATCGAATATCCGCGCCTCGCTCATGCCGATCAGCGGGGCGGCCGGCAGGCGGTATGCCTCAAGCGTCTGTAGCAGCCGGGCAGCAAGTGGGTTGCGCTGGCTCTCGCCATGGCCGCTGCCTTCCAGCAGGTCGCGCCAGTATTGCAGGCGCACCTCGCCCGGCAGCGGCTCGCTGATCCGCTCGCGCACCCGCGCCAGTTCGGCATTGAACAGATAGAGCGCCGTCAGCGCTGACCGGTGTTCGGCAGGCGAAAGCAGCACCGCGAGATAGCGATCGCGATCGGCCTCGCGAAGCTCGGCGAGCAGCGGATCCGGCCCTTGTTTTGCTTCGGCCAATGGTTTCTCCGGTATCAGGGGTGCCGCCGCTTGAAACTATACCGCGATCAGCGCCGCGGCCACCGCGCGGGATTCTTCCAGCAGGATGTTGTAGGTGCGCACCGCCGCACCCGTATTCATCGGATCGGCGACGATGCCGCGTTCCTTGAGCGCCTCCTTCAACGGGCGCGGCAGCAGCGACAGATCAAGCCCCGTGCCGACCAGCAGAACCTCGATGCCGTCCGCTTCGGCCAGCACCCGCTCGAACGTCTCCACCGCCATCTCCTGCGGTGACGTCACATCCCAGCCGTGAATGCCGGATGGCAGGCACAGCAGCGAGCCGCGATGCGACATGTCGGCAAAGCGAAACCCGCCATTGCCGTAGGTGTCGATCGGCGCGCGACCGGGAAAATGCGCCTCGCGTATTTCGATGCCGCGCGCCATATCGTCAGATCGTCTCCACCGTGCCCTGCTCCTCGGGCGCGCCCTCGTCCTTCTTGTTGAAGGTGTCGGGGCGCAGCTTGAAGGCAATCAGCACGGGGGCCGCGATATAGATCGAGGAGAAGGTGCCGATCGCCACGCCAAACAGCATCGCGAAGGTGAAGGAGCGGATCACCTCGCCGCCGAAGACGTAGAGGGCAGCCAGCGCCAGCATCGTCGTCACGGCGGTCAGGATGGTGCGCGACAGCGTGTGGTTGATCGAGATATCGATCAGTTCCGGCAGCGGCATCTTCTGATAGCGCCTCAGATTTTCGCGGACGCGGTCATAGACCACCACCGTATCGTTCAGCGAATAGCCGACGATGGTCAGCACCGCCGCGATACTGGTGAGGTTGAACTCGACCCCCGTCAGCACGAATACGCCGATGGTCAGTATCACGTCATGCGCTGTCGCGATGATCGCGCCGACGGCGAACTGCCACTCGAAGCGGAACCAGATATACATCAGGATCGCGATCAGCGAGGCGAGCACGCCGATGGTTGCCGAACGGCTCAGTTCACCTGAAACGACAGGACCGACCACCTCGACGCGCGAGAAGGTGTAGTCGCTTTCCAGCGCGGAGCGGATCTTCGTGATCGCACTCTGCTCGGCATTCGCGCCGCCATCCTGCGCCGGAATGCGGATCAGCACGTCCTTGTCGGAGCCGAAGCCCTGCGCCTGAACCGCGCCGATGTTCAGCTCGTTCAGCGTGGTGCGAATTTCGGAGAGATTCGCGGGCCCGGACTTCGCTTCAACCTGGACCACCGAACCGCCGGTGAAGTCGATGCCGAGATTCATACCCTTGGTGCCGAAGCCGACGACCGAGGCGATGACCAGCACCACGGAAATGATGAAGGTGACCCGGCGGAAGTTCATGAACGAGAAATTGATGCCGTCGAACATGCCGGTGCGGATGCCCTTCGGCAGTTCCTTCGGGCGCTTGCGGCGAACCCATTCGGCAATCATCCAGCGCGTCAGATAGAAGGCGCTGAAGATCGTGGTGATGATGCCGATCGCCAGCGTCACCGCGAAGCCGCGCACCGGACCCGAGCCGAGGAAGAACAGGATGACGGCGGCAATCAGCGTCGTCAGGTTGGCGTCGATGATGGTGCCGAAGGCGCGCGAGAAGCCGGCATCCACCGCCTGCACGATGCTGCGGCCATTGCGGCGCTCCTCTCGAATGCGCTCATAGATCAGCACGTTGGAGTCCACCGCCATGCCGATCGTCAGCACGATGCCGGCAATGCCCGGCAGGGTCAGCGTTGCCCCGATGACGCTCAGGAGCGCCAACAGCAACACGATGTTGAAGAACAGGGCGATGTTCGCGACAAGACCGAACATCCCATAGAAGGCGACCATGAAGACGACCACGGCGGCAGCGCCGATGACCGATGCCATGACGCCGGCGCGGATCGAATCGGCGCCGAGGCTCGGCCCGACCGTGCGTTCTTCAACCACCGTCAGCGTTGCCGGCAACGCACCGGCGCGCAGCAGCACGGCAAGGTCGTTCGCGCCCTGAACCGTGAAATTGCCCGAAATCTGGCCCGACCCGCCAAGGATCGGCTCATTGATCACCGGCGCGGAAACGATCTGGTCGTCGAGCACGATCGCGAAGGGGCGGCCGACATTCTGCTGGGTCGCCTGAGCGAAGCGCTGGGCGCCGCGCGAATCGAAGCGGAAATTGACCACCGGCTCATTCGTGCGCTGGTCGAAGGCGGCCTTGGCGTCGACCAAGTCCTCGCCAGAGATCAGCGCGCGCTTCTCGATCACGTAGGGGACCGGCGGATCGTCCATCGAGTAGAGCACTTCGGTGCCCGCCGGCGGCCGGCCCTCGATCGCGTCCTGCGCCGAGGTCGTGGTGTCGACCATGTGGAAGGTCAGTTTCGCGGTCTTGTTCAAGAGCGCCTTCAGGCGCTGCGGATCGTCAAGGCCGGGCACCTGCACGATGATGCGGTCGTCGCCCTGGCGCTGGATCAGCGGCTCGGTGGTGCCGAGTTCGTCAACGCGGCGACGGATCACCTCGATCGACTGCTCGACGGCCGAGCGCATGCGGTAATCGATACCCTGTTCGGTCAGCGTCAGGCGGATGAGGCCGTTGCCGTCATCATCCATCGTGACTTCCTGGAAGGTGCCGCCGTTGAGCGTGCCGGCATTGACATATTCGGCAAGCGGCTCGAGCGCGGTTTCGGCTTCCACATACTGCGCCGGATCGGTGATCCGCACCTGGGCGCTGTCGCCCGTGCCGGAAAGGCCGGTATAGCGCACCTGTGCCTCGCGCAGATCGGCGCGCACATCGTCCACCAACGTGTTCAGTCGGTCGGTGACGATATCATCCCGATCGACCTGCAGCATGATGTAGGAGCCGCCCTGAAGGTCGAGGCCGAGCGTGATCTTGCTGTCCGGCATCCATCCCGGGAGCTTCGACAGTTGCTGGTCGCTGAAGATATTCGGCAAAGCGATGACGATGCCCACCGCAACGACTAGCCAGATGAAGAAGGTCTTCCAACGGGAAAAATACAGCATGAAGGTCTCGGTTCGTCGGTTTCACGAAGCAGGCGGCAACCCGGAAGGTCCCGCCTCTGTTTCGGCGCTCGGGCCGAAGGCATGCAATAGAATTACGGCCGAACCGGGCTTTTTCACGGTTCGGCCGTAATGAAATCAGGACTTGGCGTCTTCGGTCTTCACCGGCTCGCCCTTGACGCGCACGTCGGAGACGTAGGCGCGCATGATGCGGATGCGCACGCCGTCGGCGATCTCCACTTCAAGCTCGTTGTCGTCGATGACCTTGACCACCTTGCCGACAATGCCGCCGCCGGTGACGACCTGATCGCCGCGGCGGATGGCGGCCAGCGTTTCCTGGCGCTTTTTGGCCTGGCGGCGCTGCGGCCGGATCAGCAGGAAATACCAGATCGCCATCAGCGGCACGAACAGGAAGATCATTTCCATGCCGGAACCGAACGGACCCGCGGCGCCTGCCGCCTGGGCGTAAGCCGTGCTAAACATCGTGTTCAAAACTCCTCAAACCAGAACCAGGGCCACGCCCGGCGTCAAGACGGGGCCCACCCCCGCAAACGTGTCGCCGGTATATAGTCGGAGCGCCGTTCAATGCAACAATAGCCTATGAAACACCGATGCTTTTTGCGCTTTAGTGGCCATTTTGCCCAGGAATCGACCTTGCATCGGCCCCCGAAACCGGAAATCTGGGCGGCAATGACGGATAGCATAGGAGAACAACGTGAACACCGAGACGACAGACAGGCTCCTTGCAGAGGTAACGCGGATCGCCAATGCGCTGGAGCGCCTGTCCGGCCCGCAGCCGCGCGAAAACGATCTCGACGCCGCCGATTGCTTCGTCTGGAAGCCGGAACAGCTTTACCTCGCGCCGGTCGGGCGCCCCAGCCGCGTCGATCTGTCGCTGATCCGCGGCGTCGATCATGTCCGCGACATCCTGTTTGAAAACACGCTGCGCTTCGCCGAGGGCTTTCCGGCCAACAACGCGCTCTTGTGGGGGGCGCGCGGCATGGGCAAATCCTCGCTGGTGAAGGCTGTTCACGCCGCCATCGTCGCCGAGCACAAACTGCCGCTCAAGCTGGTGGAGCTCTACCGCGAGGATGTCGGCACGCTCGGCGACCTGCTCGAGATCATCAAGGGGTCGTCCCACCGCTTCCTGCTGTTTTCCGACGACCTCTCCTTCGATCACGATGACGCGGCCTATAAATCGCTGAAGGCGGCGCTCGATGGCGGGGTCGAGGGGCGGCCGGAAAACGTGCTGCTCTACGCCACCTCCAACCGCCGCCATTTGATGCCGCGCGACATGATCGAAAACGAGCGCTCGACCGCGATCAACCCGTCAGAGGCGATCGAGGAAAAGGTTTCGTTGTCGGATCGCTTCGGCCTCTGGCTCGGCTTCCACAAATGCTCGCAGGACGATTATCTGGCAATGATCGACGGCTACGCCGCCCATTTCGGCCTCGAAGGCACCCCCGAAACCCTCCACGCCGAGGCGCTGACCTGGGCCACCACCCGCGGCGGCCGCTCCGGCCGCGTGGCGTGGCAATTCGTGCAGGATATCGCGGGACGGCAGCGGAAGCGGCTGGAGATGTGAGCGGATTGGCTGCGAGGACCGCTTGCTCGTACGAGCAGGCGTGTTGTCTGAAGCAGAGCGGCTTACTCCCCATACTCTCTCCCGCTGGCGGGAGAGATGCCCCGACAGGGGCAGTGAGGGTGGCGCGGCATTTCAAGCCGTGAGGGTGTTCGCGGGGATATGCTCCCCCCTCACTGTCGCTTTCGCGACATCTCTCCCCTCCGGGGCGAGAAGACTTGGGGGCTTTGCGGCAACGAACGTCAATGCCGCAAAGCCGTTGATAACTACCGCGTCAGCCGCTTATACGTCACCCGTTTCGGATTGACGCTTTCCGGCCCCAGCCTTCTGATCTTGTCGGCCTCGTAGTCTTCGAAGTTGCCCTCGAACCATTCCACGTGGCTGTCGCCCTCGAAGGCGAGGATGTGGGTGGCGAGGCGGTCGAGGAACATGCGGTCATGGCTGATGACGACGGCGCAGCCGGCGAAGTTTTCCAGCGCGTCTTCCAGCGCGCCCAGCGTCTCGGTGTCGAGGTCATTGGTCGGTTCGTCGAGGAGGAGGACGTTGGAGCCGGACTTCAGCATCTTGGCGAGATGGACGCGGTTGCGCTGGCCGCCGGAGAGGTTTCCGACCTTCTGCTGCTGGTCGCCGCCCTTGAAGTTGAAGGCGCCGCAATAGGCGCGCGAGTTCATCTCGAATTTGCCGAGCTTGATGATGTCGCTGCCACCGGAAATCTCTTCCCAGACATTCTTGCTGCCATCAAGCGAATCGCGGCTCTGGTCGACATAGCCGAGATCGACGGTCTCGCCGATGCGGATATCGCCGGTATCGGGCTTTTCCTGGCCGGTGATCAGCTTGAACAGCGTCGATTTACCGGCACCGTTCGGGCCGATGACGCCGACAATGCCGCCGGGCGGCAGCTTGAACGACAGGTCCTCGAACAGCACGCGGCCATCATAGGCCTTCGACAGGTTCTCGGCCTCGATCACGACATTGCCGAGACGCTCGCCGACCGGAATGATGATCTGCGCATCGCCGGGACGACGGTTTTCGGCGGACGCCACCAGTTCGTCATAGGCGCGGATACGGGCCTTCGACTTGGCCTGACGGGCCTTGGGGCTGGACGCAATCCATTCCTGCTCGCGCGACAGCGCCTTCTGGCGGCTGCCCTCTTCGCGGGCCTCCTGCGCCAGACGCTTGGCCTTGGCTTGCAGATAGGCCGAGTAGTTGCCCTCATAGGGAATGCCGCGGCCGCGGTCGAGCTCGAGGATCCAGCCGGTGACGTTATCGAGGAAGTAGCGGTCATGGGTGACCATCAGGATCGCGCCGGGATATTCGCGCAGGTGCTTTTCAAGCCAGGCGATGGTCTCGGCGTCGAGATGGTTGGTCGGCTCGTCGAGGAGCAGCAGGTCGGGCTGGCGCAGCAGAAGCTGGCAGAGCGCGACGCGGCGCTTTTCACCGCCGGAGAGGTTTTCGACATTGGCGTCGCCGGGCGGGCAGCGCAGCGCGTCCATTGCCATCTCGACCTGGTTTTCCAGATCCCAGAGGTTCTGCGCGTCGATCTCGTCCTGAAGGCGCGCGCCCTCGTCCGCGGTCTCGTCGGAATAGTTCATCATCAGTTCGTTGTAGCGGTCGACGATCGCCTTCTTGTGGGCCACGCCTTCCATCACGTTTTCGAACACGGTCTTTGTCGGATCGAGCTGCGGCTCCTGCGGCAGGTAGCCGAGCGTCGCGCCTTCGGCGAGCCAGGCTTCGCCCGTCCATTCCTTGTCGAGACCGGCCATGATCTTCAAGACGGTCGACTTACCCGCGCCGTTCGGGCCGAGAATGCCGATCTTGGCGTCCGGATAGAACGACAGATGGATGTCTTCGAGTATTTTCTTGGCGCCATAGGCCTTCTTGAGCCCGGCCATGTGGTAGATGAACTGTCGTGCCATATCTTTCCTGCTTCCCGTCAATTGGATGCTTGGGCCGCTATGTATGCGAAACCGGCTTCGGAAACAATGCGCCTTCCGGAATTGCCGCCGCCGTCACAAAGACGTCATGAAATGAACAATCGTCCGCGTCAGACGTTTAAGGCTTGAGAATTGAAACGGCATTTGGGAAGGAAGCGACAATGGTACTGAAAAAAGCGGCTTTCTACGGCGATCCGGTTGAAGACACCGAGGAATGGAATCCCGACGCCCGCAGGGAGGATGAGATAGCCAGCGAACTGGCCTCCTCCGGCCTGCTCGATGCCACGGAAGTCCACGTCACCGTCAAGGGCGAAGAGGCCCGGCTGACCGGCGAGGTCTATATGCGCGAGGAAATCGCGGTCGCCGGCAATATCGCGCTCTCAGTCGAGGGCATCAAGCGGGTGCGCAACGCCATCCGCCCGAAACAACGCCATCTGCGCAGCACCGACAAGGAAGACGATGCGCGCGCCCAGCAGCGCACGCTCTGACGAATTATTGCAGTCCGGCGGGGTCGACGATCCCGCTGTCGCAACCGATCGCGGTCCTTCCGGCGCCCTGTATTAGGTCTTCCAGAGATGTCCCCGGCGCATATTTGTCGGAAAGGCCGATCGTAATCTCGTCGATCAACTGACGATCTCCATCGGCAACGCAGCTGATCTTGATGCGATTCTTCGCGCCACGCCCGAATGCGCTGTCAAAGGCCTTGGCAATCTCGTCGGCGGAGAGTTCCGTGCCGATATTCGCCTGAAACAGCTTGGCGACCTCCGAACCATTCAATTGCTCAAGCAGATCGACGGACGTCTGGAAGTAGTTTTCCGGCGTGAATCTGGTGCAGGTGCCATGCTTCACCCATTCGTGGCGCTGGAGATCGGATTGCGTCCCCGGCATTACCTTCGCCAACGATTTACGCAGACCATCACTCAGCGTGAGCGCCGGCAAAGCATTCCAGTTGCCGTTTTCATCAGTCGCGCGAACGTCTGCGGCAACGCCGCAATAGTTTTCGCCGAGCGGCCAGAGCCCGTGCAGCGAGAAATGGCCGGCATCATAGCGGCTTTCCCTCTGGCTCTTGCATTCGGGCCTGTCCTGATGGCCTTCGCAGAAGGCCGGCTGCCAGCTGACGGCCAGGATCGCCGCGGTTCCGCGCGCCATCGTCGGCGTCGTCGCAGCCGCCACGATCGTTATTGCGATTAATGCTGCCCTGATTTTCATGTCCCCCGACCTCCCAAGGTTGGAACCGTCGCAGAATAGCCGACTGCTGAACAGTTTTAATACAAGTCACAGAAAAATGGCCTGGATGCATCCCAGGCCATGCCGGCGGCAACGGCGCTGCGGATCAGTCGAGCGCGGCGACCACGGTGAACTCGACGAGGATATGCGGCGCGGCCAGTTCGGCCTGGCTGGTGGCGCGCGCCGGGGTGTTTGCCGGATCGACCCAGTCTTTCCACACGGCGTTCATCTCGGCAAAATGCCCCATATCCTTAAGGTAAATCAGGGTCTGCAGGATCTTCGACTTGTCGGTCCCGGCCTCGGCCAGAAGCGCGTCGACCTTGGCGAGGCATTCCTTCGCCTGCGTCGTTACATCGGGGCCTTCGCCGGTCTGGCCGGAAAGATAGACCGTGTTGCCGTGGACAACCGCGCCGGACATCAGGGGGCCGGGCTTTATACGTTTAACCGTCATCGCATTCACTTTCTTTTGCATGCAGAAATAAAAGGCGGCCCGACGGGACCGCCCTGATTATCGAAACTCAGCCGCGAAGGCGCTTGGCTTCCTCATAGATCCGGGTCGAGCGCGCGCCCGAGCGGCAATAGGCCAGCACCGGCTTTTCCATGTCGTCCAGCGCGTCGACCATGCCGGTCACGGCCTCGGGCGTCAGCCCCATGCCGCCGACGGGCACATGGGCGAAATAAAGACCGGCATCCTCGGCGGCCTGCTTGATCTCGGCAAATGTCGGCTGGCCCGGCTCCTCGCCGTCCGGCCGGTTGCAGACGATGGACTTGAACCCGGCCGCCTTGATCTCGGCGATCTGGTCCGGCGTGATCTGCGGGCTGACGGCATAAAACTCATCGATCGGGCGGATATTCATGACGGTATCCCTGTTGCGTTGCTACGCAGAAACTAAGAAGATTTTGACGATTTGCAAGTCGGCGGAGGGTCTGGTTATTCGAAACGGATGCGGAGGGCAAACCGCTTCGAGCCGCCCGGCTCAACCGGCTCCAGCTCGCCGGCTTCGGCAAGTTTGCGCCGCGAGGTCCAGCGGTGGGAAACCGGCTCGATGCCGAGAATATGCGCCGGCGCCTCCTGATTGCGCCAGACCTGCAGATAGGGCAGCGTCGCCGTGTCGACGGAAAGCACGAAGGAGCGCCCGCCAAGCGCCGCGATCGGGCCAAGCCGCGTTGTCGACCAGCCATCTTCGCCGCTTTCCGCCGGCACGCAGAAGATGCCGTGATCGCCCTCGCCGAACCGCCAGGGCAGCGCGCCCTCGGGCAGCGAGGTGCTTTCAAGCCGCACCCCGTCATCGAAATGCTTCGCGCCGAAATTGATATGATACATCATCATGATCGGCAGCGGCCGGTCGGAGCGGTTGATCACGGTATCGGTAAGGCTCAGTTCGCCGGTCGCGGCCTCCAGCGTCCAGCGGCGCTCGATCAGCATCTCGCCGCCATTGGCGGTCTTCACCGGGATCGCGGCAACGCATTCCGCGCCGCCCGCTCCTGTCTCCAGCGATTTGACCACCGCCGCATTGGCGGAGGCGGAGCCGTGCAGCGGATAGAACCGCCCTTCCTCGCCCTCCACCGGTTCGGGATGACGGATATGCTCGGGCCCGCAGGTGAACAGAAAGCCTTCCAGCGAGTGGTCGATGCGCGGATCGCCATCATCCGGGATTGCCCGTTTCGGCGCGATGTCGACGCCCGCAACAACGCAGCCTCCGATATCGAGAACCGATGTCGGATCGAGTTGAAAAGCCGGGCCGTCGGGAATGCTGAAATCGATCATGATGCGTCCGTCATAAAACCAAATTTAACCACGTTTGCAAGATAATGAAACCTGCCGGTTCAGCCGACGTTCATCCTTCAGGGCTTTGAATCCATCCCAAAACGAATCCGGCAAGGATTTTGCCGATTATAACGCTCACACGGTCGAAGACATGCGAAAAGCGAGATTGTACACCATTCCCTTCTGTCTGGCGCTGGCGGCGGCATCCGCCGTTACGCCGGCCCAGGCGCACGAGCCGCTCTACAGGGATGGCCGGCAGATTCTGCTGATCGCGCCCGATGGCGCAATGCTCGACTATGTGCCGGAAGCCGGCAGCGTGGTCTTGAGCCGCGACGCCAATGGCCGCCAGATCCTGCTCGACGCTTATGGGAACCTTGTGGCGACGGAATTCTATGCCGACGAATACCGCCGGGAAAATGCCGGCTACGATACCCAGCAGGGCTTCGACCAGGGCTGGCAGCGCGGCGGCAATTGGGGCGAGCGACCGTTCGGCACGAATGGTCGCGCCCGCTGGAGCCGCGATTTCGGCGACCAGAGCGCCTACCCTCCGCCGCCCGCCAATGATTTCCCTTCGGCGCCGCAAACCGTGACGCCCGATCGCCCGGACACCAGCCCCCCGGTTGCCAGGACGTCGTCGAAGCCGGATATGAACGTCGTCGCGACCCAGGTGTTTCTCGATCGCAAGGGCTTTTCGCCGGGCGTGATCGACGGGCTGATGGGCGACAATGTCAGGAAGGCGCTGGACGCCTATGCCGAAGCCATCGGCGAGCGGCTCGATCCCGTCGCCGACAGCGAAAAGATCATGCAGGCGCTGTCGCTGGACGGCGGACTGCCGTTTACCACTTATACCATCACCGCGACGGATGCCGCCGGCCCCTATGTCGCGGCCATTCCGTCCGACTACGCCGAAAAGGCGGAACTGCCGGAGATGTCCTATACATCGGTCTCTGAAATGCTGGCCGAGAAATTCCACATGGACGAGGGTTTTCTGAAGAAGATGAACCCGGATGCCGATTTCTCGCGGCCCGGCACCACGATCAAGGTCACGAGCGTCGGCAAGCCGGACAAGACCAAGGTCACGAAAATCCTCGCCGACAAGGCCCTGAAGCAGCTCCGCGCCTATGACGCCGAGGGCGTGCTGGTCGCCGCCTATCCGGCCACGATCGGTTCGGCGGACACCCCCTCGCCTTCCGGCACGGTGTCGGTGGACCGGATCGCGATCGATCCGAACTACACCTATAACCCTCACAAGAACTTCAAGCAGGGCGACAACAACCAGGTGCTGACGATCAACCCCGGCCCCAACGGGCCCGTCGGCAATGTCTGGATCGCGCTGTCTAAGCCGAGCTATGGCATTCACGGCACGCCGGACCCCAGCAAGATCGGCAAGACCTCGAGCCATGGCTGCGTGCGGCTGACCAACTGGGATGCGAACGAACTCGCACACATGGTATCACCGGGCACAACGGTCGAGTTCATCGACTGAGCCCGTAGCGCTTTGCATGACGGCCTTTGCCATCCGCAGTCAGCGCCCTACATCATCCGCGGAACAAACGGATGACGAGGGACAATGGCGAAACCGGCAATCTATTGGATCCGCAACGATCTGCGCCTTTCAGACAACCGCGCGCTTGCCGCCGCCTTGGAAGATGGCCGGCCGGTGGTGCCGGTCTATATCCGCGAGGATAACGGCAACGGCCCGCTTGGCGCGGCGCAGGCCTGGTGGCTGGAGCGCTCGCTGGAGAAACTGTCGGGGTGCTATGACGATCTCGGCGCGCCGCTGATTTTGAGAAGCGGCGAGCCGCTGAAGGTGTTGCGCGCGCTGATCGAGGAGACCGGCGCCGAGGCCGTGTTCTGGAACCGGCGCTACAGCACCGGAGGTATCCGCGCCGACAAGGCGATAAAAAAGGCGCTGGACGATGACGGGATCACGGTCAAAAGCTTTGCCGGCCAGATCCTGCACGAGCCTTCGAATTTCAAGACCAAGTCGGGCGGTCCCTACAAGGTCTATACCCCGTTCTGGAAGGCGTTTTCGGCGGATCAGCATGTGCCCGACCCGGTCGATGCCCCGAAAAGCCTTGAGGGCATATCGAAAAAAATCAAATCCGAGAAACTGAAGGACTGGAAGCTCTACGAGGCCAAGCCTGACTGGGCGGCAGGTTTTTCCGAGATTTGGGAGCCGGGCGAGGAAGGCGCGATCGAGCGCCTCGACCATTTCATTGACGATGTCGTGCAGGATTACGCCGAGAAGCGCGACCGGCCGGACCGCCAGGCGACCTCGATGCTCTCCCCGCATCTGGCGCTCGGCGAGATTTCGCCGGCGACGATCTGGCACCGCGTCAATGCCGCAAAATCGATATCCGCGGAAAACAGGAAGAAATTCCTACAGGAGCTCGTCTGGCGCGATTTCTGCCATCACCTCCTGTTTCACGCACCCGATCTTGCAGAGAAGAACTGGAATGAACGCTTCGATGACTTCGCCTGGAAGGATGACGAGGATGCGTTTGTTGCCTGGACCAAAGGCCAGACCGGTTATCCGATCGTCGATGCCGGCATGCGTCAGCTCTGGAAGGAAGGATACATGCATAACCGCGTGCGCATGATCGCGGCGTCCTTCCTGATCAAGGACCTGATGATCGACTGGCGGCGCGGCGAGAAATGGTTTCGGGATACGCTTGTGGATGCCGATCCCGCCTCCAACGCTGCGAACTGGCAATGGGTTGCGGGCTCGGGAGCGGACGCGGCCCCGTTCTTCCGGATCTTCAACCCCACCCTCCAAGGCGAAAAGTTCGATCCGGCCGGCGATTATGTCCGCGCCTATGTGCCTGAACTGAAGGATATGCCGAAGAAACACATTCATGCCCCGTTCGACGCGCCTGACGATGTGCTGAAGGGCGCAGGCGTAACACTTGGCGAGACCTACCCCAAGCCGCTGGTCGACCACAAGGCCGCGCGCAAACGCGCACTTTCCGCCTTCGAAGCGATCAAGGATTGAAACGGCTTTGCGCCAATCCCCCTCTTCGCGAAAATGAAATCCTTGGCAAATGGCCACCCCGGCGGCACAAGTACGAAAAAATCGAAAGCGAGATCATGACCACGCATTCCTCCGTCATCGACCTGATCGGCAACACGCCGCTGGTGAAGCTTCGCGCCGCCTCGGAGGCGACGGGCTGCACGATCCTCGGTAAGGCCGAGTTCCTGAACCCCGGCCAGTCTGTCAAAGACCGCGCGGCACTCTACATCATCCGCGATGCCGAGAAGCGCGGCCTGCTGAAGCCCGGCGGCACGATCGTGGAAGGCACCGCCGGCAATACCGGCATCGGCCTCACCATGGTCGCCAACGCGCTCGGCTACAAGACCGTGATCGTGATCCCCGAGACCCAGGCTGAGGAGAAGAAGGACGCGCTGCGGCTTCTCGGCGCGGAACTTGTGGAAGTTCCGGCCAAGCCCTACCGCGACCCCAACAACTACGTGAAGCTTTCCGGCCGGCTTGCCGAACAGCTCGCAAGGGAAAACCCGAACGGCGCGATCTGGGCCAACCAGTTCGACAATGTCGCCAACCGCAACGCCCATATCGAGACCACGGCCCAGGAAATCTGGCGCGACACCGACGGCAAGGTTGACGGCTTCATCTGCGCGGTCGGCTCCGGCGGCACGCTTGCCGGCACCGCGATGGGTCTCAAGGCAAAGAACAAGGATATCAAGATCGGCATCGCCGACCCGGAAGGGGCCGCACTTTACGAATTCTATGCCCATGGCGAGCTGAAGAGCGAGGGCGGCTCGATCACCGAGGGCATCGGTCAGGGCCGCATCACCGCCAATCTGGAAGGCTTTACGCCGGATTTTGCCTACCGCGTTTCCGACAGCGAGGCGTTGCCGTTGATATTCGATCTGGTGACGGATGAGGGCTTGTGCCTCGGCGGCTCATCGGGCATCAATATAGCGGGCGCCATTCGCCTGGCGCGCGAGCTCGGCCCCGGCCACACCATCGTCACCATATTGTGCGACTATGGCAACCGGTATCAGTCGAAGCTTTTCAACCCGGAATTCCTGAAGGATAAAGGGCTGCCGCTGCCGCAATGGCTGACCCGGAAAACGGAGATTGCCGCTCCGTTTGAATAGAAAGTAACCCATGCCTGTTGATGCTCTCTACCGCAACGATTTCACCCTGACGAGTTGCGATGCGGTGGTCACGACAGTGCATGAGGACGGCACGTTCGAGACCGACCGCACCTGTTTTTACGCAACCTCCGGCGGCCAGCCGGGGGATACCGGCGTCGCCCGGCGCGCCGACGGCTCGGCAATCGCGCTTGCCGTCACCCGTCACGGCGAGACCAAGGACATCATCCTGCATGTACCAGCCGAGGGCGAGGCGACTCCCGCCGTCGGCGAAAGCCTCCGCATCGAAATCGACTGGCCGCGGCGGCTGAAGCTGATGCGCATGCACACCGCCTGCCACCTGCTTTCCGTCGTCTGTCCCTATCCGATCACCGGCGCTGCCGTTGGCGAGGACGAATCGCGCGTCGATTTCGACATGTCCGAGACGATCGACAAGGACGCCGTCACCGCGGCAATGATGAAGCTGGTCGCGGAAGACCACCCGGTCTATGTCCAGTGGATCACGGATGAGGATCTGGCCGCCAATCCCGACATCGTGAAATCGAAGAATGTCCGCCCGCCGATGGGTATGGGCCGGATCTCGCTGATCGCGATCGGCGCTGATGCCAGCGTGGACAGCCAGCCCTGCGGCGGCACCCATGTGCGCTCCACCGGCGAGGTCGGCGGCGTCCATATCGGCAAGATCGAAAAGAAGGGCCGCGAGAACCGCCGTTTTCGGATACGGTTTGATGCTTAGGCCGTCGCATAGAATCATCGCATGAGGAGTGTCGCCAGATGAATTTTATCGTTTCGCCGGAATGGGTCGAGGAAAGGCTGGGCAAGCCCGGTTTTTCCGTCATCGACGCCTCCTGGTACCTGCCGGCCCACAACCGCGATCCGAAGGCCGAATACCTGGCCGGCCACCTGCCGGGCGCGGTGTTTTTCGATCACGATGCGATTGCCGATACCTCCTCCGGCCTGCCGCACACCCTGCCTGCGCCGGACGTCTTTGCGGCCGAGATGGAAGCGCTCGGCGTCGGCAGCGATCACACCATCGTGGTCTATGACGGACCGGGCTATCTGGCGGCCCCGCGCCTGTGGTGGATGCTGCGGATGATGGGGGCGAGCGACGTCTACGTTCTCGATGGCGGTCTCGACGGCTGGCGCAGCGAGGGTCGCATCCAGGAAGCCGGCGCCCCCTCGCCCGCGCCGGCCAAGTTCACGCTCGACGCCAGGCCACAGCGCGTGACCTCGTTTGCGGACATGCGCGAAATCGTCGCCTCCGGAAGCCGGCAGATCGCCGACGCGCGCAGCGCCGCCCGGTTCGAGGCGGCGGAGCCGGAACCGCGCGCGGGCATGCGATCCGGCCATATGCCGGGCGCGAAAAGCCTGCCATCATCTTCCTTCGCGAAAAACGGCCGGTTCAAGTCGCCCGAAGAGCTTTACGCGATGTTTGAAGAGGCCGGCATCGACCTTTCGAAACCGGTGGTCACCACCTGCGGCTCCGGCGTCACCGCCGCCATCATCACGCTCGCGCTCGAAACGCTCGACCACACGGACAATACGCTTTATGACGGCTCGTGGTCGGAATGGGGCAGCCGCGATGATACGCCCGTCGCGACCGGAAAGGCCTGAGCGCGATGACGAAAAAGACGACAGCACTGATCCCGGTTCACGTCACCCGGCTTGAGATGACCGTTGCGCCGAAGGCCCATATGCTGGCGCCATCGAACCTTCATATCGCGCTGATGCGGGTGCCGGAAATCCCGCTTGCCTATTACCGCTTCCTTTACCGCCAGGTCGGCACCCGCTGGGAATGGGTCGACCGGGTGCGCATGAGCGACGAGGATCTGGCCGCTACCATCCACAATGACCGCACCACCGTGACCGTCTTCTATTTGGAGGGCGCGCCGGCCGGCTTTTACGAATACCATCGCGAGGACGACACCGTTACGCGACTTGTGCATTTCGGCCTGTTCGAACGGGCACTCGGCTTCGGCGTCGGCAAGTGGTTCCTGCTTCAGGCCCTGAAGGCAATCTGGGCCGACCAGCCGGAAAAGGTGATCACCGAGACCAACAATCTCGATCACCCGCGCGCGCTTCAGCTCTACCAGCAATTCGGCTTCTCGCCGGTCTCCACCTATGAAAGCGAAATCGCGCCGCTGTCGGATGCCGAGCTTCTGGAATTGGCGCGGCGGTTTTAGAATTCGCCACTTGAGGCAATAACCCGGCGAGAGCGCCGGGTTCGTACTACTGACAAAGCATCAAGCTCTGACCATCGTGTGTCGTCGGCCCTTGGTTCTTGGGTCATGCTCGGACTTGATCCGAGCATCCAGGCGGTTTAAGTCACTGAATTTGCAGGAGTTTATAACGAGACTTTGCCGGGCGGCCTGGATCCTCGGGTCGAGCCCGAGGATGACCCGGAATGTGGGAGCAGTTTCTCAGCAAACTGAACCCGACGAGAGCGCCGGGTTATATCTTTCGTTATATCGAAATTCCGCGAAGACTATTCGTAGCGCGCCGTGAACTCCAGGAGGGAGCGGACGATCTCGCTGGTTGCGGCGGGGTCATCATCCAGCTTTCGGGCGATCACCTCGCGCAGGTTCAGCATCGCGACATCGACGCTTCGCGGCAGTTCGGGGCCGACTTCGGCCTTGTGCCGCTCTTTCTGCCGCTTCATCTTGTCGCCGATCGCCGACAGCGCCTTCAACGCCATGGACGCCTCGAACATGTTTTCGGCGAGATAGGCGCTGCCCTCCTCCGTGATCGCATAGCGCTTCTTGTTTCCGTCCTCGGTGGCCGCCACATAGCCGCCTTCCTCAAGGAAAGAGAGTGTCGGATAGATCACGCCGGGGCTCGGCGCATAGAAACCGCCGCTCATTTCCTCGATGGCCTTGATGATTTCGTAGCCATGGCGGGGCTCCTCGCCGATCAGGTGGAGAACGAGAAGGCGGATCTGCCCCTGCCCGAGAAAGCGGCCCGGTCTGCCGGGACCGTCGCCGTCGCCGAAACCGAACGGCCCACCAAAGCCGCCGCGGCCGAAACCGCCGCCGCCGCGCGCCATCATCATATATTCGCGAAACCCTGCGCGGGGATCGTGCGACCGATGTTCTTCAAATTGTCTCATCATGAGCGCTCCTATTATTTACGATATATCTAATGATATAATTTCTGGAGGAAATTGCAAGATACGATATATCGGAAATTCATTTGAGCCCGAGCGGCTTCTCATCCAGCGGTGAATTCCACTACACTACGGGGAAAATCGGCGTTTACCGCGGACGCCGATTTCTCTATGCAGCGGTCCTGCCGCCCTAGCGCGAGGATCGGATGGCGTCATCGATCATGAAATGCTCTGAAGGGAGATGACCGACATGAACCTGCAGACCATTGCTGACGATATCGTGCGCGAGCTCCAGCCGCGCGCCGGCGAAGGCCAGGTGGCGGATTACATTCCCGAACTCGCTAAGGTCGACCCCAATCAGTTCGGCATTGCCATCACCACCGTCGACGGCAAGACCTACCTTGCGGGCGACGCCGAGACGCAGTTTTCGATCCAGAGCATTTCCAAGGTGTTCATGCTGACGCTGGCGCTCGGCAAGATAGGCGAGGCAATCTGGAAGCGGGTCGGGCGCGAGCCCTCGGGCTCCGCATTCAATTCCATTGTCCAGCTTGAGCACGAGCACGGCATTCCGCGCAATCCGTTCATCAATGCCGGCGCGATCGTGGTCACCGATATCGTGCTCGCCGGCCACGCCCCGCGAGAGGCGATCGGCGAATTCCTGCGCTTCATGCATTTCATCGCCAATGACGAGACGCTTTCGATCGACGAGAAGGTCGCGCAATCGGAACAGCGCACGGGTTATCGCAATTTCGCGCTCGCCAATTTCATGCGCGGCTTCAAGAATATCCACCACCCGGTCGATCACGTGCTCGGCGTCTACTTCCATCAATGTGCGCTGATGATGAACTGCGCACAGCTTGCCCATGCCGGGCTTTACCTTGCCAATCACGGCACCAATCCGCTGACGGGCTTTTCCGTGGTCTCGCCGCGAAGGGCGCGCCGCATCAACGCGCTGATGCTGACATGCGGCCATTATGACGGCTCCGGCGATTTCGCCTTCCGGGTCGGCCTGCCCGGCAAGTCCGGCGTCGGCGGCGGCATTCTGGCGGTCGCGCCCGGCAAGGCCTCGATGGCGGTGTGGTCGCCGGGGCTGGATGCCACCGGCAACCCCGCGCTCGGTTCCGTCGCGCTGGAAATGCTGGCCGCGCGCACCGGCTGGTCGGTTTTTGCGGGTTGATCCTTTCGGCGTAAACAGGCATTCCCATGGCAAACCAAGCGCCCGGAGCGACGATGAACGAACTGGCCGACGACACCCTGCCCGATGCCTTCCAGGCATTGTTTGCCGATGCGCCCTCCTCCGTCGGCTTTTCCAAGCTGCGCAAGCGGCTACTTCGGCAGGTGCGCCAGGCGATTGCCGATTTCGACATGCTGAAGGACCAGAAGCGCTGGCTGGTGGCGTTGTCTGGCGGCAAGGACAGCTACGGCCTGCTCGCCGTTCTGCTGGAGCTGAAATGGCGCGGCCTGCTGCCGGTCGACATCATCGCCTGCAATCTCGATCAGGGCCAGCCGAATTTTCCCAAGCACGTCCTGCCGGATTACCTCACGAAGATCGGCGTTCCGCACCGGATCGAATATCGCGACACCTATTCGATCGTGACCGAGAAGCTTGCGCCCGGCTCAACCTATTGCGCGCTCTGTTCGCGACTGAGGCGCGGCAATCTCTACCGCATCGCGCGCGAGGAAGGCTGCGATGCACTGGTGCTCGGCCACCATCGCGAGGATATTCTCGAAACCTTCTTCATGAACCTGTTCCACGGCGGCAAACTCGCCACCATGCCGGCGAAACTCCTGAACGACGAGGGCGACCTGATGGTGCTGCGCCCGCTCGCCTACGCCGCCGAGGACGATCTCGCCCGGTTTGCCGAAGCCATGCGGTTTCCGATTATCCCCTGCGATCTCTGCGGCTCGCAGGACGGACTGGAGCGGAATGCCATGAAAGAGATGCTGGCCGACATGGAAGCGCGCATGCCCGGCCGCAAGGACGTGATGCTGCGGGCGCTTTCAAGCGTCAATCCCTCGCATCTGCTCGATCCGTCGCTGTTCGATTTCTCCGCGCTGACCGCCAAACGCTAACCCGGCGTTTTCGCGTCTACGCTTTGTGACAGAACGGCAAAACTTTTCGGCCGCCCGGCGAAAAGCGCCGGATTTGCGCCGCCACGTCTTGCCGTTTGCCCGTCGCGGTGCCACAAAAGGCCAACCCCGGTTTGCCGCGCACTCCCCGGCGCAGTTGAAGGCTATCCGGGTTTTCGAAATTGCGCATCATTGCCCACGGCAATCCACATGATGCGCCAAAGACAAGAGGTGATGTCTTGGAAAAAGCAGAAATCGGATTGATCGGGCTCGGAGTGATGGGCTCCAACCTCGCCCTCAACATTGCCGAGAAGGGCAACAGGATCGCGGTCTATAACCGCACGGCCGACAAGACCCGCGCGTTCTACGCCGGAGCGGGCGAGCTGCAGAAGAACATCGTCCCCACCGAGACGCTTTCGGATTTCGTCGCGGCCATCCGCCCGCCGCGTCCGATCATCATCATGATCAAGGCCGGCGATCCCGTTGACGAGGAAATGGAAAAGCTGCGCCCCTATCTCGGCAAGGGCGACATCATCATCGACGCCGGCAACGCCAATTTCCACGACACCCGCCGCCGCTTCAAGGAACTCGACGGCACCGGCCTGACCTTCATCGGCATGGGCGTGTCGGGTGGCGAGGAAGGCGCGCGCCACGGCCCCTCGATCATGGTCGGGGGCACCGAGGACAGCTACAAGCGCGTCGAGAAGGTGCTGACCTCGATCTCCGCCAAATTCGACAACGACCCCTGCTGCGCCTGGCTTGGCCCCGATGGTGCCGGCCATTTCGTCAAGACCATCCATAACGGCATCGAATATGCCGACATGCAGATGATCGCCGAAATCTATGGCATCCTGCGCGATGGCTGCGGCATGGATGCCAACGATATCGCCAACATCTTCGGCGAATGGAACAAAGGCCGGCTGAATTCCTTCCTGATCGAGATCACCGAGAAGGTCCTGCGCGCCAGCGATCCCGAAACCGGCAAGCCGATGCCGGACGTGATCGTCGATGCCGCCGGCCAGAAGGGCACCGGCCGCTGGTCGGCAATCGAGGCCCAGCAGCTTGCCGTGCCCGCCACCGTGATCGAGGCGGCCGTTGCCGCCCGCTGCATCTCCGCCATGCGCGGCGAACGCGCGGCGGCCGAACCGATGTTCAACAAGGAAGAGCTTTCCTTCGGCATCGAAGCCGGCCCCTGGCTCAACCGCGATCTCGAACTGGCGCTGTTCGCCGCCAAGATCGCGGCTTACGCCCAGGGCTTTGATGTGATGGCCTCGGCCTCCGAGGAATATGGCTGGAACCTGCCGATGCCGGAAATCGCCCGCATCTGGCGCGCCGGCTGCATCATCCGCTCGCAGTTCCTGGACGAGATCACCAAGGCTTTCTCCGATACCCCGGATGTCGCCAATCTGATCGTGACGCCGGCCTTCTCCGAGATGGTCAATGAGTGCATGCCGTCGCTGCGCCGGATCGTATCGGCGGCCACCGCCGCCGGCCTTCCGGTTCCGGGCCTTGCCTCGGCGCTCACCTATTTCGATGCCTATCGCCAGTCGCGCGGGACTGCCAACCTGATTCAGGCGCAGCGGGATTTCTTCGGCGCCCATGGTTTCGACCGTCTCGACGGCCTCGACATCCATCACGGCCCCTGGGGCAGCGGCGCGGTCTGAATCGGCCGCAAGGCATAGCAAATCGGAAAGCCCCGGCTACGGGGCTTTTCTCGTATTCCGGGTTGAGCCTCAGGCCGAACGGGTCTTCTGCCTGCGATCAGTTTCCGGTCGATAGGTGCACACGCGGTTGCGGCCGCCGTTCTTGGCATCATAGAGCGCCTTGTCGGCACGCTCGATCACCCTGAACACCGAGATGGCCGAGGCGTTCGCTTCGGCGACCCCGACGCTGACCGTCACGCCGACCTCCTCGGTCGCCGCCTGGAAGCGCTCTTCCATGATCTGGAGCCTGATATCCTCCGCGATGCGCCGGGCATTGTGCAGCGTCGCCTCCTTGACCACCACGCAGAATTCCTCTCCGCCATAGCGCACCACAAGATCGAAGCCGCGCATGCGTCCGCGGACGATCTCGGCAAGCCGTCGCAGAACCACGTCTCCGAAGGCGTGACCGTAAACGTCATTCAGGGATTTGAACCGATCGATATCGATCATCAGAACGGCGAACGGAGGCCGCTCCTCTTCGGTGGCGCGCCGCTGGTCGAACGCCTCGAGCGCCCGCCTGTTCTTGAGCCCCGTGAGCGGATCGCGCTCCGCCTCGCGCTTGTAGGCGCGATATTCAGCCTCGCGCCGTTCCTCCATGGCAAGCAGATAGCCGAGGATCATGGTTCCGAGCAGATTGCGGATGACGAGCGCCGGTGTTGTCGACGATATCACCGGCACAGGCGCGAAAACGCCCGCGACCAGAGTGAGCGACAGCAAAAGTCCCAGAACGGCAAGACCGAGAGCATCGCGCCGTCCGCCGCTGAGGCGCGCATAGACAAGGCCGACCACCGCGGCAAGCGCGATGCTGACGCAGCCCGCAAGTGCACCGGCGCCGCCGATGTAAATTCGCATCGCGATGGTCACGACCGAAGCCACCAAGGCGGCGAGCGGACCGCCGAAAAGCGCCGCGAGGGCAACCATGACCACCCGGATATCCACGATGACGCCCGGCATAACCTCCAGCGGATCGACCATCGTGACCACTGCCCCGAAGCCGAACAACAGCCCGGTCGCGAGCGATGAACGGACGATCGAGAAGCGCGCGTAGCGGATCACCCGATAGGCCAGGACGATGAGGGCCGCCATGCCGACCTTTTCCAGCATGGCGATGATGATTTCCAGATTTTCAAGCATTGCGTCCTGAACCGCCAGGCCTTTCTTCAACCTTCGAACCCGCGGAAGCACGGGCGTCGAGTTTCAACGACAAGGCGCGCGGTTCGCTCCAGGGCGCCGTGAGAGCGAGGAATGGCCGATATATACCCATATGCCGACAAGTTGATAGGGTTAACACTGGACCGACGCGATAACACTTCCTACTTTGTGGCCTCTCCGGCGCCAACCGGCAAGAACCTTCAATCCGGGCTGACGTCAAAACGCACCTGCCGTGGCTCTCGCTTTCAGGACAAGCATCCATGTCGTCAACCGTCATTCCCTTTCCGCCCGCCGTGATCCTGCCCGTCAGAGGCAGTGAAAGCACTTTTCCCGTTCGCCGGGTCTATTGCGTCGGTCGCAATTATGCCGCACACGCGGTGGAGATGGGCCATGATCCCGGCCGCGAAGCGCCGTTCTTCTTCCAGAAGAACCCCGACAATCTCGTCCCTGGCGGCAGACCCTTTCCCTACCCCGCCCTGTCGCGAAACGTCCACCATGAGGTGGAATGTTTTGTTGCCCTGAAAAGCGGCGGCTCCGATATCGACGTCGAGCAAGCCCTGGATTGTGTATACGGTTATGGCGTCGCGGTGGATTTCACCCGGCGTGACATTCAGGACGAGGCCAAGGCGAAATCGAGGCCCTGGGAAATGGCCAAAGCCTTCGAGGATTCCGCACCCGTCTGCGCAATCGCGCCCGCCGCCGAAATCGGCCATCCCGATCGCGGCGCTATCAGCCTCTTTCGCAACGGCGCGCGGGTCCAGCACGGCGATCTCGCGCAGATGATCTGGAAAACCGCGGAAATCATCGCCGAATTGTCCCGATATGTGCGCCTTGCGTCCGGCGACATCATTCTGACGGGTACGCCGGCTGGCGTCGGCCCGGTTGAGCGGGGTGATCGTATCGCGTGTAGCATCGAACGCGTTGGAGACCTTGCATTCGAGGTGATCTGATATAGTGTCTGTTTGCCTTTGAAAGGAGATGCACGTGCCCCTTTACAACCTTGCCGATAGAAAGCCGCAGTTGCCGCCCGAAGGCAGATTCTGGATCGCTCCCGACGCGTCGGTGATCGGCGACATCATCGTCGGCGAGGACGTCGGCATCTGGTTTGCAGCCGTGCTGCGCGGCGACAACGAGCCGATCACCATCGGCAGGGGCAGCAATGTCCAGGATGGCGTGGTCATCCATACCGACATGGGCTTCCCGACCACCATCGGCGAAGGCTGCACCATCGGCCATCGCGCGATCCTCCATGGCTGCACCATCGGCGACAACAGTCTTGTCGGCATGGGGGCCACGATCCTGAACGGCGCGACGATCGGCCGCAACTCGCTGGTCGGCGCGAATGCGCTGGTGACAGAGGGAAAATCGTTCCCCGACAACAGCCTGATCGTCGGCTCGCCGGCGCGCGTCTTGCGCGAACTCGACGAGAAAGCGATCGCCGGGCTTCGCCAGTCAGCCGAGAACTACGTCGCCAACTGGAAGCGCTACAGCCGCGATCTCGAGCCGGCGGAGTTTCGAACGCCATGATGCTGCGACGCGTAGCGAGCTTGTCGAGCACGGATCAGTTGCTCGACGAGCAGATTGAACTCAACCTGAGAAAACGGGGTGTGCTGCTCCGCTTCACGCGCCCGCTCGAGCGCCGCTTCGTGGAGGAGATGCATCGCAGCCGCCACCGCCAACTCGTCTGGGCGGGCGCGATCGGCATCCTCGTGATCGCAGGTTTTGCCTTTATCGATCTGATTTATCGGGATGAATTGCTGCGCCGCATGACCCTGATCCGAACCGGCGTTGTTCTGGTCTTGCTGTCAGCGCTAACAGTTCTGGTCATGCGCGATCTCGACACCCGCCTACCTGGCTGGATTTCGGTTTTCGGCGTCGCGGTCTCTGCGATCGGCACCGGGCTGATGCTGACGACGCCCGGGAACCCGATCGTGGAATTCGAGCCGTACACTTTTATTCTGCTGGCCATCGTCGGCAATATCGCGCTGCCGCTGCGCACCTCTCAGGCCGTGGTTGCCGCGTCGGTCAACTTCGCCATCGCCGCCTTCTTCATTCTTCCGCTGCCGACACTGCTGCCGATGGAAAAGGCCTCTCCCCTGATCTTTCTCGGCGTGACAAGCCTGCTCACCTTGCTCGCGAGCTATCGCATCGAGTCGGTCGAGCGCAAGGTGTTCCTCCTCTATCTGCGGGAAAAGGTCTATGCCGACGCGCTCTATGCCAAGTATCGCTCGCTCAACGATATCTCGAACACGGACGCCCTTACGGCGCTCGCCAACCGCCGCCTGTTTGACGATTTCCTGAAGCAGAGCTGGACGGCAGCGGCGGAGGCGGACCAGCCGCTGAGCATGCTGATGATCGATATCGATCACTTCAAGGGCTATAACGATACCTATGGCCATCCCGCCGGAGACGAATGTTTGAAACGGGTTGCCGCCGCGCTCAAGGCATCGACCCGGTCCGACGAGGATCTTCCCGCCCGCTTCGGCGGCGAGGAGTTCGCACTGGTGCTGCCGAACGGCGACGAAGACGAGGCCCTTGCCCTCAGCGCGCGGATTCACGAGGCCATTGCAGAACTCGCCATCCCGCACGCATCGAGTCCGAGCAAGCGGCTGTCGGTCAGCATCGGCATCGCCGTCGAGCACCCCGCGACGACCCAGCACGATTCGCGCAATCTTCTGATCAGGGCCGATCGGGCGCTCTATGCCGCCAAGCGCGCGGGCCGCAACTGCACGCAGGTCGACCTCTCGATGGATCCCGCTCCGGAATTTGCCGACAACGCCGCAAAGGCCGCCCTGCGAAACTGAACCCGCATAGACGGCTTCATGCCTCGCCGGCAGCGCAGGCGGCGCATAGCCCCCGCATTTCCACCGTCATCGCGCCGGGCCGGAACCCTTTCGAACGCGCAACCCGGCCAAGCGCGTCCTCGATATCGTGGGCATGAAACTCGATCACCGCGCCGCAGCCCTCGCATATCGCGAAGGCCGTCATGCCGTGATGACTGCAATCCTGATGCGGATGAGCGCAGGCGACATAGGCATTCAGGCTCTCCAGCCGGTGGACCAGCCCGGCCTCGGTGAGTTTTTCAAGCGCGCGGTAGACCTGCAACGGCGCCTTGAAGCCCTGATCGCGCAGCCGGTCCAGAATGGTATAGGCGCTGATCGGCGCTTCGCTGCCGCTGAGGCAGTCGAACACCAGCGCCTGGTTGCGGGTCAGCTTTTCATCCGGCCTTTTCATATCGTCCCTCGTTTTCATCGCGGCCGCCTTGCCGCTTCAGGCACCAGCGTCACCAAAAAGATCAGCATGGCGGCCACAACGATCGACGGACCGGACGGCGTGTCATAATAGAGCGAGGAATATAATCCTGCCACCACGCTCACAACCCCGATCAGCGATGCGAACACCGCCATCATCTCCGGGGTCCGCGCGAACCGGCGCGCGGTGGCGGCGGGCACGATCAGCAGCGAGGTGATCAGCATGATGCCGACGATCTTCATCGCGATCGCGATCACCAGCGCCATCAGCAGCATGAAGATGAAGCGCACCGTTTCCGGCCGCATGCCTTCCGCCTGCGCGATCTCCGGCGAGACCGTGGCTGCCAAAAGCGGTCGCCACAGGCCCGCCACGGCCGCGACCACCACCAGCCCGCCGAGCCAGATCGTGGCGATATCGGCGCGCGTCACCGAAAGGATGTCGCCGAACAGGAAGCTTATAAGATCGACCCTTATCCAGGTCAGGAACGAGACGATCACCAGGCCGATGGCGAGCGTCGAATGGGCGAGAATGCCGAGCAGGCTGTCGGTGGACAGCGCCCGCCGCCGCTCCAGCATGATCAGCATCACCGAAACGATGGTGGCCACCACGAACACGCTGAGCGTCAGGTTGACCGTGAAAAGCAGCGACAGCGCCACGCCAAGCAGCGCCGAATGCGCCATGGTGTCGCCGAAATAGGCCATCTTGCGCCAGATGATGAAGCAGCCGAGCGGGCCTGCCATCAGCGCAACGCCGATGCCGGCGACCAGCGCGCGCACGAAGAAATCGTCAAGCATGTTCCTGCGCCTCGTGATGATGGCCGTCATCGGGATGGCAATGTTCGGTGACCGAGCCATCGGCATGGCGCACCTTGCCATCGGGCAGATGGGTGTGGTCGTGATCATGGCGGTAGAGCGCGAGCGCGCCATCGCCGCGGGCGCCGAGCAGCGACTGATAGGCCTCGCTGCCGCTCACGGCCTCCGGCGTGCCGGTGCAGCAGACATGGCCGTTGAGGCAGACGACCGTATCGGTCCGCGCCATCACCACATGCAGGTCGTGCGAGATCATCAATATGCCGCAGCCCTGGCGCTCCCGGATGTGCGAGATCAGGGCGTAGAGCGCGATCTCGCCGGCATGATCGACGCCCTGCACCGGCTCGTCCAGCACCAACAGATCGGGCTTGCGGGCAATCGCGCGCGCCAGCAGCGCGCGCTGAAACTCGCCGCCGGAAAGGGTCTGGACCTCGGCCTTTGCGAGATGGGCGATGCCGACCTCCTCCAGCGCTTCGGCGATCGCGTCGGGCGGAAGCGGCCCGGTCAGGGTCATCAACCGCCGCACCGTCAGCGGCAGGGAATGATCGATGGCGAGCTTCTGCGGCACATAGCCGATGGTCAGGCCACCGGCGCGCTCGACGCGGCCCTCATCGGGCGCGAGAACCCCGAGCGCCATCCGCGCGCTTGTGGATTTGCCCGCGCCGTTCGGCCCGATCAGGGTGACGATCTCGCCGCGGCGCACGCTGAAGCCCACGCCGCGCACGAGCCACCTTCCATTGCGGTGGAGCCCGGCATTGTCGAGCGAGACCAGAAGGTCATTCGAATGCATTTTTTCAAAACTCCGTCTTGTCCGCGTCTATGGCATACGTTATAGCGTAACGCAATTGATGTAATAACATTACGTAGAACTGCAATCCCCGGGCTACCCGCCTTCGAAAATAATGAGGATCTCATGAAAACGTCCCGCCTGCTTCTCCTCACGACGGCCGCGATGGCCCTCGCCCAGACCGCAGCGGCAGAAGATGCCCTCAAGGTCGTGACGTCGATCAAGCCGCTCTATTCGCTGACGGCCGCGCTTACCGCGGGAACGGCGACCGAAACGACGCTGCTGGTGAAGGGCGCCGCCTCGCCGCACACCTACAACATGACGCCGTCCGAGGCGCGCGCGCTGCAGAATGCCGACGTCGTGTTCTGGATCGGCCCGTCGCTGGAGCATTTTCTCGACAAGCCGCTCGACGCGCTCGGCGGCAATGCCGAGATCGTGGAACTGGAAGACGCCGCCGGCGTGGAGACGCTGGCCCCGCGCGAAGGCGGCGCTTTCGATGCGCATGACCATGATCACGAAGGCCATGATCACGAGGGTGATGATGAAGACGGGCATGACCACGACGACCATGCAGACCATGATCACGAAGCCGATCATGACGACCACCACCACGGAGAAGTCGATCCGCATATGTGGCTCGATCCGCTGAATGCGAAGGCCTTTGCCGCCGCCATGGCGGAAACGCTTTCGGAAAATGACCCCGCCAACGCCGAGATCTATGCCGACAATGCCGAAAAGCTCGAGGCCCGGCTTGATGGGCTGACGGCTGATATCCAGGCGCAGATTGATGCCGTCAACGCCAAGCCCTATGTCGTCTTCCACGACGCCTATCACTATTTCGGCCATCGCTTCGGCGTCGAGGCCGCGGGTTCGATCACGGTCAGTCCCGAAGCCCCGCCGAGCGCACAGCGCATCCGTGAAATTCACGACAAGCTGACCGAACTGGGTGCTGCCTGCGTGTTCTCCGAACCGCAATTCCCGCCGAAGATCGTCGATACCGTGATCGAGGGCACGGATGCCCGCACCGGCGTTCTTGATCCGCTCGGCGCGGGTCTTGAGGACGGGCCGGATCTCTATTTCCTGCTTCTGGAAAACCTCGCCGGCAACCTCACCGACTGCTTTGTGGCCGGGTAAGTCCGCCATGAAGGCATTGCCCCGGGCGCGCATGGCAGGGGCGATGTGGCCTGCGGGCGAGTAGTGCCCCCGCAGGCCTTTTTTGTCCGCCGGTCCGGGACCCGGCTATTTCTGCCGCTCCGGGCCCTTGCGTTCGGCCGAGCGCGCCCAGAGATTGATGTCGGCCTCACGAGCATATTTGTCGATTTCGGCAAGCTCGGCTTCAGTGAAATCGGGGTTGTCGAGGGCCTTCACGCAATCGAGCACCTGTTGCGGCCGGCTTGCGCCGATCAGCGCTGTGGTGACCCGGCCGCCGCGCAGCACCCAGGCCAGCGCCATCTGCGCCAGCGTCTGGCCGCGCCGCTCGGCGATCGCGTTCAATGCCCGGATATGGTCGAGCGTGTCCTCGCGCAGGAATTCATGGCGCAGCGATTTGCCCTGCGCCGCCCGGCTGTCATCGGGAATGCCCTTCAGATATTTCGACGTCAGCATGCCCTGGGCCAGCGGCGAGAACACGATTGAGCCCAGCCCGAGTTCCGCAAGCGTATCCAGCAGCCCGTCCTCCTCGACCCAGCGATTGATCATCGAATAGCTCGGCTGGTGGATGACGAAGGGCGTCTTCAGTTCTTTCAGGATCTTGTAGGCCTCACGCGTGCGTTCTGAATTATAGGAAGAAATTCCCACATAGAGCGCCCTGCCCGAGCGCACGATCTGGTCGAGCGCCATCATCGTCTCCTCCAGCGGCGTATCGGGATCGAAGCGGTGAGAATAGAAGATATCGACATAGTCGAGGCCGAGCCGTTTCAGGCTCTGGTCGCAGGAGGCTAGAAGGTTCTTGCGGCTGCCCCACTCGCCATACGGCCCGTCCCACATGCCATAGCCGGCCTTGGAGGAGATGATCAGCTCGTCGCGCAGGCCGGCAAACTCGTTGCGCAGGATATCGCCGAAGGCCTTTTCGGCGGAACCGGGCGGCGGACCGTAATTATTGGCAAGATCGAAATGGGTGATCCCGGCATCAAAGGCCGTCTGGCAGATCGCCACCTTGCGGGCGCGCTCGGTATCGTCGCCAAAATTGTGCCACAGGCCGAGCGAAATCGCCGGCAGCTTGAGCCCGGACGCGCCGCAGCGGTTATATTGCATCGTGTCGTAGCGGGTCTTCGAGGGTGTCCAGCGCATCATATCCTCCTGCCTGAAGGGCCGGTACGACCCGGCCATGAAAAAGGCGGCAGAACGCCGCCTCTTGCGATTCGATTATAGGCAAGCCGGGCGCAAAGCGCCACGCCCTACCGCAACAACGCCCTGGCCGCCGCCGCATCCAGCGCCGCCGGCTGGGTGCAGGTCGTCGACAACGGGACGAAGGCGCCGGTCTCTCCAGACTTCAGGATCGCGGCCATGACGTCGACGCCGTGCAGCGCGCGGGCGAGCGAGCAGCGGGCGTCGCGGCCTTCGATCAGCGCCACCGCCATATCGGCAAGGCCGGCCGTGCGGTAATTGGCGCGTTCGCCCTGATTGGGCTTGCCGAACGGGTGATCCTGGCTGTCGAGCTCGGAGGTCTTGCCGTCGCGGCCCGCCGCCTCAACCTTGCCGCCGAAGAAGTTGGGGTCCGGCACGAACAGCGATCCCTCGGTTCCATACAGCTCCATGTTGGAGTGCCTGTGCGCCCAAACATCCCAGCTTGCGCCAAGCGAGATGGTCGCCCCGCTTTGAAACTCCAGCAGCGCGTGGATATTGGTCGGCGTCTTCACCGGAATGATCTCGCCGCGACGCGGCTCGGAGGTGATGGTGCGGGTCTCGTTGGCCATCGAGGTCAGCGCCGCCACCTGTTTCACCGGGCCGATCAGGTTGATCAGATTGGCGATGTAATAGGGGCCGAGATCGAGCACGGGGCCGCCGCCGGGCAGGAAGAAGAAATCCGGATTGGGATGCCACATCTCCATGCCAGCGCTCATCACGTGGCAGGTGCCGGAGGTGACCCGCCCGATGCCGCCCTCATCGATATATTTGCGGGCGCGCTGATGGGCGCCGCCCAGAAACGTATCCGGCGCGCAGCCAACCGAAAGACCCTTCTCGGCGGCAATGCGGCCGAGCTCCTTGCCCTCGTCGACGGAAAGCACAAGCGGCTTTTCCGAATAGACATGCTTGCCGGCCTCGAGAATCCGCTTCGACATTTCGTAATGCGCGCCCGGAATGGTGAGGTTGACGATGACGTCGAGCTCATCGTTCTGGAGCAGTTCGTCGACGCTTTGCGCCGTCACACCGTATTCCTCCGCGCGCGCGGTTGCCGCCGCCGGATTGATATCGGCGCAGGCGAGCACCTTCAGGCCGCGAAACAGCGGCGCGAGAGAAAAATAGGTCGCGGAAATATTGCCGCATCCGAGGATGCCGACACCAAGTTCGCTGGTCATGAATGCCTCGTTCAGAAAGACTGGAAGGATGCGATCGACCGCTCGATAAGCCGGTCGATATCGTTCGGATTGTCATGCTCGACGATGTAGTGGCGGATCGGCAGCGGCTTCAGGACGCCCATCAGACCCTTCCAGTCGACCGTGCCGTGGCCGACATCGGCCCAACCATCCTCATCCTCGTTTTCGCCCGGCTCGGCGATATCCTTGACATGGACGGCACTGAGGCGATCCTTGAACGTCTCGATCCATTGCAGCGGATCGGCCCCACCGCGGATGACCCAGGCGATATCGGCCTCCCAGGCAAGCGACGGACCGCCTTCCATCAGGTGGGTCATCGGCACGCTGCCATCTTCAAGGGCTGCAAATTCGAAATCGTGGTTGTGCCAGCCGAACACGAGGCCGGCCTCGCGCATGGGCGCGCCGGCCTTTTCCAGCCGGGCCCCGAAATCGCGCCAGCCTTCGGCCGTCGTCGGGCGGTCATCCGGCATCAGGAAGGGGCAGAACACGCTGTCCATCTTGAGCGCCGATGTGATCTCGAGCACGCGGTCGGGATCGTTCTCCAGCATGTTGAGGCTGAAGTGACCGGTCGGCATTGTAAGCCCGATCGTCGCCAGATCGGAAGAAAGCCGGTCGAGCGCCGCCTGGTCGAGATCGTCGTAAAGCGCGCCGTAGCCTTCCACTTCGCTGTAGCCCGCCGCGGCGAGCTTCTTGAAGATGGTCGAAAACGGCTGGTAATTGCGCGCGCTGTAAAGCTGGAATCCTAGTTTTGTCATCTGTTTCCTCCGGCTGCCGCCATTGATCCGGCCGGCAGGCCCTTCCTGTTATTCATGCCGCGGGGCTGTCCCATCACGGCCTTGCTTCAAAGCCGCAATTCGGTCTTCGCGTCGAAGACCGAGGCGAGCGGGATATCAAAGGCGAAGCGGATCTTCTGCCCGACCTTGTAGCGAACATTGCCGTTCACCCTGACCGTGATCAAATGGCCTGCATGTTTCAGCCACAGCAGACTGTCGGCGCCCATCGGCTCCTCAAGGTCGACAACCGCCTCATGCACTTCGAGGTTTTCCTCCGACAGTGCCTTGTCGATGACGATATGTTCCGGCCTGACGCCGAGCGTGACCTTGCCGGATTCCGGCAGTTGGCCATTGGCATCATAGCCTTCGAGCGAGAAATCGACGTCATTGGTGCGGAACACCGGCTTGCCGTTCTCGCGGCGCAGCTCGCCATCCATGAAGTTCATCGGCGGCGAGCCGATGAAGCCGGCGACATAGCGATTGACGGGGCGGTTATAGATCGTGGTCGGCTCGTCGAGCTGCTGGATGACGCCGCCGCGCATGATTGCGATCCGGTCGGCCAGCGTCATCGCCTCGATCTGGTCGTGGGTCACGTAAACCATCGTGTTTTCAAGGGACTGGTGCAGCCGCTTGATCTCGACGCGCAACTCCGACCTGAGCTTGGCGTCGAGGTTCGACAAGGGTTCGTCAAACAGGAACACATCGACGTCGCGCACCAGCGCGCGGCCGATCGCGACACGCTGGCGCTGGCCGCCGGAAAGCTCGGCGGGCTTGCGCTTCAGCAACGGCTCGATCTGCAGGATTTCCGAAGCCCGCTTGACGCGCTTGTCGATCTCCGCCTTCGGCACCTTGGCGACCTGAAGGCCGAAGGACAGGTTCTTCTCGACCGTCATCTGCGGATAGAGCGCATAGGACTGGAACACCATGCCAATGCCGCGATCCTTCGGCTCCAGCCAGGTGACGTTCTTGTCCTTGATGAAGATCTGGCCGCCGGTGACGTCAAGCAGCCCGGCAATGCAGTTCAACAGCGTGGACTTGCCGCAACCGGACGAGCCGAGCAGCACGAGGAACTCGCCGTCCTGGATATCGAGATCGAGGTTCTTGAGGACGTCCACAGCCCCGAAGGAGAGCGACAGGTCCTTGATGGAAACACTGGTATTCATCATTTACCCTTTCACCGCGCCGGCGGCGATGCCGCGCACGAACAGCGGTCCGGAAACGAAATAGACGGCGAGCGGGACAAGGCCGGTCAGAAGGGTCGCCGCCATGTTGACGTTATACTCCTTCACGCCCTGCACCGCGTTGACGATGTTGTTGAGCTGGACCGTCATCGGATAGTTCTGCTGACCGGCAAAGATCACGCCGAACAGGAAGTCGTTCCAGATGCCGGTGGTCTGGATGATCATGCCGACGACGAAGATCGGCAGCGACATCGGCAGCATGATCTTGAAGAAGATCTGCCAGAACCCCGCGCCATCGACGCGGGCCGCCTTGAACAGCTCTTCCGGCAGCGAGGCGAAATAATTGCGGAACAACAGTGTCAGGATCGGCATGCCGAAAATGGTGTGCACCAGCACGATGCCCGGGAGCGTCGAGAACAGGTGCAGTTCGCGCAGGATGATCACCAGCGGATAGAGCATCACCTGATAGGGGATGAACGCCCCGAACAGCAGCACGGTGAAGAAGAATTCCGAGCCCTTGAAGCGCCAGTTGGCGAGCGCGTAGCCGTTCACCGAGGCGACCGCGATCGAGATGATGATGCCGGGAACGGTGATCTTGACCGAGTTCCAGAAACCGACGCTGATCCCCTCGCAGTAAAGCCCGGTACAGGCCCCGCTCCAGGCCTTGACCCAGGGCTCGAACGTGATTTCCACCGGCGGAGCGAAGATGTTGCCCATGCGGATTTCCGGCATGCCCTTCAGCGAGGTCACGATCATCACGTAAAGCGGGATCAGATAATAGACCGCGGCCACGAACAGGATGGAATAGAGAATGATCCTGGAGGGGGCGAGCCGGCGTTTCGGGCGCGGACCCGCGGGTCCGTTCAAAGCGATGTCAGCCATGTTGCTACCTCTTCTTGCCTCTGAATTCCATCAATGCCCAGGGCACGAGGATGATGAACACAGTGACCAGCATGACGGTGGATGCCGCCAGCCCCTGCCCGATATTGCCGCGCTGGAACATCAGGTCGTAGACATATTTCGCGGGCACTTCGGAGGCGAAGCCGGGTCCCCCTTGGGTCATGGCGACGACAAGGTCGTAGACCCGGACGATGCCGGAGGCGACGATCACCAGCGTGGTGACGAATACGCCGCGCATCATCGGGATGACGATGAAGATATAGGTGCGCCATGCCGGGATGCCGTCGATCTTCGAGGCCTTCCAGATCTCGGTGTCGATGCCGCGAAGCCCCGCCAGCATCAGCACCATGACAAGCCCCGTGCCCTGCCACAGGCCGGCGATCACCAGCGCGTAGATCACCGTGTGCTTGTTGCCGAGCAGCGCGAGGTCGCCGCCGGGCAGCCCGAGTTCATCGAGAAATTTCGGCAGGCCAAGGCCGGGATCAAGGATCCATTGCCACACCAGACCGGTGACGATGAAGGAAAGCGCGAAGGGATAGAGAAAGATGGTCCGAAAGGTGTTCTCGAAGCGGATCTTCTGGTCGAGCAGCGTTGCCAGAATGAAGCCCACGACGAAAGAGAAGACCAGGCTCAGCCCGCCATAGATCATCAGGTTGACGATCGCGACATTCCAGCGCGTGGTGTCGAACAGGCGATCATACTGCGCGAAACCGACGAAGTTCTCGCTCGGCAGAAGCCTTGAATCGGTGAATGAATAGATGACCGTCCAGGCGGTGCAACCGATGAAGATGACCACCGCGGTGAGCATCATCGGTATGGCCGCGATCTTGGCGTTCAGGTTCTTGAACAGGCCCATGGGACGGCGAGCGACATCAGCCATTGCTGCTCCCCTCACGAGATTGGTGCAGAAAGAAAGGCGGAGCGGATAGATCCGCCCCGCCGCTCAACCGGGCAAATTACATTGCCTGTTCGATGATTTCCTGCTGGCGCTCCATCGCTTCGTCGACCGACATGTCGGAGGAGAAGAATTCGAGCGCGAGGTCGGTGATCTGACCCTGCGTATCGGAGTCGAGCAGCTGCTCGGTCGAGGGCAGCACGTTTTCGGGGTTGGCGAGAATCTCGATACCCTTCTTCATGCAGGCATTGGCGGCTTCCAGATCGACATCGCCGCGCACCGGCAGCGAGCCCTTGACCAGATTGAACTCGACCTGGGTTTCGGGCGAGACCAGCATGGAGGCGAGCTCGAGCTGGGCGGCTGTGATATCCGGGTCATCCGTCTTCGGGAAGTAGAACGCATCGCCGCCGGTATCGAGAACCGGGTTGTTGCCGAGGCCCGGCAGGCAATCATAGTCGACGCCGGCTTCCTGGCCGGCCTGAGCGAACTCGCCCTGCGCCCAGTCACCCATGATCTGGGCCGCGGCATCGCCCTGGATAACCATATTGGTGGCCACGTTCCAGTCGCGGCCGGAATATGCATCATCAACCATGGTGCGGGCCTGCGCGAAGGCTTCCCAGATGGCGCGGTTCTCATCGCTCATCACCGCTTCGGGATCCTTGTCGCCATTGACGGCGAGATAGTTGTCGACGCCGCCGATGGCGACCTGCATCACGTTGCGGATGCCGTCGACCTGCCAGGGCTGGCCGGTGGCAAGCGGAACGACGCCGGCGTCGCGAAGCTTCGGCGCGGCTTCCACCAGCTCGGCCCAGTTGGTCGGGACCGGAATACCGTTATCCTCGAACACATGGCGGTTCAGCCACATCCACTGCCAGGAGTGGATGTTGATCGGAACGCAATAGATGCGGCCGTCATATTCGCAGGCTTCGAGAAGCTTGGCCGGGCGGATCTTGCTGGCCCAGTCTTCCTTCTCGGCAAGCTCGGTCAGATCGAGCATCAGGCCCGCCTTGATGAGCTCCTCGGCATCGCGGCCGGTGTTCATCTGGGTCGCGCCCATGGGGTTGCCGCCGAGAATGCGGCTGACGATGATCGGGTTGGCAGTGGTGCCGGAACCGGCGATGGCGCTGTCGACCCACGTATTGCCCGTCTCGTTGAAATTGTCGGCAAGAACCTTCACGGCGGCAGCCTCGCCGCCGGAGGTCCACCAATGGGTTACTTCGAGATCGGTCGCGCTGGCGGAAAGCGGCATCGCGACGCCGGCAGCGAGTGCTGCGGTGAGAAGTGCATGTTTCATCTTGTCCTCCCAACTGAAACGTTGCCGGAAAACGGTATTCAAATTCCCGGAAGCTGGCAACCTTTTTGTCGAAGTTTTTGTTTCCGTACGACTTTAGTCGGAATCTTACGCACCCCTACTGCATGCTCTATTGCGATGCAAAGAATCCATCAAATCACTATTTTAATTGAATTTTTTGTAGAAAATCGGCTTGCGAAACGGCACTTGTTCGCTAATGCACACAATGTGGTGACCTATGCGTCATGACCGCGCCTACGCCTTGAAAATCAGGGGCTCGAAGGGCCAGAAACACTTTTCTGTATCGTTTCAGCTCTTGCCGCGCTACATTGCTCTCATCCCCTTTCCTGGACGGGAGGAGGCCGCTTGACGCATGGCAGACAGCGCTTTTTTTTGCGCATGGATTGCCGGGAGACGCTATAAGTGTCGGCGACAGGCGGGGCTGTTCAGGGCGAGGCGGAAGAGGTGCAACCTCGAGACGCAGACGAGCCGGGACGCGCGACCAGTTTCGCGCGGCAAAGCGCGTTTGCAATCATGTCCGGTTGCCGGCGAATGAGGAGACGCAATGAAACCGACGACAAGCCGCACAGAAGGCCGAACAGAGAGCCGCGCAGGCGAGACCGCGAACGCCCGGCCGACGTTGAAGACCATCGCCTATATGACCGGGCTCGGCGTCACCACCGTTTCGCGCGCGCTGAAGGATGCGCCGGACATCGCCGAGCATACCAAGGAGCGGGTGCGACTGGTGGCCAAGCAGCTCGGCTACATGCCGAATCGCGCCGGCGTCAGGCTTCGGACCGGCAAGACCAATGTCATTGCCCTCATCCTCAACCTGGAAGAGGAAATCATGGGTATGGCCGGCCAGATGATCTTCGGCATCTCGGAAATCCTGGCCGACACGCCCTATCATCTCGTGCTGATGCCGCAGCCGATCCATCACGATCAGATGGCGCCGGTGCGCTACATCCTCGACACCGGCTCGGCCGATGGCGTGATCATTTCGCGCATCGAGCCCGACGACGCCCGCATCAAGCTGTTGCGGGAACGCGGCATGCCGTTTGCCGCCCATGGCCGCACAGAAGGCGATATCGACTATCCGTTTCACGATTTCGACAATGACGCCTATGCATTCGATGCCGTGGAGATGCTGGCGAAGCGCGGCCGCAAGCGGATCGTCAGCCTGCAGCCGCCGAGCCACCTGACCTATTACAAGTATTTCCGCTCCGGCTTCGAACGCGGCCTCAGCCAGTTCTCCCTGCAGGAGACGCCGCTGACATCGATCTCGACCGATTCCGCCCTGCCCGACATCCGCAAGGGCGTGCTTGCGACGCTGCGCTCCAGCCATCCGCCCGACAGCATCATCGCCTGCAGCGGCAGCAGCGCGATTCCGATCATGGCTGCGCTGAGAGACTGCAACCTGACGCTTGGCCGCGAGGTCGACGTGGTGGCGAAGCAGCCGGCCGATTTCCTGAACTGGATCAACCCGGAACTCATCGCCATGAGCGAGGATTTCAGCCAGGCCGGCCGCGAACTCGCCCGCGCCGTTCTCGCCCGCATCGACAATGCCGGCTCAAAGCCGCGTCAGAGCATCAGCAAGCCGGACTGGTCGAAAGCGCCGGCGGCAAGGGCGCGGGAAAACAGCTAAAATGCGGGGAGATCAGCCGTCTGCAGCCATTCTGGACGGCGAAGGGCGGGTGAGGACGTAAAGCGCGCAACAGGCGAGCACGATCGCGACGCCGGCCTGCAGCCACGGCCATGCGCCGGCAAACAGCAGAACCGAGACCATGCTGCAGCCCATGGCCGCCACGGCAAGCAGTTTGGCCGGTAGCGAGATCGCGCCCTCGCGCCGCCAGCGGCCGAGATGAGGGCCGAAATGCGGATGGTTCATCAGCTTTGCCTCAAGCTCCGGAGAGGACCGGGCGAAGGCGGCGGCGGCAACGATCAGGAACGGCACGGTCGGCATTACGGGCAGGGCCGCGCCGACAAGGGCAAGCGCCACCATCACCCAACCAAGCCCGATCAAAAACCTGCGCTTTACCATTTTCATGCCTGCCTGCCTTCATTCGATCAGCCCACTGTGGCTCTACCGCATTGTTTTACCGTGACAACCTTGCCGAATCCATAGCGCCTGGCTGCGGCAAAAAGAACATTGCCCAGCGCGTGGCCAATCCGACGATGCACGGTTTGCGCCTCACATGCCCCGCAATACCGGCGATATTTTGACGGAAGCGCTCAGGGGCTGGGCGCGCTCTCCTGACGCACTTCATCCGCCCCGTCGATGATCGATTCGATCAGCCGATCCCAATCGCTCTTCTCCGGCGCTTCGGGAACGACCTCTGCCGGCGCGGCGGAAATTGGCGCGGCTTCCACCGGCTGATCGGGCGCAGTCTCGCCGGCGCCGCCCGGCGATGCCTGATCCGTAGGCTCACCGGCGGCACCCGCCTCGGCGTTGCGGGCGGCCTCGGCGGCGCGGCGCGCCTCCTCTTCCCGGCGCTGCCGTTCCGCCTCCTCCTGACGCTGACGCTCGCGCGCCTCCTCTCGTCCCTGGTAAAGCGCTGCCTCACGCCGCAGGCGCTGCTTTTCGAGAATGTCGGCCTGCAGGCGTTCCACGCGTTCGCGTTCGCGCTCGACCGCCCTCAGCGCCAGATAATTGTCGATCTCGGTGAGATCAAGCGTCCGGTCCGGCGCGTCGAGCGGACCATTGAAGCCGATCGTGAAGCCGGCCCTTGCACCCTCCTCGCCCTCGTCGCCAAGCTTGAGCGCGACATCGAGCGCGGCGTTGAGATCACGCGTGTCCAGATCGGCCTCCATCGCCGCGTAGACGCTGGCCTCGGGCAGATCGACCAGCACATTGCGCGCCTGCAGCGTTCCGTCTGTGATCGCAAACGGAATGGCGATATCGCCCGCCTGGAAGCTGCCGCCGCCAAAGAGCAGCGCGCGCACTTCCGCCTCGATCGCCTCATTGGTGATCTCGGTGCCCTGAGCATCCGCCCAGGCGAGAAGCTCGTCCCTGAAGCCGAGAGCGAGGCCGTTGAAGGTCGGCGACTTCAGCGTGACGATGCCGGAGCCGCTTGCCTGCGATTTCAGTCCTCGCGCGGTATCGGCGGTGGTCTCCACCACAAGGCCGAGATCGAACGCACCGGAGACGACGGAGGTGCCGTCGGCCACCCAGAGATCGTCGGACAGGGTCGCGTCCTCAAGATTGAGCTGGGCCTGGAAATAGCCATTGCCGTCGGTGTTGCCGAGCCTCATGTCGCCGGAAAGCGTGCCGCCCATCAGCCGGCCCGACAGCCCGTTGAGCGCCATCCCGCCGCCGCGGAAGTCGAGCTTACCGCCCATGCCGGTCACCGGTTCGGCAAGACCGATATCGAAGGCGCCCGCCTGCAGGTCCACGCTCGCCTCCGCCGTTCCGAAATAGGCGCGGTCGAACGGCACATCCGAGAGATTGCCCTCGGCATCGGTGAAATCGGGCCCGAACACGGCCTCCGTCAGCCAGGCCATGTCGAGCCGGTCGAGCGCTAGCGCGCCGTCCAGCGAGGCCACCGGCCCGCCCCTTGCGAGCGAAAGCCGGCCGGCGACGCCGTTATTGTCGAGCGTTCCGTCAATGGCCGAAAGCGTATAGGCCTCCTCGTCGATATCGAGCGCCGCCTTCAGCGACACCGGCACCCCGAAGGCCGTGCCGGGAACGGCAAAGGCGTTCATCGCCAGATAGGGTTCCAGATCGGGACTTTCGAGCGAAACCGAATAACGGCCGTTCAGGAAATCGCCCGCCGCGAGGCTCGCCTCGCCGCTGGCGGAGAACCGGGTCTCGCCGCTTGCCGCGCGAAAGCCGATGGTGGCCGGCCCTTCGGCACCGTCGCGATCGACGGAAAGCGACAGCTGCGCGCCCGCCGGCGCCGGGATCGGCAGCGGCATCAGGCCCGCCTGCCCGAAGAGCACCGCTGCATCCGGGTTCGAGGCCTGAAGCTGGCCGCTGATGCCGCCCTGCCCCAGGAGCGAGTCCATCCGCCACGAGCCCGAAATGCGGCTGCCATTGGCGCTGCCCTGGATCACGGCGGCGACCGCGGTGCCATCCTGCCCGAAGGTCAAGTCCGCCTCCAGATTGGTATCTTTGTACCAGAGCGCGCCATCGCCCAGCATCGTCAGCAGCGGGTGATCGCCGGCCCGCTGGCGCAGCATCGCCACGAAATCGGTAATGTCGTCGGCGGAAAGCGTCAGGCGGGCGGAGCCGGTCGGCATGTCCCGCATCGTCTGCGCCTGTCCCGAAAGCGTGATCGCCGCGCCTGCGAGATCTTCGATCTTCAGGCTGTCGATCGTCACCGCGCCGGCCTGATAGGTGAAGTCCGTATCGATCACATTGGCCGTGAGGTCGAAGGCGTTGACCGCGCCGGCCCTGAGTGTCGCGTGAATGCGGTGCTGGCTGAGGCCGGTATCGATATCCTCGCCCACCATCAACCCGGCAAGGGCGCGCAGCGCGTTCAGATCGATGACATTGCCGGAGAGGTCGAAATCGAGCGTCGGCGTGGCCGCGCCGTCCGCCTGTCGCGACAGGGTGCCATCCAGCACGGCATCGCCCGCGACGATCTGCAGGTTTTCGAACGCCTGGGTCTGCGGCGTCAGGATCACATCGGCGGAAAAGCCGGCGCGGTCGAGTTCGCGGATTTCCGGGCTGACCTTGCCCGTCAGCCATTGCGAAAGCCCGCTCGGCTGGCGCGAGGCAACCAGAAGCGAGCCCGAAAAATCCGTCGTCTCGCCGACGGCGAGGCGACCGGACGCCTCCACCTGGGTGCGCCCGGGCAGGATCGCCGAGCCGTTTTCGATCCGCCAGCCATCGCCATCCGGAGAGGCGTCGAGCACGATCGAGCGAATGGTCGTGTCGCCGGAGACCAGCGCCGGCAGGCGGAACGTAACCTTGCCCGGCAATTGCGGGATCGGCACGTCACGGATGAAGCCGATCAGCACGTCGAGCCGCTCGCGCGCGCTCGGCGGCGCGACCCGGCCCTTCTTCAGATTGGTGTCGTAATCGGAAAGCCGCTCGACATTGAACTGCTGGCCATTGGCCGTCAGCAGGAAGGTGCCGCCCGGCCGCGTGTCGAAATTGCCCTCGCCCGAGATCACATAGGGATCGACGCGGGTTCCGACCTCTAGCCGGTATTCCGGCACCGAAAACGAGTTGTTTGTAAGCTCGAATTTCCCGGCAACGCGCGGCGGCGGCACGTCCTGTTCGCCGTCGCTCGTCACGGCAAGGCGGAAGTCGCCGGCATAGACCGGCGCCCCGGTCGCAAGCGAGACATCGCCTTCCATGGTCGCAGACAGCGGCCACTCCGCAGGCGTCGCCGACAGCCGCACCCGCACCGACCGGGCTTCGGGGTCGGGACGGCCGGTGAGGATGCTAAAGCTTCCGGCGCGGCCGTCGAGAACGCCCGTCCCTTCCATGCGCCACGGCCCCTCGATGGCGTTGGCGGAAAGCATGGCATCGATATCGGTCAGGCTGCGCACCCGCCCGCTCGCCGCATCGGAAAGGCGGATCTCGCCATCGCTGATCTCGACATCCTCGAAGACAACGCGACGGGCGGCGATCGAACTTTCGCCGGTATCGGTCCACGCCAGCGCGCCCTCCTCGTCAAGCGAGAGATTGAAGACGGGGCGCTCGAGCTGCATCTTGAAAATGCGCATCTCGCCGCTGAGGAAGGGTGCAAGTTCCGCATCCATCGAGAATGATTCAGCCGTGGCAAGCGGCGTGCCGGCGGCATCGCGGCCGACGCTGACATCGTGCATGGTGATGGCCGGAAACGGCAGGATGCGAACATCGACATCGCCGAGCACTTCGACCTTCTTGCCGACCACCCGGCTCGCCTGCACCTCGAATTCCCGCCGGAAGCTGCTCCAGTCGATGAAATAGGGAGCAACCAGCGCGACACAGAGGACGAAAACCAGAAAAGCGCCAATGATAACCAGTATTCGTGCCAGCAAACCTGCTATTCCTCTGTCACTTGCGTTTGCGGCTCCGGCCGCATTGGCCAGAACCTAGCACAGGGTAGAAAGGCAGACCAGTTCGGGCTCCGGTTCTGATCGAATGCGATATACACTTTTCCCGCGTTAATCCGCGACGCCTGCAATCAGAATATCTTGCCGGGATTGAAGATATTGTCCGGGTCAAGCGCCTGCTTGATCGCGCGCATCATGGCGACCGCGCTTCCAAGCTCCTTGCCGACAACGCGTTTCTTGCCCTGGCCGACGCCGTGCTCGCCGGTGGACGTGCCGCCCATGGCGATCGCGCGCTCGGCAAGGCGGACGGTGAAGGCCTCGATCTTCTCGATCTCGCCCGGCTTGTCCTTGTCGAACAGAACCAGAAGGTGGAAGTTGCCGTCGCCGGCATGGCCCACCACCGGGGCGAGAATCCCCTGCTCCGCGATATCTTCCTGAGTCTCGCGCACGCAATCTGCAAGGCGCGAGATCGGCACGCAGACATCGGTGGAAAAGCCCTCATAGTCCGGCTTCAACGCCCTGCCCGCCCAATAGGCGTTGTGGCGCGCCTTCCACAGACGGTTGCGCTCTTCGGCATTGGCCGTCCAGACGAATTCCGAACCACCGCATTCGGCGGCGATCTCCGCGAACTGCTCCGACTGCATGGCGACCGCCTGCTCGCTGCCGTGAAATTCCAGCAGCAGCAGCGGCGTTTCGGGAAAATCGAGGCCGGAATAGGCATTGCAGGCCTTGACCTGCAACGCATCCAGCAGCTCGATGCGGGCGACCGGAATGCCCATCTGGATGGTCATGATCACAGCATTGCAGGCATCTTCCAGCGTGGCGAAGGAAGAAACGCCGCCCGCGATCTTTTCCGGTATGCCGGCGAGCTTCAGCGTCACCGAAGTGATCACGCCGAGCGTGCCCTCCGCGCCGACGAGAAGCCGCGTCAGGTCATAACCCGCCGAGGATTTGCGCGCGCGGCTGGCGGTGGTGATCTCCTCGCCATCCGCCGTCACCGCGGTTACCGCCAGCACCACGTCCTTCATCGTGCCGTAGCGCACCGCATTGGTGCCGGAGGCGCGGGTGGAGGCCATGCCGCCGATCGAGGCATTGGCGCCCGGATCGATCGGGAAGAACAGGCCGGTGTCGCGCAGATATGCGTTCAGCTCCTCGCGGGTGATGCCGGGCTCGACCGTGCAGTCGAGATCCTCGGCATTGACCGCCAGCACGCGGTTCATCCGCGAAAAATCGATCGAGATGCCGCCCTCCGGCGCGTTCACCTGCCCCTCCAGCGAGGAGCCCGTGCCGAAGGGTATCACCGGCACCTTGCGGGCGGCGCAGGCCTTGACCACCGCCTTCACGTCCTCGGCGCTTTCGGCAAAGAACACGGCGTCGGGAAGCTGCGCCGGCAGATAGGTGGTGGTGTGGGCATGCTGGGCGCGGAAGGCCTCGCCGGTCTGCACCTTGTCGCCAAACTGCTGCTTGAGGATGGCGATGACGGTCTGCGCCGCCTCGGGGTTTCTCAGCCGGGTTGTTACGTCCTCGATCGCCATTCTTGCACTCCGCGGGTAAATTGCCGTAGCCTTCGCACGGCGGTGACTGCTTTTATGACAGCATCGCCACCGGCGTCCAGAGCGCGCTCAGCCACGGAACGACGATGAACCAGATTGCAAACCATACTGCCCGCCTGCTCGGCGTCGAAAGCGTCAAACTCGCTCATTTTTCAAGCGGCGACCTTTCCGCGCTGATGCGCGCCGTGACGGACGATGGACAGAGCTACATCGTGAAAACCGGCCCCGCGCCGGCGCTGGAAGCCGAGATGTTGCGCCTGATCGCGGCGACCGGCGCGCCCGCGCCCGCCGTGATCGCCGCCGACGATACATTGCTGATCATGGAGGAGGTCGAGGGCCGCAGCGGGTTTTCCGACGCGGAGGACGATTTGGCGCGGGTTCTGACCGCCCTGCACCGCCCGGTCCACAGACCCTACGGCTTCAACGCGGACTTTTCTTTCGGCAAGGTCGCCATCCGCAATGACGAGACCGCGTCCTGGGTTGCTTTCTGGCGCGACAACCGCCTGCTCAACAACCTCGCGGATCTGCCTACGCCGCTCGCCAGCCGGGTCGAAGGCCTCGCAGCCAGATTGGGCGATATCATTCCCGACAATCCGCCGCCGGCCCTGCTACATGGTGACCTCTGGTCGGGCAATGTGATGACGTCGGGCGGTCGCGTGACCGCGCTGATCGACCCGGCCTGCTATTATGGCGACCGCGAGGTCGATCTGGCGATGGCCCATCTTTTCGGCCATCTCGACGACCGGTTCTACGCCCGTTATGGCGCGCTCGATCCGGGACTCGAGACGCGCCGCGCGGTCTATAGTCTCTGGCCGGCGCTGGTGCATTTCCGGCTTTTCGGATCGGGCTACAGGGCGATGGTCGAAGGTTTTCTGACTGAGGCCGGGCATTGAAAACTGATTTTAGTCAAAAACTTAGCCGCCTTCGCTCACTTGTAAAATCGTTTAGCATCTGATCGAATCACGCAAGGGGCTTGCCATGAGTGCCCGAACATGGCGATAAAGTGACAAAGCTTCGCCAGCGCGAAAACGGATAATGCTGGCGGTTACCTGCTGGAAGCATGATTCTTGCACAGAGTTTGTTTTGGCCCCCGAAACCCTTGCCAGCGCCGCGCGCCTCGCCCTGCCGGATCGTCAGGCTTTGACCGCGCCCGAAGGCACGGAACGGCATTGAAAGCAAACGTCCGAAATATGCATAACAGGACATTGGAATGACGAGAAAACTCAAAGTCGCCGTCGTCGGCCTGGGCGTCGGCCAAACGCATATCAGCCGCGGTTACCTTCCAAACCCGGAGCGCTTCGAAGTCGCCGCCATATGCGATATAGACGCCAGACACCTCCACGCGGTCGGCGACCGGTTCGGCATTGAGCGGCGCGAGACCGACTATCTTGAAATCCTGGGCATGGACGATATCGACGTGATCGACGTCTGCACGCCGCCCGGCACCCACAAGCCCCTGATGCTCGCGGCGCTCAAGGCCGGCAAGCATGTGATCTGCGAAAAGCCGCTGGTCGGCTCGCTTGCCGATATCGATGAGCTGCTCGATGCCGAATCGCGCTCCAGCGGCCATGTCATGCCGATCATGCAGTATCGCTATAATGACGGCGCCCAGAAGGCCAAGCATCTGATCGCCACCGGCATTGCCGGCAAGCCCTATGTCGCGACCTGCGAGGTGCACTGGCTGCGCGACGCGCATTATTACGAGCACGACTGGCGGCGGCACTGGAACGATGCGCTCGGCGGGGTGCTGATGAACCACGCGATCCACGCCAACGACCTGATGTTCTACCTGCTCGGGCCGGTGCGCTCGCTGTCCGCCCGCATCGCCACCCGCGTCAACCGCGGCATCGAGGTCGAGGATTGCGCCAGCGTGACCGTGGAACTGCATTGCGGCGCGCTCGCCACCACCTCGGCAACACTCGGCTCCGTCGAGCCGCTGAGCCGCATGCGGCTGTGCTTCGAGAACATGGTGATCGAGACCGACAGCCGGCCCGACTTCACGGCCGAGGACGCGCCGTGGCGCTTTATCCCCGCGAATGACGAAATCGCACGCCGGATCGACGAGTCGCTGGCCGAGTTCGCTCCGCCGCCCACCGGCTTTGCGGGCCAGATGCAGGGTTTCCATAATGCCATCTGCACCAAGACGCCGCTGCCGCTGACCCTTGCCGACGCGCGCCACAGCCTCGATTTCGCCACGGCGGCATACTGGTCGGCAAAGACCTACAGCCCTGTACCCCTGCCGGTGATGGCGGATCACGCATTTTACCACGGCTGGCAGAACGCGATCTGACACCGCCTTCCGCAAACAAAAAACCCGAGCGCACGGCTCGGGTTTTTTCATCGAAATCAAAGACTTTTATTAATAGCTTGCAGCGCGGTCTACGGACTGGCCGGCGTTCTGCGTCGCATCGATGGCGTTCGCCGTATCCTGACCCATGCCTTCGATGGTGTTGCCGCAGGAGGCGAGCAGGCTGCCCATGGCGAGAAGAATGGAAGCGACGATGACCTTACTTTTAAACATTGCGAACTCCTGATTTTTCGTTCGGATATCCCCTAAACGTTCAGAACTCCATCGTGTTCCGGACCAATGCTTGCGGGAGCGAAACTATCCCCTCCTCTGCACCGACCGCGAAAAAGTCTTCACAGTTTCTCCCCAGATCTTCCCACCGTTATCCACAAGGGAGAGCGGAGATTTCCACAGGCGTCGCCATACCCCGCGAAGACGCCCGGTAGCACTTCCAAAAGCCGCATTGCCACCCTACCTTCTTCCGTGCCCAAGCAGAGGAAACCGCCGGTGACCGACCACACGGAAGACAGTGACAAGCTCTCCGCCATTCTCGCCCGCCTCCAGCCGGGGCCGGATGGCCGCGTCAGTCTGGATCAGCTCGACGGGGCGCTGGCCGAGCGGTCCTTCGGCGCGTTTCTGGTGCTGTTTGCCGTGCCCAACCTGATACCGCTGCCGCCGGGCGCGACGCTGGTGCTCGGCATACCGCTGATCCTCGTGAGCTGGCAGATGATGGCATCGCGCCGCAAGCGCGTCTGGCTGCCGGAGCGGATTGCCCAGTTTTCAATTGACGGCGCGCGCTTTCTGACGCTCAAAGAGCGGATATTGCCCTGGCTGCGCTGGATCGAAAGCGCGGTGCGTCCCCGGCACTGGTTTTTGAAAACCCGGCGGTCGGAACGCCTGCTCGGCGCGTTTGCATTCCTGCTGTCGCTGGTGGTGTTCATGCCGATCCCATTCGGCAACTGGCTGCCGGCCTTCGCGCTGGCCATTATCGGCTTGTCGGATACCGAGCGCGATGGTTACGGCCTGATCATAGGCATCATCACCGGCGTGATATCGATCCTGCTCGCCGCCCTTGTCGTGGTCGCGGCCGGAGCCCTGATTGCGCTGCTTTTCTAAGGGCTTACCTGGACTCCCTGAGACAGGTCAGGCAACCCGATTGGCAAGCTGCGTCGGCTGCAGGGCATGGCGGATCGCATCCGCCACCGCCTCGATCAGCTCGCCGCGCTGATCCGAAAACCTCAGCCGGATATCGTAATAGCCGAGTTCGGGAAGCCCCTTGTCGGGCCCCAGCACTTCCATATCGTCGGTGACGTAATAGGCCGCCATCGGCGCAACGGCGAGATCGGAGAGAACGGCCGCGCGCTGAACCATGGTGGTCGCGCTCAAATAGGCGACGCGATAAGGCCGGCCGGCCTCGGCGAGCGTGCGCACAGCCTCATGCCGCCAGCAACAGCTCTGCTCCCACATCGACACCGGCAACGGCTCCTTGAGATAGGCCGTCCCGCATTTCGCGCCGACCCAGACCAGCCTTTCGCGCATGATCAGTTCGCCATCATCATCCTTGCCCGGAAGGTCGCCGGAGTTCAGCAGGGTAAGGTCGAGCCGCTGTTCGCGCAGGCGCTGGGCAAGACCGTTCGAGTTGTCGATAGTGACATCCACCATCACGCTCGGAAACGCCTCGGCAAAGCGCTTGAGCACGGTCGGCAGTATGCGCTCGCCGATATCGTCTGTCGCGCCGAGCCGCACCACGCCGTGCATGTCGGGATGGCGGAAGCGCGACATCGCCTCATTGGAAAGCGCCAGCATCCGCCTAGCGTAGGACAACAACGTCTCGCCGCTGCGGGTGAGCCGCACGGACCGGGAGTCGCGCACAAACAGAGAGGCTCCGACAACCTCTTCCAGCCGCTTGATCTGCATCGACACCGCCGAGGGCGTTCTGAACACCCGCTCGGCGGCTCCGGAAAAGCTGCCGGTCTCCGCGATCGCGACGAAGGTGCGCAGAATGTCGTTGTCGAGAACCGGGAGCGGCGTTTGCAGGCTCAGGGTCATGGCGGCCTCTTGGATCAATATTTTTGACTGAACCTATGATTACATTTCGTTTGATTGAATGTCAAATCCGCCTACCTTTGTCTCATGACCCGCACTTGAAGGAGAGAAGTCATGGGATTGTTCATCATATTACGCCATCTGGTGGCCCCGCTCGCACGATATGCCAACCTGCAGGATCAGCTTGCCCGCAAGCAGAAGCTTGAGGAGAACATCAAGCGGATCCCGCCCCATCTGCGCCAGGATATCTTTTCCGACGACCGCTACTGGCGCCATGACTGAGACGATCTGGACCCACCGGTCGGCCATATCCATTATGCCTGAAAGGGCATGGCCGACCGGAAAATTCGATCCATTCGAACTGTCGTGCTCTTTCCCGCCGCATTTGTCTGTGTCAATGTCGTAAACAGACTATTGGCGACCCGGTTTCTTGCGGAAATTGTATTTTCTCAAGTGTCGAATCCGGCTCTCAGCGCGGCGGTGTCCATCATGGGAAGATCGTTTGTCTTTTATCTCGTTCCGCAATTCTCGCTGCTGCCCTTTACCAGCGCGATCGAGGCGCTGCGCATCGCAAACAGGATGCTCGGCTACGAGGCCTATCGCTGGCGGATCGCCTCCGACAGCGGGCTGAAAGTCTGTTCGTCAAGCGGCATCGCCGTCGAGCCGGATACCTCGCTCGCCGACGAGCGCCGCGCCCTGATGGGCGAAAAACGCCCTGATCTGGTGCTGGTCTGTTCCGGCATCGACGTCGAGGACTACTACAACAAATCCTTCGAGGCCTGGCTGCGCGAGCTCAACAATCGCGGCTGCGGCATCGGCGCGATGTGCACGGGAACCCACCTTCTGGCCCGCGCCGGCCTGCTCAAGGGCCGCCGCTGCGCGATCCATTGGGAAAACATGCCGGGCTTTACCGAAACCTGGCCGGAAATCGACGCCCATGCCGACCTCTTCGTGATCGACCGCAACATCTATACGTCGGCCGGCGGCACCGCCTCGCTCGACATGATCCTGCACCTGATCGGCCGGGAATTCGGCGAAGGCCTCGTCAACGCGATCTGCGAACAGGCGCTCACCGACCGGGTGCGCCTGTCCTCCGAGCGCCAGCGCCTGCCGCTCAGCGCCCGTCTCGGCGTCCAGAACGGCAAGGTGCTGCAGATCATCGAACTGATGGAGGCCAATCTCGCCGAGCCGCTGTCGCTGATCGAGATCGCCGATGCTGTCGGCCTGTCGCGCCGCCAGATCGAGCGGCTCTACCGCCAGGAGATGGGCCGCTCCCCGGCGCGCTACTATCTCGAAATCCGCCTTGATCGCGCCCGCCGTCTGCTGGCGCAATCGACAATGCCGATCGTCGATGTCGCGGTTGCCTGCGGTTTCGTCTCCGCCTCGCATTTTTCAAAATGCTACCGCGAAATCTACCACTGTTCCCCCCAGCAGGAACGCGCCCAGCGCCGACAGGCCCGCATGTCAGTGCGGGAAAGCGCGATCGGGGTTGCGGTTTAGGAGCAAGCGCCGCGGCTCACGGCCTTCCCGAAAGAGAGGGGCTACCCTCTCAGCAGTAACGTCACCCAGCCATTGCGCCAATAGGTGCGCTCGTGGCGCATGCCTTGGGTGCGGTAGGCGGCAAGCACCTTCCAGCGCTGCTCGACGAGAATGCCGGAGAGGATCACGGCGCCGCCCGGCGCGAGATTGCGCTTTACGCCCGGCGCGAGCTTCATCAGCGGGCGGGCGAGAATATTGGCGATAATCAGATCGAAGGGCGCATACTCGGCAAAGGCCGCATGGTGAAAGCCCGGCGCGGTGACGAAATCGATGCCGGAGACGATGCCGTTCGCCCGTGCATTCTCGCGCGCCACCTTGACGGCGACCGGATCGATATCGGTGGCGAGAACCGGGATCGGGCGCAGCTTGCGCGCAGCCATGGCCAGCACGCCGGTGCCCGTGCCAAGATCGAGGGCGTTCAGCGGCCGTTCGGCCTTCAGCACGGTATCGATCATTTCCAAACAGCCGCTGGTGGTGCCGTGATGCCCGGTCCCGAACGCCTGCCCCGCCTCGATTTCGATGGCGATATCGCCCGCGCGGCGGTGGTCGCGGTCATGCGAACCGTGAACCAGAAAGCGGCCGGCGCGCACCGGCTTCAGCCCTTCGAGCGACTTCGCGATCCAGTCGATATCCTCGATCGCTTCCTTCTCGATTTCCGGGCTACTCTCGCCAAAGACGGAGTTCACAACATCCGCAAAGATCGCCCGTAGCGCCTCTTCCTCGTCCGCGTCGAGATAGACCGAGGCCTCCCAGCGGTTGGCCTTCTCGTCGATCTCCATGGTCGCAAGCGCATAGGGCTCCTCGCCGAGCGCCATCGAAAGCGCATCGAGCACCTGGCCCGCGCCGGCTTCATTGGTGGTGACGTACAGTCTGATCTGGCTCACGGATCGGCCTTTCCTGGAATTCCTGCCATCCGCGATAAGCCCGCCGGCCGGCAATGGCAAGGCTGCGGCCGTCAGTTGATAAGGTTTTCGAGCTTCTTCACCGCGACATCCGGGCTTTCGCCATAGGCGATCGTGCCCTTCAGCACCCCGCCATCATCGAGCAGAAACACCGAGGCGTTGTGGTTCATCGTGTAATCGCCATCCGGCTGGTCGGGATCGAGCGGGACTTTCTCGTAATAGATTCCGAACTTGTCGAGCGCGGCGCGAACCTTGTCGGGATCGCCCGAAATCGCCTCGATCCGGTCGGAGACGTTGGAGAGGTAACGCTCCATGGTTTCCGGCGTGTCACGCTCGGGATCGACGGACATCCAGTAGGCGTCGATCTTGTCGCCATCGGGATCGACCTCGTGCAACCAGCCGTTCAGCTCGTAAAGCGTTGTGGGGCAGACTTCCGGGCAATGGGTAAAGCCGAAGAACAGCGCGGTCGGCTTGTCGCGCAAGGCCTGCTCGGTGATCGGCTGGCCGTCGCCGGCGGTGAGTTGAAAGGAGGGACCAAAGGGGACATTCATCATCTCCTCATTGGTCTCGCCGATCTCATAAACCAGCCAGATCAGCACCGCGCAGATGACAGCGACGGAAGCCCAGAGCACGCGACGGAAGGTTTTCATGCTTATCCCTTGTTCGGCGCGGCAAGCGCCGCCCTATTCCTCCAGAAGACCGTGCTTGCGGTGCCAGTCCTCGATCGAAAGCTCCGGATAGCCGCCGAAATGAACGTGGCCGGGACCTTCCGGCACATCCACCCAATTGGCCTTGGAGTCCAGCATGATATGCACGATCTCGGGCGGACGGGGCAAGGGCGTATCCACCGCTGCGGCAATTGGATGCACCAGTTCCGGCCAGCGCTCGTCATAGAGATAGAGAGCGCTGCCGCAATTGCCGCAGAAATGCCGCTCGCCCTCGCTTTCGCCGTCATGCATGCGGGCGTGATAGAAGCGCTTGTGCTCGCCGCCCGTCAACTCCAGCGTATCGGCGTCCGCGCCGAGATTGATGGCGTAGCCCCCTGCCCCGGCATGTTTGCGGCAGATACTGCAATAACAGCGCATATAGGGATAGGGCGTTCGGCTCTCCACCGAATAGGAAACCTTGCCGCACTGGCAGCTTGCCTCGAGTTTCATGGCGCTCTCCTTCTGCTGCTGCTTATTCCGGCGCGCCGTTTTCCCACACCACATCCTGGCCGTAAAGCGGCACGGTCGACATCGACATCTTGGCAGAGCCCTCGGTAATCTCGCGGGTATGGGCCAGATAGATCAGCGTTTCATTGGCCTTGTCGTAGATGCGCTTGATGACGAGTTGCTTGAAGATCAGCGAGCGCCCTTCCCGGAACACCTCCTCGCCATTCATGTCGAGATCGATGTCACCGATCTTTATGGGGCCGGTCTGCCGGCAGGCGATCGAGGAATTCGACGGGTCCTCGAACCAGTTGCCCTTGGACAGTCGATCGATGATCGAACGGTCGAAATAGGCAATGTGGCAGGTCACGCCGTCAACTTCGGGGTCATGCAGGGCTTCGACGACGATATCGTTGCCGACCCAGTCGACCCCGACCTCACCCACCTGTTCCGCATGCGCGGCGCCCGCAAACAACAGACCCGCGCAAAGCGCAAAACCAAACCGCCTCATATCGAAACTCCCTGAAAATCCATGCTCTCAAGATAGGTTGTTGCCTACGCTATGCAAGCGAACCGCCTGCGAGAAAGCGGCCGGATGACATGTGGCCTCTGCCGCATAGCCCCCCAATCTTCTCGCCCCGGAGGGGAGAGATGTCGCGACAGCGACAGTGAGGGGGGAATCTATCACCGCGAATGCCCTCGCGATTTGAAACGCCGCGCCACCCTCACTGCCCCTTGCGGGGCATCTCTCCCGCCAGCGGGAGAGAGTATTTGGAGCAAGCTGCAGGCCACGTGTTCTCCCAAACCGAGCCGGGTTACCCCCCAATCAGCGCCAGCCACTCATCCTCATCCATGGTCTCAACGCCGAGCTCCTCGGCTTTCTTCAACTTCGAGCCGGCGCCGGGTCCCGCAACGACGATATCCGTCTTTTTCGAGACCGAGCCGGACACCTTGGCGCCGAGGCTTTCCGCCTTTGCCTTGGCCTCGTCGCGCGTCATTTTCTCGAGCGTGCCGGTGAAGACAACCGTCTTGCCGGCGACCGGGCTGGAGGTATCGATGCGCTGCTGGTCGTCCTCAGGGGTCACTTCGTTGAGCAGGCGGGCGATGACATCGGTGTTATTCTCTTCGGCAAAGAACTCGGCAATGGCGCGGGCGACGACCGCGCCGATGCCGTCGATATTGTTGAGATCGTCCCAGGCCTCGCCCTCGCCGCTTGCCGCCTCGCGCATCGCCTTCTCAAAGGCCTCGTAGGAGCCGTAGGAGCGCGCCAGCAGCTTGGCCGTCGTCTCGCCGACATGGCGGATGCCGAGGGCGAAGATGAAGCGGTTAAGCGCGATCGTCCGCCGCTCGTTGATCGATTCGTAGAGATTGGCGACCGAGGTCTTGCCCCAGCCGTTGAAATTTTCGAGCTTGGTCAGCGCCGCCCCCTGCCGCCGCTCCAGCGTGAAAATGTCGGGCGCGGTGCGGATCGCCAGCGCCTCGTCCTCATGCTCGAAGAAGAAATCGACCTGCTTGGAGCCGAGCCCCTCGATATCGAAGGCATTGCGCGAGACGAAATGCTTCAGATGCTCGACCGCCTGCGCCCGGCACGAGAACCCGGCCGTGCAGCGCCTGACGGCATCGAGCTTGCCGGTCTTCTCGTTGATTTCCCGAACCGCATGCGCCCCGCAGACCGGGCAGTGATCGGGAAACTGATAGGGCTCGGCATCTTCGGGCCTCTTGTCCGGCACGATATCGACAATCTGGGGAATGACGTCGCCGGCGCGCTGGACGATGACATAGTCGCCGATGCGGATATCGCGGCCCTCGCGGATCGGCTCGCCGCCGGAGCCCTTGCCGGCGATATAGTCCTCGTTGTGCAGCGTCGCATTGGTCACCACCACGCCTCCGACGGTAATCGGCTCCAGCCGCGCCACCGGCGTCAGCGCCCCGGTGCGGCCGACCTGGATATCGATGTTGAGAAGCCGCGTGATCGCCTGTTCGGCCGGGAACTTGTGCGCCGTCGCCCAGCGCGGCGAGCGCGAGCGGAAGCCGAGCCGCGCCTGAAGGTCGAGCCGGTCGACCTTGTAGACGACGCCGTCGATATCGTAGTCGAGATCGCCGCGCTGGACGCCGATCTCGCGGTAATGATCGATGAGATCATCGACGGAGGAAAGCCGCCGCATCAGCGGATTGACCGGAAAGCCCCATGTCTCGAAGGTCTCGACCATGCCCATCTGGGTATCGGCCGGCATTTCCGACATTTCGCCCCAGGCATAGGCAAAGAATCTGAGCTTGCGCTTCGCGGTCACCTGCGGGTCGAGCTGACGCAACGAGCCCGATGCGGTGTTGCGCGGGTTCACATAGGTGGGCTTGCCCTCCTCGGCGAGCGCCGCATTCAGCGCCGCGAAATCGCTCTTGGCCATGTAGATCTCGCCGCGCACCTCAACCACCGCCGGCGCGCCCTTCGGCAACCGGTTCGGGATTTCGCCAATGGTGCGGACATTGGCGGTGACGTTTTCCCCCGTCGCGCCGTCGCCGCGGGTGGCGCCGGAGACGAGCACGCCGTCCTCATAGCGCAGCGACATCGACAACCCGTCGATCTTCGGCTCCGCGGTGAAAGCGATGGAGTTATCCGGCAGATGCCCGAGGAAACGATAGACCGAGGCGATGAAGTCCTGCACGTCCTCGTCGGAAAACACATTGCCGAGCGAGAGCATCGGCACCGCGTGCACCACCGGCGCGAACGCCTCTGAAGGCGTCGAGCCGACTCGGCGCGACGGGCTGTCTTCGCGGAGAAGGTCGGGAAACTGCGCCTCTAGCGCATCGTTGCGCTGCTTCAGCGCGTCATATTCGGCGTCGGTGATCTCCGGCGCGTCCTTGCCGTGATAGGCGACATCGTGGCGGGCGATTTCCTCGGCAAGGCTCGCAAGCTCCGCCGCAGCCTCATCGCGGGACAGTTCCTCAACCGGTTTCTTCGCCATGTCACACTCCTTCGCGGTTCACTCGCTGAATTAGAGCGGATCGGCGCGAAATGGAAGCCGATTTGACAGCGACGGCGATGGCGCACCCCAATCTCCCCCCTTGAGGGGGAGATGCCCCGACAGGGGCAGAGAGGGGTGAACC
>NZ_JBAKFR010000014.1:0-102651 GCF_053484295.1 Martelella sp. AMO21009
TGCCCCTTTCGGGGCATCTCTCCCGCCAGCGGGAGAGAGTATTGGGAGCAAGCGGCGACAACCGAGACAATTCCGATGCATCGAACCGGGAGCCGGCAGTCGTGCTGGCCGGCGATGTGTTCTACGACCCCGACACCGCCGATCAAACGCTCGCCGCGCTCAGAACGCTCGCGGAAACGGGCGCGGACATCCTGATCGGCGATCCCTTCCGGGCCCATCTGCCGCAACAGCACCTCGCGCTCATCGCGCGCTACGCCGTCGCCGATTTCGCCTCGGGCGGAAAACCGGTGACGGCAGGTGTCTTCAGGCCGCTGCGAGCTTCGACAGCTTGCTCATGATCACCGCCGCCTGGCCGAGGCGCTTGTCGGGGGTCGGCAAGTCGCGGTTGAAATAGATGCTGTGATCGGCGCGGATTTTTGCCGAAACGCTGTTTTCGCCGATGAACTGCACGAGGCCCGCCGGGTTCGGGAATTCGCGGTTGCGGAACTGCACCACGATCCCCTTCGGCCCGGCATCGAGCTTCTCGACATTTGCGATCCGGCACAACGACTTGATGAACACGATCTTCAGGAGTGACTGCACCTCTTCCGGCATCGGCCCGAAGCGATCGATCAGCTCCGCGCCGAAGCCGTCGATATCGGTCGCGTCGGTCAGTTCGCCAAGCCTGCGGTAAAGCCCCATGCGCAGATTGAGATCGGGCACATAGCTTTCCGGGATCATCACCGATGTGCCGAGCGCGATCTGCGGCGACCAGTCGGAGCCGCCGGCATCCTCGTCGCCCTTGGCCTCAGCCACCGCCTCTTCCAGCATCTGCTGGTAGAGCTCGAAGCCGACTTCCTTGATATGGCCGGACTGCTCCTCGCCAAGCAGGTTCCCTGCTCCGCGAATATCAAGGTCGTGACTGGCAAGCTGGAAACCAGCGCCGAGCGTATCGAGCGATTGCAGCACCTTCAACCGGCGATCGGCGGTATCGGTCAGCCGCTTGTTGACCGGCAGCGTGAACACCGCGAAGGCCCGCGTTTTCGAGCGCCCGACGCGCCCGCGCAACTGGTAGAGCTGGGCGAGCCCGAACATGTCGGCGCGGTGGACAATCAGCGTGTTCGCGGTCGGCACGTCGAGGCCGGATTCCACGATCGTTGTCGACAGCAGGACGTCATACTTGCCGTCGTAAAAGGCGTTCATGATGTCTTCGAGCTGGCCGGCCGCCATCTGGCCGTGAGCAACGGCCACCTTCAGCTCCGGCACTTCCGCCTGCAGGAAGGCCTGAACCTCCTCCAGATCGGAAAGGCGCGGACAGACATAGAAGCTCTGGCCGCCGCGGAAATGCTCGCGCATCAGCGTCTCGCGGATCACCAGCGGATCGAACGGCGAGATGAAGGTGCGCACCGCCATCCGATCGACCGGCGGCGTGGTGATCAGCGACAATTCGCGCACGCCGGTCATGGCAAGCTGCAGCGTGCGCGGGATCGGCGTCGCCGACAGCGTCAACACATGCACGTCGCTCTTCAGCTCCTTAAGCCGTTCCTTGTGCTTCACGCCGAAATGCTGCTCCTCGTCGATGATCAACAGGCCGAGATTGGCGAACTTGATCGAGGCGCCGAGAAGCGCATGGGTGCCGATCACGACATCGAGCTTGCCCTCGGCAAGATCCTTCTTGGTCTGCGCCAGTTCCTTGGCGGGCACCAGGCGCGATGCCTGCGCGACCTTGATCGGCAGACCGCGGAACCGCTCGGCGAAGGTCTTGTAGTGCTGGCGCGCCAGAAGCGTGGTCGGCACAACGACGGCGACCTGAACCCCGTTCATGGCCGCAAGGAAGGCCGCGCGCAACGCCACTTCGGTCTTGCCGAAACCGACATCGCCACAGATCAGCCGGTCCATCGGCCGGCCAAGGCCGAGATCGCCGCGCACCGATTCGATGGCGTTGAACTGGTCCTCGGTTTCCTCGTAGGGGAAGCGGGCGGCGAATTCGTCGTAAAGCCCCTCCTCCGTCGCCAGCACCGGCGCGAAACGCGTGGCGCGCTTGGCGGCAATCGCGATCAGTTCGTCGGCCATGTCGAGCAGGCGCTTCTTCAGCCGCGCCTTCTTGGCCTGCCACGCCCCGCCGCCCAACCGGTCGAGCGTCGCCTCGGCTGCGTCCGAGCCATAGCGCGACAGAAGTTCGATGTTTTCGACGGGGAGGAACAGCTTGGCGTCGTCGGCATATTGCAGTTCCAGGCAATCGCGCGGTGCGCCTGCCGCTTCGATCGTCCTCAGCCCGATGAAGCGGCCGATGCCGTGCTCGGCGTGAACCACCAGCGAGCCTTCGTCGAGGCCCGAAACCTCCGCAATGAAATCGCTCGCCTTGCGGCGGCGGCGGTTCTTGCGGATCAGACGATCGCCGAGAATATCCTGCTCGCCGATGACAAAAAGGTTGCCTGTCTCGAACCCGCCTTCCAGGCTCATCACCGCACTGGCGGCTTCGCCCCGCCCAAGCTTTTCAACCTCGGCCAGAGCGCCGATCGGCTTGATCTTCTCAAGCCCGTGCTCCTTCAGCACCTGCAGCAGCCGGTCGAGCGAACCCTCCGACCATCCCGTGATCAGCACCTTGCCGCCGCCGGCGCGCTTGTCTGCGATATGGCGCACCGCCTGTTCGAACACGTTGACGCGGGCGTCGTCATTGCGTGCCTTGGCCTCGGTGGCCCAGCGCGGGCCGGCATGGGCCTCGATCGCGATCACCGGCTTGCCGACGCTGGAGGCCTCGTTGAACGGCGAAAGCCGGATAGAGCCGATGGCATCAAGCCCCGCCGAGAATGCCTTGTCGTCGAGATAGAGCGTATCCGGCGGCACGGGCTTGTAGGGCGCGCCGCCGCGCCCCTCGCCCATATTGGCGCGCCGGGCCTGGTAATAATCCTCGATCAGCGCCGCGCGCTCCGCGGCGGCCTCGCGGGCGGTGTGATCGACGACGACGCTGAACCCGTCGAGATAGTCGAACATGGTTTCCAGCCGCTCGTAAAACAGCGGCATCCAGTGTTCCATGCCGGCATAGCGTCGGCCTTCGGAGACCGCCTGATAGAGCGCGTCGTCGCGAGTGGCAGCGCCGAACATCGACAGGTAATTCCTGCGGAACCGCGCGATATTGTCATAGCCGAGCGTCACCTCGCTCATGGCGTTGAGTTCCAGCGACTTGACCGTGCCGGTGGTGCGCTGGCTCGCCGCATCGAAGGCGCGGATGGTTTCCAGCGTATCGCCGAAGAAATCAAGGCGGACCCCGTTATCCGCGCCGGGCACGAACACGTCGAGAATGCCGCCGCGCACCGCATATTCGCCCACGGCGCGGACGGTGGGCACGCGCTCGAAACCGGCATCGGCGAGACGATGGACGATCGCGTCCATGTCGATCACCTGCCCGGCGCGGGCGGAAAAGCCGAGCGAGGCCACGATCTCGCGCGGGGGCAGCTTCTGCAGCATCGCGTTGACGGTGACGAGGATGATCGCCGGATGCGGTTTCTTGGCATGGGCGACAAGGCCGGCAAGCGCAGACAACCTGCGCGCCTCGGTATCGGCGCCGGGCGAAACCCGGTCATAGGGCAGGCAATCCCAGGCCGGCAGCGTGAGAACCGGAATGTCCGGAGCAACGAAGCCGAGCATCTGCTCGAAATCGGCAATCCGCTGGCCGTCTGACAAGACATAGGCGACCGATTGCCCGGCGCGCGCCATTTCGGCCAGCACCAGCGGCTCCGTACCCGGCACGGCATTGGCAATGGTCACCGCGCCGGTGAGGCTTTCGAGTTTCTTCGGGTTGAATCCGGAAATCATGGTCGGGCTGCGCCTCAGGCGTTCTTTTCCACCGGATCGAAATCCGGCCGGTAGGCGGCAATCTGTTCGAAAAGCGGCATGCGCAGATGCTCCGGCACGGGCGAAGCACCATTGATCCAGGCGATCAGGTCGTTATCCTCCTCGGCCATGATCGTCTCGAACTGGTCGAGCGCCGCATCGTCCATGTCGGCGATATTGTCCTCGGCATATTGGCCGAGGATCAGGTCCATCTCGCGAATGCCGCGGTGCCACGCGCGAAACAGCATGCGCCGCCGCCGCGGGTCAAGGTCGGCGCTGGTGCGCTTCAAACCGGTCATTTCGATACCTTCTCTGTTGATTGGCCTCTATAGCGGCTCGTTTCGCGCTTGTCAGCCTTGCCAAAGCCGCTCAGCCGGTACATTTCAAAAATATGCGACCCGCCCTGCTCGATCCCCTGTTCGCTCCGGCCTCCTCGCTTGCGGGGATCGGGCCCAAACTTGCCAAGCTGCTGGTGAAGCTGACCGGCAGCGAGGACGAGGCCCGCGTCATCGATCTCGTGTTTCATGCCCCGACCTCGGTGATCGACCGTCGGCTGAAGCCCGGCATCGCGCACCTGCCCGAGGGCGCGATCGTGACCGTGGAGGGCCGCGTCGACCGCCACCAGCCGGCCCCCTCGCGCTCTAACGCGCCCTATCGGGTCTACCTTCATGACGAGACCGGCGAGCTGACGCTGACCTTCTTTCACGCCAGGGCCGACTGGCTGGAAAAACAGTTGCCGGTCGGCGAGATGGTGGTGGTGAGCGGGCGCGCGGAATGGTTCAACGGTCGCCCGACAATGGTGCATCCCGATTATATCGTGCCGGCCGACAAGGCCGATACGCTGCCGGCGGTGGAACCGGTCTATCCGTTGACGGCGGGCCTTTCCGCCAAGATTCTGCGCCGGTCGATCGAGGCGGCGCTCGCGCGGGTTCCGGTCTTTCCCGAATGGATCGATCCCGCAATCGGTGCAAAACAGGGCTTTCCAACGACCGGCGAGGCGCTTGCCGCCCTCCACGCCCCGCGCGATGAAACAGATATCGAGCCGCAGGCGCCGGCGCGCCGCAGGCTTGCCTATGACGAGTTCCTCGCCGGCCAGCTTTCGCTGTCGCTGGTCAGAAGCCGGATGCGCAAGGCCAGGGGCCGGCCGGTGCGGGCAACGGGCGCGCTGTCGGACAAGGTGCGCGCCGCCCTGCCCTTCGCGCTGACCGCCGGACAGGAACAGGCAGTGACGGCGATCCTCGCCGACATGGCGCAGGAGACCCGGATGCTGCGCATGCTGCAGGGCGATGTCGGCTCCGGCAAGACCATTGTCGGCCTGCTTGCGATGCTGGCCGTGGTCGAGGATGGCGGTCAGGCGGTGCTGATGGCGCCGACCGAAATTCTGGCGCGCCAGCATTATGAGGGCATCGCTGCCCTTGCCGAAAAGGCCGGCGTGACCGTCAGCCTTTTGACCGGCAAGACCAAGGCGCGCGAGCGCAAGGAGATCGAGGCCCGGATCGCCAGTGGCGAGGCAAGGATCGTGATCGGCACCCACGCATTGTTTCAGGACAATGTCGCCTATCACGATCTCCGGCTCGCCATTGTCGACGAGCAGCACCGTTTCGGCGTCCATCAGCGCCTGCGGCTGACGGCCAAGGGCATGGCGCCGCATCTTCTGGTGATGTCGGCAACGCCGATACCGCGCACGCTGGTGCTCGCCGCCTTCGGCGACATGGACGTCTCCAACCTCACCGAGAAACCGGCCGGGCGAAAGCCGATCCAGACCGTCACGATCCCTCTGGAGCGGATCGGCGATGTCGTCGGCAGGTTGCGCGATGCGCTCGCCCAAGGAAAAAAATCCTACTGGATCTGCCCGCTGGTCGAGGAATCGGAGGCCGTGGAGCTGATGTCGGCCGAGGAGCGCTACGAAACGCTGGCAAAGGCGCTCGGGCCGGAAAAGGTCGGCCTGATTCATGGCCGGATGTCATCCGCCGACAAGGATGCGGCGATGGAGGCGTTCCGCTCGGGCGAGGCCCGCCTGCTGGTCGCCACCACGGTGGTGGAAGTGGGCGTCGACGTGCCGGATGCCTCGATCATTGTAATCGAACATGCCGAGCGCTTCGGCCTCGCCCAGCTTCACCAGTTGCGCGGGCGCGTCGGGCGCGGCGACGAGGCCTCCTCCTGCATCCTGCTCTACAAGGGGCCGCTATCGGAAATGGGCCACGCCCGGCTTTCGGTGCTGCGCGAAAGCAATGACGGCTTCCGCATCGCCGAGGAGGATCTGAAGCTGCGCGGCGAAGGCGAACTGCTCGGCACCCGCCAGTCCGGCATTCCCGGATTCCGCTTCGCAAGCCTCGAGGCCCACAGCGACATCCTTGCCACCGCCCGCAAGGATGCCGGCTATATCGTCAGTAAGGACCCGGAATTGCAGAGCGAACGCGGCACGGCGCTCAGAACCCTGCTCTACCTGTTCCGCCGCGACGAGGCGATCCGGTATCTCAATGCGGGGTAGCGCGGCCGACGGCTCGTTTGCCTGCGACCCCACAGCCTCTCCGACGGCACTCTCTCCTATCAGGTGTCACCCTCGGACTTGATCCGAGGGTCCAGGCGGTGTTCTCCGTGTTGCCTGGATGCTCGTGTCAAGCACGAGCATGACCCATGAGAGGGTGGCGGTTCAGCAAAATACAGCGCCCGCCACAACGGCTTCTCGGGGAGCGTCACACAGCGCCGGACGAACGGGGCCGGACACCCTACTCCGCCGCATCCCGCCGTTCGCCGGCATCCGCCGGAGCATCGGGGTCGCCGCCTTCGGTCTTGGCGTCGAGATCGGGAAAGGCGACGACGCGTTTGCCGCCGGGCTCGGTGTGGAGCACGATGAGGCCCTGTTCCTCGAACCAGTCGAGGAAGCGCCGGGCGCGGCGGGCGGAATGGGTACCGTAGGCGCGCGCGATCGTGGCGTCGGAGGGGCACGGCTCACCGGAAAGCGCTGCCTTGGCCAGCATCAGGAACACGCCCTGCAGATCATCGGTGACATGCGGCGTCAGCGACAGCGCCATCTGCCACCCCTCGCTCTCGGCCATTGCGTCGTCGACGCCGGAACGGGCGACCGCAAGCCGACGGCGGAAATCGGACATGGAGAGCGGCGCGCCGGAAATCCGCTTCATGCGACCGCGCATCAAAAAGTCCTGGTAAAGCTCTGAATCCGAACGAAAAGCCGATTCCTTTCCGTCCGCGATCTCGGCCAGCGTCATCGTGATCCAGTCTTCCCGTTCCTCGTCGCTCATCGCGTTTGCGCGCGGGCCGCGCGTCGTCTCCGGCGCGGCATCGGCGGATTGGGAAAGCTGGTCGATGATATCGACGGTCGGGCGTGGTCGCGGCGTCACCCGGCGCGGGGCGGTGGCCTGGCGGGCGAGGTCTTCCGGATCGGGAGTGAAGATCAGATCGTCGACATCCTCCGGCTTTTCGGGCAGCGGCATCAGCTTGGGGCTGGAGGAACGCGCCGAGGTTTCCACCGGGCCGATGACCACCTTGAGCGGCCGGCGCGACATCGCAGGGCCGAGCGCAACGAAATTGCCGCGCTTCAGGTCGCGGAACTGTTCGGCCTGGCGGCGGTCCATGCCCAGAAGATCGGCCGCGCGCGCCATGTCGATATCGAGAAAGGTCCGGCCCATCAGGAAGTTGGAGGCCTCGGCGGCGACGTTCTTCGCCAGTTTGGCCAGCCGCTGCGTGGCGATCACGCCGGCAAGACCGCGCTTTCTGCCCCGGCACATCAGGTTGGTCATGGCGCCGAGCGATTGGCGGCGTACCTCTTCGGCCACCTCGCCGCCGCCGGACGGGGCAAACATCTGCGCCTCGTCAACCACGGTCAGCACCGGATACCAGTGGTCGCGATCGGCATCGAACAGCGCGTTGAGGAAGGTGGCGGCGGTGCGCATCTGGTCCTCGATCTCGAGGCCTTCCAGCGTCAGCACGCAGGAAACGCGATGCTGGCGGATGCGGTTGGCGATGCCGATCAGCTCGCCCTCGGAGCGCTCGCCATCGACCACGACATGGCCGAAGGCATCCGAAAGCGTGACGAAATCGCCCTCGGGATCGATTACCACCTGCTGCACCCATTTGGCGGATTGCTCCAGCAGGCGGCGCAGGAGATGCGACTTGCCGGAGCCGGAATTGCCCTGCACCAGAAGCCGGGTCGCCAGCAGCTCCTCGATATCGAGACTGGCCACGTCACCGGTCGATGTCGTTCCCATATCGATGTCGACTTGCACTTCGCCTTCACCTTCGTTTCGGATGGATTTGTCGCGGACGCGCCGCAGGTTAGCGGGTCGCATAGCCTGCTATAGCAGGTCGGTGCCGGCGCGGTCGTGCGGCGGCGGGCGTTACCCACAGCTTTCCGCCTCACGCGACGATGCGCAGCACCGCCGGGTCGATCGCGAAGGTGGCGGCAAAGCCCGCCTGCCCTTCCCGCGTCAGGGTCAGCGCCCGGCCCTCTTTCGCCGGCCGCAGCCAGTGGCGCTCGCGGCAGCGCGCGAGCATGGCCGCCCCCAGCCAGCCGCCGATATGATGGCGGCGCTCGCTCCAGTCGAGGCAGGTGCGGCAGAGTGCCCGCCGACTTTTGCCGGCCTCTTCCAGCGATATGCCGAAATCGCAGAAAAACGCCCGGCCCTTGTCGGTCACCAGCCCCGCGGCCCCGTCGAATTCCAGATATCCCGCGCGCACCAGCGAATCGGTGATGCCGACCGCTATGGCGCCGGCCATGTGGTCGTAGCAGGTGCGCGCCACCCGCATTGCCTCGTCCTTCGGGCCGGTGGGGCGATAGCGCGTGGGACCAGCCGCCGAAAGCAGGCTCAGATGCTCCAGCGTCTCGGCGACATCGGCGGAAGCGAGGCGGAAATAGCGATGCCGCCCCTGTTTTTCGACCGCCACCAGCGCGCCATCTACAAGACGGGCCAGATGGCCGCTCGCGGTCTGCGGCGTAACGCCGGCGACGCCGGCAAGCTCGCCGGCGGTCAGCGCCTTGCCGCCAAGCAGCGCGGACAGAATGTTCGCCCGCGCGACATCGCCGATCAGGGCGGCGACGGAGGCGAGCGTGTTTGCGGAAACCGTATTTGTCATGGGCCCAAACTAGCACCGGGGACACGCGTCGTCATCGCCGATCGTTTCGGTCACGACCGAAGCAAAGGGCGAGACGGCGGCATAAACCTTCCCGAAAACGAGAGGATACCCCCATGACCGACTCCGCCCCGGCCCGGAGCCTTGCCCGCTTCAGCGCCATCCGCCGCGCCGCCGGGCTTATGCTCCACACTCTGTTCGTCCGCTGGCCGCAGCGGCGGCGTCAACGGATGGATCTGCTGGAACTTTCGGACGACCAGCTGAGAGATATCGGCGTCACGCCGGCGGAGGCGCGTGCAGAGGCCGGCCGGCCATTCTGGGACTGAGCGGCCGTGACGCGCTCAGTCTTTCGGTGGCTCGCGCTCGTGTTTTCCGGCCAGGAAGGCCGCAAAGGCCCTCAACGTCTCTTCGGAGACGTGGTGTTCTATGCCCTCGGCGTCGAGTTCGGCCGCTTCCGCCGGCACGCCGATGGCCAGCAGCAGATCGTGCACGATCCGGTGGCGTTGCCGCGCCTTTTCCGCCATCGCTTCGCCCGCCGGCGTCAGGAACACGCCGCGATAGGGCCGCGAGGTTGCGAGCCCCTCGCGTTTCAGCCGCGCCACCGCCTTGGTGGCCGTTGGGTGGGCGACCCCCATGGAACGGGCGATATCGGCGATCCGCGCCTCGCCGTGCTCGGCCATCAGGTCGCCGATCAGCTCTGTGTAATCCTCCAGAAGCGCGCTTGCGCGCTCGGACCGCGCCTTTGAAAACCGGTCGGCGGCGTCGCAATCGGATGGTTTTTGATCGTCGCTCACCGGACGCTCCCTGAAATGCAGGATCAATCTGTAGCCGAGGGTAAATTATCGTCTGTACCTTGTATCCGGTGGTCGACGACAAGGCAAATCGCCATTTGCGGGCCCCGATCTCGCCATGATAACGACGATTGACAAAAATGTAGCCTAGGCTATATTTTTAATAATTCCAGACTATCCAACATGCCTCGCCCCATGACCGACCTGAAGACCAAGCGCCGCTCGCTCACGGACAAGACCAATACGGCAATCGAACAGGCCCTCGCCTCCGGGCGGGTGCGGCCGAAATCGGCATTGCTGTTTGTCGGTCCGGCGGTGATCGCCGCAATCGCCTATGTCGACCCCGGCAATTACGCCACCAATATCCAGGCGGGCGCCGGTTATGGCTACACGCTCCTCTGGGTGGTGCTGTTCGCCAATCTGGTCGCCATGCTGTTTCAGGCGCTGTCGGCCAAGCTCGGCATCGTGACCGGGCGCAATCTGGCGGAAGTCTGCCGCGATGAATTTTCCAAACCGGTCGTGATCCTGCTCTGGATCGTCAGCGAGATCGCGGCGATGGCGACCGACCTTGCCGAATTTCTCGGCGGCGCGATCGGGCTCGCGCTGCTGTTCAACATGCCGCTGATGGCGGGGATGGGCGTCACCGCGATCGTCACCTACGGCATTCTGCTGTTCGAGCGGCGCGGCTTCCGGCCGATGGAGCTGATCATCGGCGCGATGATCAGCGTGATCGGGCTTTGCTACATCATCGAGCTTTTCATCGCGCCCGTGGCCTGGGGCGAGGCCGCGTCGGGTATCATTCGTCCCGCCATTCCCGATGCCACGGCGCTGGCGATTGCCGTCGGCATTATCGGGGCCACCGTCATGCCGCACGCGGTTTACCTCCATTCCGGCCTCACCCAGCACCGGGTCGCCGTCAAGAACGAGACCGAACGTCGCCGCGTGCTGCGGTTTTCCAATATCGAGGTGGTGGCGGCGCTCGCGGTGGCGGGCGTGGTCAACATGGCGATGGTGATGATGGCCGCGGGCGCATTTCATAAAGGCCACAGCGAGGTCGCCGAAATCGAGACCGCCTACCATATGCTCACGCCGCTGCTCGGCGGCGCTGCGGCAGCCGTCTTCCTGATCTCGCTGATCGCATCGGGCATTTCCAGCTCCGTCGTCGGCACCATGGCCGGGCAGATGATCATGCAGGGTTTCGTCGGCTTCCGGATCCCGATCTGGCTGCGGCGGCTGATCACCATGCTGCCGGCCTTTGTGGTCGTCGCCCTTGGCGTGAACGCCACCCAGGCGCTGGTCGTCAGCCAGATCATTCTCTCGATCGCGCTGCCGGTGCCGATGATTTCGCTGGTGATCTTCACCCGCAACCGCAAGATCATGGGCGAATACGCCAATGGCCGGCTGATCGGCGCGCTTGCCATCCTCGCCGCGATCGCCGTGCTTAGCCTCAACTTCGTCCTGCTCGCCCAGACCTTCGGCGTACCGATTCCGGGGCTGGCGGCCGGGTGAAGCGCACCGGGCTAAAGCCCGTTGACCCACATCTTCAGCCTTGCCCCTTCGCGGGCCAGGAGCTCGGGGTTGCGGGCATTCTGCGCCAGCAGCGATGCGCCCTGGAGCGATGACTGCAGTTGCAGCGCCAGCGCCTCGGCGTCATCGCCATGGCCCATTTCGGCAAACTGCTCCGCCATCCATTCCATTGGCGCTGCAAGCAGCGGAAAGGCTTCCACCGCTGCCTTGTCGCTGGCCTTCAGCAGTTCGGCGCTCAGCGAACCCGTGGGGCAGCCTCTCAAGGCGATCTCGCCGGCGTTGCCGACGGTCTTGTTGATGAAACCGACGAGACGGGCCTTGGGCGACGGCAATTCGGCCAGTTCAGCCTTCAGCTTTTCAAACTGGCCCTTGTGGTGGTCGAGGATAGCGGTGGCAATGTCATCCTTCGTCTTGAAGTAATAATAGACATTGCCGAGCGGCACGCCGGATTCCTTCGCGATGTCGGCGATCGTCGTGCGGGTATAGCCCTGCCGGTATGCAAGGTCCACCGCCGCCTCCACCAGCCGCTCGCGTTTTCCCATATCCTTCTTGCTCATAAGTCTTTCCTGCTCATTTCTGCCTCATCCTGCGGCGTTGTTTCCGCTCTGAACCATATGGTCGCGCGTGTGGTCCACCAAGCCGGGTTGGCGTTACAGGCACCGATAACCCGCGCACTAAGTTAAGTAACTAACTTATTTAAGTTGGTCAACTCACTCATGGTCTACAGGGGCGACTCCCCCTGCTCGCTTGGATCCTCAGGCTCGACCCGAGGATCCAAGCGGCACGCAACGACGATGACGGGTATCGCAGAGACAACCGCTGCCGCCCTGATCGCCGCCATGCCCGAACTCGAGACGCTGGATCGAAAGAACGGGGTCGCGCTGGCCGGCCTGGCGTCGCACCCTGACGAGAGCGGCAACAAGATCGGCTACCGGAGAATGCGCGGCGGAAGACCCGTCACGCGTACCATCCTGTTCAGAGAGCAAATCATCCAGCAGAGTTGATAACTCATGGGAGATCGGCAGCTATAATCGCATAACAAATGAGGTATCGTTATACCGCGTCTTTAACCTGCTGTTTTTGTTGAAATAAATTGCGTATATACCACTCTTTCGCTCTTGACCAATGTCAGTCCTGGCTCTATACAACCGCCAGCATATCTGGCCAGTCCGCATATGCCATCAGGCTTGGGCTTCAACCCAAGCAAAGCAACAAGAAACGTCCACCCTTTGGGGCTGGATCAAAATCGAGAGCAACACAATGGTTACCTTCTCCCAGAAGCCCGCAGAGGTGGAAAAGAAGTGGATCGTGATCGATGCCGAAGGTCTCGTCCTCGGCCGTCTCGCCACCCTCGTCGCCATGCGCCTGCGCGGCAAGCATAAAGCCACTTTCACCCCGCATGTTGACGACGGCGACAATGTCATCGTCATCAATGCCGAAAAAGTCGCCATGACCGGCAAGAAGTACACCGACAAGATGTACTACTGGCACACCGGTTACCCCGGCGGCATCAAGGAACGCACTGCGCGCCAGATCATCGAGGGCCGTTTCCCGGAACGCGTCATCGAAAAGGCTGTCGAGCGCATGATTCCGCGCGGCCCCCTCGGCCGTCGCCAGATGAAGAACCTGCGCGTCTATGCAGGCACCAACCACCCCCATGAAGCCCAGCAGCCCGAAGTGCTCGACGTTGCCAAGCTCAACAAGAAGAATGTGAGGAGCGCATAATGGCCGATCTGTCCGATCTGAAGACGCTTGGCGACGCTGCGACCGCTGAAGCAACCCCCGCCGCTCCGGTTCACGAGCGCAAGGTCGACGACCTTGGCCGCGCCTATGCCACCGGCAAGCGCAAGGACGCCGTCGCCCGCGTATGGGTGAAAGCCGGCACTGGCAAGATCACCGTCAATGGCAAGGATTTCTCCGAATATTTCGGTCGTCCGGTGCTGCAGATGGTTCTCCAGCAGCCGATCGTCGCCGCTGCCCGTGATGGCCAGTTCGACATCGTCGCAACGGTAACCGGCGGCGGCCTTTCCGGCCAGGCCGGTGCTGTTCGCCACGGCATCTCCAAGGCGCTGACCTATTTCGAGCCGGAACTGCGTTCGGTTCTCAAGCGCGGCGGCTTCCTGACCCGCGACAGCCGCGTCGTCGAGCGCAAGAAGTACGGCCGCGCGAAAGCCCGCCGTTCGTTCCAATTCTCCAAACGCTAAGCGCTGGATTTTCGATACGCATTCGAAAGGGCCGCCACTGTGCGGCCCTTTTTCTGTTTGCCGGCAATGCCCAAGGCCGCCCCCCTCGCTCTTTTCTGCCGCGGCCAAGACAGCGTTCGACGAGATATGGTCACCCCGTCCTTGCGCAACCCTGTCGTGTGGACTTACACTGGTCCTGAAACCAACAGGATCGCGACGCATGAGAATCGTCGTATTCTTTTTCCTGCGCTGCTTCGGGTTCGGGCTCTTCGCGCTGCCGGCCTTATCGACACTTGTTCATATCCCGACCGAACTCCTGTTGTGGCTGACCGGCCTGAACTTCGCGGCTTCTGCTGGTCTTCTGGCGTCGGCCTGCAATGCCCGCTATTACGGCGATGTTGTTTACGTCCTGTATGACAGACACAAGACGCTTGCAGCCGGGAACGGGACGATCCACTGGCTCGAGCTGCCGGCGGATATCAGATCCTCATCAACCCCCTTCCGGTTCCTGTCCTCGCAAGTTCCGCATATCGAAGAGATGGCGCACGGGGACCGGATGAGAATGTATCGCACGCCGATTTTTGGCTATCTCTGGTGGGAACACGCACTGCCCTTTCCGATCGCCGCAGAACGAATGACGGCCTGAGCGGGCGTTTCTAGCCCCGGCAACACTTCTTTTTGTGGGCGCACCCCAAATTCCGACAAAACGCCCTATCGACCTTCTGCCCTGCGCGGATTATCTATAATTCCATGACCAAACCGGAACCCATCGCCGCCCGCATCAGCCGCGCCCTTGCCGAGCGCATCGTCTCCGGCGAGATCGCCGCCGGCGCGCCGCTCAGGCAGGATCATATCGCCGAGGAGTTCGGCGCGAGCCACGTGCCGGTGCGCGAGGCATTTCGCCGGCTTGAGGCGCAGGGCCTCGTGGAAAGCCAGCCGCGCCGGGGCGTGCGCGTGGCCGGCTTCAGCATGGAGGAGGTGCGCGAGATTGCCGAGATGCGCTCGGCGCTCGAAGTGCTGGCGCTGCGTAATGCTGCGCCTCATCTCACCAGCGCCATTCTCGATGAAGCCGAGGAGGCAACCCGCGCCGGCGATCAGGCCCGCGACGTCCATGCCTGGGAAGAGGCGAACCGCCGCTTCCACCGGCTGATCCTCGCTCCCTGCGGCATGCCGCGGCTGATGCGCAGCATCGATGATCTCCACATCGCCAGCGCGCGCTTCCTGTTTTCCGGCTGGCGCGCGGAATGGGACACGCCAACCGACCGCGACCATCGCGCCATCCTCTTGGCATTGCGCCGCGGCGATATAGAAGCCGCAACCCTTCTGCTTGGCCGCCATGTCCAGTGGATCGGACAGAAGCCCGCCAGGACGCAGGTCGACCGTTCCGCCGGCTGAAGCTGACGGCCCCAATCACCCTGTCAGAGCGCGGGTCCAGTGCTCCGAACCAACTCCCATTTTTGCCGCTTTCCACAACTGCCTCTCGATCAAGAGACGCGGGGCTTGCCTTGCGCGATATTGTGTGGATTCATTTAGAGATAGATTCCATAAATTATCTATAATTTTAAAGGAGCATCTCATGCGTTCATCCAACCCCGCCCTTCTGCCGGCTTTCAGCCCGCTCGCCCCGCAAGGCCGCAGCCTCGCCTGGAAGGCGGCGGCGGTGTTTCTGGGCAGCCTGTTCCTTGCGCTGTCTTCCTATATCGAAGTCCCGATGGTTCCGGTTCCGGTCACGATGCAGACTTTCGCGGTAACGCTGGTCGGCGCGCTTTACGGCTGGCGGCTCGGCGGGCTCACCATCGTCGCATGGCTGATGGAGGGCGCACTGGGCCTGCCGGTTCTGGCGGGCGGCGCTGCGGGCTTTGCCCATTTCATGGGGCCTACCGGGGGCTATCTGTTCGCCTTCCCGATCGCCGGAATGGTCGCGGGCTTTCTGGCCGAGCGCGGCTGGAACGGCCATCGCGTCATCCTCGCCTTCCTCGCCATGCTGGCCGGCAATGCGCTCTGCCTGCTGCTCGGCGCTGCCTGGCTTTCGCTGATGATCGGCGTCGGCGCCGCGTTCACGGCCGGCGTCCTGCCCTTCCTGCTTGGCGCCGTGCTGAAATCGGCGCTCGCCGCCGCTCTGCTGAAGGCCCTTGCCCGCGGCCCGAAGCGCGCCGGCTGATGACGGTAAGGCTGCGCCCGCACCATCTGCTTTGCATGCTCACCTATGCGGGCAAGGGCTACAGCCCTGGCTTCACAGCCAATATGACGGTGGTTGTAGGACGGATTGCGGGCGGCGAGCCGATCGAGATCATCGAGGGTGCGGACGATATCTGCGCCCCGCTGCTGTCAGAACCCGATCCGCATTGCCACCGCGAAAGCGTGACCGCGCGCGATCGCCTTGCCGCTGAAGCCCTGGGGCCGATCATGGCCGCCGGCGCGCCTGCTGCCGGCTCCGGTTTCACGCTGGATCGCAACCAGCTTGGCCAGTTGCGCCAGGCTTTCCGCCACGGCGGTTTTCGGGTGGCGTGCTCCGGTTGCCAGTGGCAGGAACTGTGCAGCGATATCGCTCGCGACGATTTCGAAGACGCGATTCTGTAGAAAATCGACGCGCGCGGCCGCTGCTCCCGAGGCCCGGCACTTGTCGGCCGGGCCGAAGAGCGACAAGATCGTGCGTCATTGTTGTTCATGCGAGGCCTCATGTCGGTTCTGGATCGGTTTTCGCTTCAAGGGCGGGTTGCGCTCGTCACAGGCGGTCGAAAGGGTCTCGGCTATGAGATCGCCCGCGGTTTCGTCGATGCCGGCGCGCGGGTGATCATCACCGGACGCGATGGAGCGAAACTGGCCGCGGCAAGCGAGGCGCTCGGCCCATTTGCCGACCATGCGGCTTTCGATATCGCCGATGCGCCGGCCCGCCGCGCTGCGATCGAGGATATCTATCGCCATCACGGGAAGGTCGATATCCTCGTCAACAATGTCGGCGCGCGCGACCGCAGAAGCCTTGGCGAATTCACGGACGAGGAGATCGCCGCGCTGCTCAACACCGATCTTCTGTCCGCCGTATCGCTGAGCCGTGACGTTGCCGAACGAATGAAGGCGGCAGGCCATGGCCGGCTGATCTTTCTCACCTCGCTCCTCGGCACGCTTGCCATGCCGGGCGACACCATCTATCCGGTCGCGAAACAGGGGCTTGCCGGTCTCTGCAGGGCGCTCGCCGTCGAATACGGCCCCCATGGCATCACCAGCAATGCCATTGCCCCCGGCATGTTCGCCACGGAAACCAATGCCCATCTCGCCAGTGATCCCGACATGCTTGCATTCGCGGCTGGCCGCGTGCCGCTCGGGCGATGGGGCAGGCCCGACGAGATCGCCGGCGCAGCGCTGTTCCTTGCCGGCAATGCCGCCTCGTTCGTCAACGGCCAGACCTTGACCGTCGACGGCGGCCATTCGGTGCGCATGTGAGGGCGGCGCATGATTGCCCGGACACGCCGGAAACCGCTTCGATGCATCCACGCCTGAGGCCGTCATGACAGCGCTGATGCTTCATCTTGCTCTCATTCACCTGTTGATGGCGATGATACCCGGGCCAAACACGCTCGCCGTCACCTATTGCGCGACCATGATATCGCGGCGGGCGGGATTGATGGCCGCCGCCGGCGTGGCGGCCGCAAGCTTCGTATGGCTCGCCCTCGGCCTGCTCGGCATCGGCGCGCTGCTGGCAAGCGCGGGAGACGTGTACCGGCTGCTCCGGATCGCGGGCGCGGCCTACCTCTTCTATGTCGGATGCAGGATGATCTTTGGCGGAAGATCGGGTACGAAATCCGCCCCGGTCTATGGCTCGGGCTTCCGAGCGGGGCTGCTGACGACGCTGTCCAACCCGAAATCGGCGGTGTTCTGGACCAGCGTTTTCGCCGTGCTGTTGCCGGCGAGCGCGCCGCCCGCTTTCTATGCGATCCTGCTCGTCTGGATCACGCTTCAGGCCTTCCTCTGGTATGGCCTGATCGCGGTGATGCTGTCCGGCGAAACGCTGCGCCGGCAATATTTCCGTTTTGGAGCATGGCTCAACCGTCTTGCCGGCGGATTGATGATCCTGCTGTCCCTCAGGATCCTGGACGAGGCCCGCCGAGGCTGAGACGAGAGCGGGGCAAGCCCGCTCTTGACAACACGTCCTATGCCGTCAGCCGGCCTCCGCGACGCGCGAGAGCGCGACGGTCAGTTGCTCGCGCTGCTGCTTCAGCTCCTCGAAACGCTCGTGCTCGGTGGCCACCACTTCCGGATCGGCGTTGGCGACGAATTTCTCGTTGCCGAGCTTCTTCTGGCTGCGCTCGATATCGGCGTCGACCTTGCCGATCGCCTTTGTCAGGCGCGCGGTTTCAGCCGCCACATCGATAAGGCTGCCGAGCGGAATGCAGGCGGTGGCCTCGCCGATGATGACCTGGGCCGAACCTTTCGGCGCGTCCTTCTCGAAATCGAGCGAATCAATGCGGGCGAGCCGTTCCAGCGCCGGATAATGGCGGGCGGTGCGTTCGCGGGTCGTTGAATTTGCACCGACGAGGATCAGCGGCGCCTTGGCGGCCGGCGGCACGTTCACTTCCGCGCGCGCCGAGCGGATGCCGGAGATCAGATCGACAAGCCAGTTGATCTCGTCCGCCGCTTCCTCATCCCGGAAGCCCGGCTCGTGCCAGTCGGCGTGGCAGCAGAGCCCCTCGCCGCCGATATGGTTCCACAGCTCCTCGGTCATAAACGGCATGAACGGGTGCAGGAGCTTGTAGGTCTCGGCCAGAACATAGGCAACGCAATGCTGCGCCTCGGCTTTCGCGGCCTCGTCCTCGCCCATGAACACGGGCTTCAGGAGTTCCAGATACCAGTCGCAGAGCTCGTGCCAGACGAAACGATAGAGCGCATCGGCCGCCTCGTTGAAGCGGAAGTTCTCGATCGCCGTGGTCACCTCCTCGGTGGTCTTCGAAAGCTCGGTCAGGATCCAGCGATTGATGGTCTGGGTCGCGCCGGAGGGACGGAACGAGCCGTCGAGCTTCATGCCGTTCATCTCGGCAAAGCGCGTGGCGTTCCAGAGCTTGGTGCCGAAGTTGCGATAGCCGGCGATGCGGCTCTCGTCGAGCTTCACGTCCCTGCCCTGCGCGGCCATGATCGCCAGCGTGAACCGCAGCGCGTCGGCGCCATATTCCTCGATCAGGTTGAGCGGATCGATGACGTTGCCCTTCGACTTCGACATCTTCTGACCGTTCTTGTCGCGCACCAGCGCGTGGACATAGACGGTGTGGAAGGGTTCGACCGGTTTGCCGTCCTCATCCTTCATGAAGTGGAGCCCGGCCATCATCATGCGGGCAACCCAGAAGAAGATGATGTCGAAGCCGGTGACCAACACGCTGGTCGGATAATAGCGGGCAAGCTCGTCCGTCTCCTCGGGCCAGCCGAGCGTTGAGAACGGCCAGAGCGCGGAAGAGAACCAGGTGTCGAGCACGTCCTCGTCGCGCGTCAGGATATTGCCGGGCTCATAGTTTTCGAGCTGCTCCTCGACCCAGGCCTTCCAAGGACCCTCATGGGCGATGTAATGCTGGATCGCGGCGTCGAGCGCCTCTTCCTCGGTCTTTTCGACGAAGACCTGCCCATCCGGTCCGTACCAGGCCGGGATCTGGTGGCCCCACCAGAGTTGGCGCGAGATGCACCACGGCTCGATGTTCTCCATCCAGTCGAAATAGGTCTTTTCCCAGTTCTTCGGCACGAAATTGGTGCGGCCCTCGCGGACCGATTCAATCGCCGGCTTGGCAAGTTCCTTGGCGTCGGCGAACCACTGATCGGTCAGCATCGGCTCGATGACGACGCCCGAACGGTCGCCAAAGGGCTGCATGATCTTCTTGTTCTCGACGAAGGGGATATCATTGCCCTCCTCGTCCTTCACGGTGACGGCAAGACCCTCGGCATTGATCGCATCAACGATGCGTTTGCGGGCGGTATAGCGGTCAAGGCCGCGATATTCATCAGGCACGAGGTTGATGTCGTCGACCTCGGCTTCGGTCGGCAGTTCGCCGGATTTCGCGATCTTCATCGCTTGCTCAGCGCAGACGGCATAGGGCTCGCCGTCATCGCGCAGTGCCGCCTTGGTGTCCATCAGCCGGTAGAGCGGAATATGGTTGCGGCGGGCGACCTGATAGTCGTTGAAATCATGCGCGCCGGTGATCTTGACCGCGCCGGAGCCGAAATCCTTGTCCGGATATTCATCGGTGATGATCGGGATCAGACGCCGATGCTCTTTCGGTCCCACCGGAATTTCACAGTATTTCCCGATGATTGGCGCATACCGCTCATCCGATGGATGAACCGCGACGGCGCCATCGCCGAGCATGGTTTCCGGACGGGTGGTCGCAATCGAGATGTAATCGCGCTCCTCCTCGAGGATGACGTTGCCGTCCGCGTCCTTCTCGACATAGGTATAGGTCTCGCCGCCGGCCAGCGGGTATTTGAAATGCCACATATGGCCGTCGACTTCGCGGTTCTCGACCTCGAGATCGGAAATCGCCGTTTCGAATTCCGGGTCCCAGTTGACCAGCCGCTTGCCGCGATAGATCAGGCCGTGCTTGTAGAGCGAGACGAAAACCTCGCGCACGGCCTCGGAAAGCCCTTCATCCATGGTGAAGCGCTCGCGCGACCAGTCGCAGGAGGCGCCGAGGCGCTTGAGCTGGTTGATGATCTGGCCGCCGGACTCTTCCTTCCACTCCCAGACTTTGTCGACGAAAGCGTCGCGGCCCATCTCGCGGCGGCCGGGAAGCTGGCGTTCCATCAACTGGCGTTCGACCACCATCTGGGTGGCGATGCCGGCATGGTCCATGCCGGGCTGCCACAGCGTGTCCTTGCCGCGCATCCGCTCGAAGCGGATCATGATGTCCTGCAGCGTGTTGTTGAGCGCGTGCCCCATATGCAGCGAGCCGGTCACATTCGGCGGCGGGATCACGATCGAGAAGCTCTCCCTGCCCGGCTTTGCGTTGGCTCCGGCGCGGAAGGCATCGGCCTGTTCCCACCGGGTGGCAATCCTGGGTTCGACGCTTTTCGCGTCATACGTCTTCTCAAGCATGTCTTCGCCAATTCCTGCTGATACCAAAACCGGGCGAAACACATATAGCGCGCCTGCGTCCGGATTAAACGGCGGCGGGTTGCCGCGGCTTTCGCGGCGGCCCTTCGCGGCCTGTCGTTGTTATGCGCTTGGCTTCAGGCCTGTCAACAATAAAGCCGCCCCGGAAGGGACGGCTTTGGCAGGTCCAACGCGCGAGTTCTCAGCGCTTTGCGTTGCGCATCCGTTCGATTTCCTTGCCGACCATTTCTTCCACGATCGAGGGCATGTGCTCCTCGATCCAGTCGCGGAGCAGCGGACGCAGTTCCGAAATCACGATTTCCTCGATCTTGCGCGCGCCCTCGCGATCCAGCGCGGCGGAGAGTTCATGCAGGGCATTTCCGATCCTCTGTTCGGAATCGGAGGAAAGCAGGTGCTCCTGGCCCTCCTCCATGCGCGGCGAATGGCCGGCCTCGTCTGCGGGCGCGGCGCTGTCGGGCTCATGCGCCCCACCGGTCGCCTCCCGCACCTGACGCGCAACCTCGCCGATCGTGCCCGGATAGACCGCATCGCGTTCCAGCGGATGCGGCCGGGGCGCTGCCGGTTGCTGCGGTTCTGGCGCCTGCCGCACCTGCGGTTCGGACGCCTGATGCGTGACCGGCTCCTGGTTTGCCTCGAACGGCTGTTCGGCTTCTTCACCCTGCGTCGCTTCCGTCTCGTTCGGCGGCTGGGAATCATCATCAAAGGTGAAGGCCGGACGGCGCGAGACGAAGGAATTGTCGCCAAAAGGCTCGGGATCCTGCGCGGCCGGGGATGCATCGCCCGCGTCATGATCGCTCTGGCGATAGGCCTCGGGCGCACGGTAGCTCTCGTCCCTCGGCGCGGCAGCGTTGTCACGCGCGGCGCGCGGAGAACGCCCGACATCGTCGCCGCTGTCGATGATACGGCGAATCGAAGCGAGAATTTCTTCCATCGAGGGCTCTTGCTGCAATTTCGGCTGCGCCATTACAAACCTTCCCGCGCGTTGATGTCCCTAGCGTCGAATCATCGACAACGATACGCCAGCTCCAGCCGCATGAAGACCGAAACCGTCATATTTTCAGTGCTATACACAGGATTTTAGGGACACGTCCGGTAGAACTTACAAATCTCTAGAATTCGAAGGCCTTCGCCCGCGCGAAGCCGGGGAGCGGCTTGACGGCGGCATTGAAGGAGGAGAGCGACGAAAACACATCGCCATCGCGATGATAGATGGTTGCTCGGGCGGAATAACCCGTACCTTCGACGCAGACGAGCCGGCCGCCATCGCGCAACTGGTTCAGCAGCGCCTCGGGAACGACCTCGACCGCGCCGTTGAGGAAGATCGCGTCATAGGGCGCCTCGGACGGGTAGCCCTCGGGAAGAACGCCGCTGACCACAACCGCATTGTCATAGCCGAGTTCCAGGAATTTCGCACTCGCGCTTTCAACCAGTTCCTCATCGCTGTCGATGCCGACGACCGACTGGGCGAGCAGCGAAAGGATAGCCGCGGCATAGCCATCGCCCGCGCCGACCACAAGCACCACATCCTTCTTGGAAAGCTCCAGAAGCTGGACCAGCTTGGCAAGCGGCGACGGCTCCATCATGTAGCGGGCGGGGCCAGCTTCATTGGCGGGCTTTACCTGAATGTCCTCGTCGATATAGGCGAGCGACCTGGATTGCGGCGGCAGAAACGCCTCGCGCGGCACGGCAAGAAAGGCCTCGAGCACAGGATAGGCTGTTACATCGGTCGGCCGGATCTGGTTTTCCACCATCTTCCTGCGCGCCGTTTCGAAATTCATCATGGCCAACAACCTCGCAAACAATCAGCGTTCAGCGCCGACTTGACGCTCACACTGTGTTCATAGATGCGCTGTCGCCTCCATGCAAGACGGGAGTTTTGCGAAAAAGCCGAAGAGAAGAAGGCGCGCAAGGCCGCGCCTGCTCACCCGGGACATGACGAAAGGGCCGGCGCGAGCGCCGGCCCCGATGGTATCTGATGATCAGCGATAACGGTTGACCAGAATGCAGAGCCGCTGCAGACCGGCTTCATAATTGTCCGGCGTGCGCATCACGGCCTGGCACTGTTTACGCACGGTCTGCTGCTCGCCGCTGCTCAGATCGTCGAAGGCGATCACGAGACGCTGGTCGTTGCGATTGTCGGGCATCGATCCGCCGCCCGAGCCGTCGCCGCCGGCCGTGCCGCTGCCGCCATTGCCCCCACCGGCATTTCCGCCGCCACCGTTGCCGCCGCCATTGTTGCCGCCTCCGCCGCCAATGCCGATATCAACGTCCGCTCCGGTGCCATCATCGCCGCCAATGCCGACATCGACATCAGCATTCGCACCGCTGTCGCCGCCGATCGTGGCGGAGGCCGAGGCCCCTATCCCGCTGCTGCCGCCAACATCGGCAGATGCATCGGCGTTCACGCCGCTGGAGCCGCCGACGCTTGCGCCGACATCGGCGCTCGCCGCCTGGCCGCCGCCGACATCGGCTGACGCTCCGGCATCAACACCGCCGGAACCGCCGACGCTCGCGCCGGCATCAACGCTTGCGGCCTGACCGCCGCCGACGCCGGCTGATGCGCCGGCATTCACGCCATCCGAGCCGCCGACGCTTGCGTCAACGCCCGCGCCGATGCCGCCGGAGGGATCGGTGTCGGTGTTAACGCCGACGCTTATCCCGTTCTCGCCGCCGATATTCAGAGACTGCGCATTGGCAGGGTTCGCACCATAAAATGTAACGGCGAGCGACCCTGCGAAAAAAGCACTCGCCAGAAGTGTAGATTTACTGCGACAGGCAAACATGTCGTCCTCCTTCTGGAGCCCTCGCTTTAGAAGGACTCCCCCTGTTCAAACAACCTTATGTTTGCGGCTCGTCTGTTCGATCCGCGTAACTTTTAAACGGGACCTTGAACAAAAAAGTTCCTCTGCGATTAAGAATCTCTCAGGGAAATGATCAGGATATTGTGCTATTGAGCAAAAATAATAGCAGTTCCGCCCGCCCATACTCCGAAAACAAAGAAGATATTCGGGGCAGAAAACGCGTAGACGTGCCGGAGGCAAGTTATTCAAACAACAGGCGTGGTAGCGATACCATCGCAATCGCCGGCATCCCTCATCATGCAAATCATGAACAGGATCGCGCATGCTCAAGCGAGGCTGGCGGTACGGTGGTATAATTTTAGAGAAAAAGGGAAAGTGGAGGCCTCGGCCGGAATCGAACCGGCGTGCAAGGATTTGCAGTCCTCTGCGTAACCACTCCGCCACGAGGCCAAACTTTGTCGATCGAAGGGTTGGCGCGGATTTAGAATGATTTAATTTGATTTGCAATAGCGCTGCCCGGCGCCACCTCATTTTATTTCACGAAGAGGCCCCGAATGCTCGTTGGCGCATCGGAACAGATGATCGCCGGCTCTGCCAGGCACCCTGTTGCCGCCAAAGCCGGCAAAAAGCGGCGCCGCAGGCTCAAAAGGCCGCGCGAATCGGTTAGTGTCACGAAGTCCGGTTTCAGGGTCGAAATGCCGGCGCGTCGCAACGGAGGGGACCAATGCCGACCATCTTCAATTCCGCCAGATTTTTTGCGGCGTGGTGCGTTTTCGTCCTTTTGACGGCAGTGTGTCTGCAGCTCCCGCCGGCCGCCGCCCAGGAGGCTGACGAGGAAAAGACCTCCGCCGAGTTGGTGCAGGAAATCTTCCAGGACGCGCAGGGAAATGCCGGCCTCAAGGCGCGTTACGAGCGTCTGGTGACAAACCCCATCTCGCCGCCCGACACCCGCAGCCCGCGCGCGACGCTGGAAAGCTTTCTGGTGATCATGCAGACGGCCAGCGAACTCTGGCTTGAGGTGCGCGACAGCTATTTCGACGGCGACACCTTCTTCATGACCCGCGACCAACGCGATCAGCTCGTTCTGGTGCAGTCGCTGCTGGAGAAGGCAGCGCGGACATTCGATCTCTCCGCGATACCGGCCGCGTCGCGTCAGCGCGCGAGCATAGAGACGGTGCTGCAGCTCCAGGAGATATTCGACCGGATCTATCTGCCGCCGGTGGAGGAAATACCTGGCCTTGCCGCCGGCGCGTTCGCGCTATCGAATTCGGACGCTGAAGCGCTGCCGGCAAAATGGATCATTCCCGGCACCAGCCTGACCATCGAGCGGCAAAGGGACGGCCCGCGGGAGGGCGAATATCTTTTCACCCAGAGCACTATCAACCAGATCGCCGACGATTACGACGAGGTGAAAACCCTGCCGATGATCGCCGACAATGGCGAGGACCTTTACCAGTATTACATCTATACGCCGGGCAACCTAGTCGCGCCGCGCTGGTACGAGTTCATTCTCGATGGCCCCTACTGGCTGCGCTATGAATTCGGCAACCAGGCCTATTGGCAATGGTTGGGGTTGGCGCTCATCACCGTCGTTTCGGTGATCGCGCTGGTCTGGTTCAGCCGCTGGAACGCGCGACGCGCGGTTCCGCTGGACCCGGCCAGGCGGCAGATGCGTCGCGTTGTCACGCCCCTGCTGATCATCGCCGCGGCAAACCTCATCCGCTTCCTGATTGAGGAGCAGATCAACATCACCGGCGACCTGCTCTACGTCACCACCACTGCCCTGAGCGCGCTCATCTGGACGGCCACGGCCTGGTTCACCTACCAGCTTCTGCAGACGCTCTATATGTGGACCATCCGCAATCCCGCCGTGAGCAATGCCTCGCTGGATGCCAGCCTGCTGCGCACCGGCTTCCAGGTGATGTCCTTCATCGTGGCGATTATCGTGCTCGGCTATGGCGCGACCCAGATCGGCATTCCGATCTATGGCGTCGTCGCCGGTCTCGGCGTCGGCGGCCTGGCGATCGCGCTTGCCGCCCAGCCGACGCTTGAGAACTTCATCAGTGGCGTGCTGCTTTACGCGGACCGGATCGTGCGGGTCGGTGACTTCTTCCAGTTCGACGATACCGCCGGCACGGTGGAGGAAATCGGGATCCGTTCGACGCGCATCCGCGCGCTCGACCGCACCCTCATCATCGTCGCCAATGCCGATCTGGTGAAGCGCAAGATCACCAATTACAGCCGTCGCGACGTCTTCCTGTTCCGGCACAAGATCGGCCTTCGATACGAAACCGGCACCGACACGCTCAACAAGGTCATGGAGGATATCCGCACCCTGCTTGCATCCCATGAAAGCGTGCTCGAATCGCCAAGGCGCGTCCGGCTCGTGGAATATGGCGATTCGGCCGTGCTGATCGATATCTACGCCAATATCTCGGCTTCCGACATCAACGTCTTCCTGGAGGTGCAGGAGCAATTGCTGCTTTCGGTTCGCGATATCGTTGAACGCCACGGTTCCGGTTTCGCCTATCCCACCTCCACCGTCTATCTTGCACAGGGCGATTACAAGGAACCCAAGCCAATCGCAGACGTTGCGACAAAAGAGAACGCCGGCGAGGCGCCGAAGGACGACGACGGGACCTAGCTTTAGAAAAGCGAATGGCCCCGACAAGCCGCGGAGGTTGAAATGTGGGGCTGGGTCAACGAAAACGCAGGCGCGATCAGCGCGGTTGCCAGCGTCGCCACGCTTTTTATCTGGGCGATCTATCTGCAGTTGATTTTCAGCGGATTCCGGGAGGGACGGCGCGCCAAGATCCTGATCAATCGCGGCGGGAGCCCGACCCTCGACGGCCATTGCCTGGTTGCCAATATGAGCGCGAAGGCGCTGTTCATCGACGCTGTCCTGCTCGATCTCACCGTGAAGAACGGGACTGACCGCGAGCATTTCAGCTACTCGCTCAGCAACCTCACCTTCGATGAGAACAATACTTCCGATCCGCGCGCCAAATTGTTCCAGGGCCCGCTGGCCGCGGCCGAGCATCTCGACCTCGGCACGTTCCGCGCATTGATCGCCAAGATGTCGCCGCCGGATTTCGATCGCTTCGAGACCATTGAGGACATCAACGTCACCATCGTGGCGACCTACACCTCGGAGGACCGACCGGTCGCAGCCGAACGGGTTTTCGATATTGTCGGCGAACGCGACCAATTGGTGGTGTCCCCGCACCGCTATGCCGCATCGCAGTTGCGCAGCCGGCGTCAGCGCCGGCGGATCGAAAGACTGATGCGCGATCTGCACCAATCCGAGCGTGGCGACGGCCGCAACAAAACAGACGGCGTCAAGGCGCAGTCCTGATCTCTCTCGGCGGCTCGATCGGGCCCGCATCCCGCCGCAGGAAAACGGAACGCGCGAGGGTCATAAACTTCTTTGCTTTTTTTGTCGAAAAGGGCTTGGCAAATCGCCTCACCATTTGTATTAACCCGCTCACACCGTAGCGCCTCAGACGGCGCGATTGTTCCCTGGTAGCTCAGCGGTAGAGCACTCGACTGTTAATCGATAGGTCGTCGGTTCGAATCCGACCCGGGGAGCCATTTCATCATTTCAAGTTTGGGCGTACGTCGCGTGAAATCGGTTTCGCGCGTACGGTTTAGCGACAGAGCATTTGCATGTTCGAGCTAAAAGCAGAAAGCCCGAGCTCAGTTCGGAAAAAATCTGGTTTCCACGAAAACAGAACGGCCAAAGCAACGCGTCCCGGCGCCGCTCGCGGGGAGCGGGCCGGGTCGAATGAAGCGCTTACAGCTTCGCCCTCAGCTTGACTTCCGCAGCTTTGCGCAAGGGCAGCGTTCGGCGACCGTGTGGCGGATCACGCTCTTTGGCGCTTGCCGGTTTTTTCTTTCCACTCGGCGCGCGTTCGCTCGATCAGCTCCGGATCGGTGGCGGCCTTGAGGCCGGTGGCGGCGATGGCCTTGGCGGCGTGGACGAAGGCCTTGTGGGCAGCCGGGCTCTTGCCCTGGGCGACCACCTGCCAGGTGTGGGGATTGGTGCCGATCGCCCAGGCCGGCGTCCAGCATTGCGCCGTGGGAATAACCCAGCTGACATCGCCAACATCGGTCGAGCCGGCGCGGAAATGCGACTTGCCCTCAAACGCCCTCAGTCCCCGGTGAAGCGGCTGGCTTCCGTCGACCCGGCTGTTGGAAAGCGCGTCATCCTTGACCTGATAGAGCCGGATGCTGCTGTCGATCGCCTCCTGCGAGAAGGTTTTCTGAATGTCCTTCGCGAAAGCCTCGTCGGCCTCGTCGAAGGGCACGGGGCCGAGCGCCGTCATCTGCTCATGCATCGCCGTTTCGAGCGTGATGTTGGGCAGCAGGCTGTTGGTCGCCTTGCCGAGTTCCAGCTCGACGCTGGTCTCGGTCATCATCGCGGCACCTTCCGCGATCTTCTTCACCCGTTCGGCAAGCGCCCGCGCGCCGACGATTTCCGGAGCCCGGATCATGTAGCGACCGGCCGCGCGCGCCTGCACGACATTGGCCGCGACGCCACCGGTTTCGGTGATCGCGTAGTGGATCCGGCAATCGGAGGGCATGTGCTCGCGCAGGAAATTGATGCCGATATTGGTGAGTTCCAGCGCGTCGAGCGCCGAGCGGCCGAGATGGGCGGCGTTGGAGGCATGCGCGGCCGTGCCCTTGAAGCGGATGTCATATTCGATCACGGCGAGATTATTGGTGGAGCGCACGCCGTTGAAGGGCGCGGGATGCCAGGTGAGCGCAAGGTCGACATCGTCGAACACGCCGGCCTCGGCCATGATCGTCTTGGCGCCGCCGCCCTCCTCCGCCGGGCAGCCATAATAGCGCACGGTCGCGGCAATGCCGTTCTTTTCCAGATGCCGGGCAAGGCCGACGGCCGCCAGAAGCGAGCCCGCGCCGAGCAGATTGTGGCCGCAGCCATGGCCGCTTGCGCCCGGCTTGTCGGACTTTTCCTCGGCAATGCCGGCGACCTGGTTCATGCCGGCGAGCGCATCGAATTCGCCGAGGATCGCGATCACCGGCCTGCCGCTGCCATATTCGCCACAAAAGGCGGTCTCGATGCCGGCTACGCCGCTCGTGACGGAAAACCCGTATTTCTCCAGAAGCGCCGTCTGGAGCTTCGCCGATTCAAATTCCTCGAATTTGAGTTCGGCAAGCTCCCATATCCGGTCGGAGAGTTCGATGAATTCCGGCTTCAATGCCTCGATTTCACTCGCGAGTTGTTCGATCGCCTGCTGCGTCATGGGGAGGTCCTGTTTGCTGCCGGGGCAGCGGGTCTGGGGTCATGAAAGGTCGCGCGGCCCATGTCGACGGGCCGCGGGATAAGGGTTCTTGAGGAGAAACGCCGCGCCGCATGTGCAGCGCGGCGACAAGCCGGTCAGTCGACCGAGACTTCCCATACGCGGGGATTGCCCTGCCAAACGGGGGCGCCTTCGAGGCTCGCGGTCGCGGCCCAGATGTCGACCATGTCGTACATGAACAGGCCCGGCATATCCTCGAGCATCAGCGTGTGGAAATCGTCGAAGATCTGCTGGCGCTTTTCCTGATCGGTTTCGCGATAGGCGGCGTCGAGCAGTTCGATGGCCTCCGGATTCTCCCACATCAGCGATGTGTTCTCGTCCTTGTCGCCGACATAGAAGCTCATCATCAGCGCCGGATCGAGGCGCGGCGAAACCGACTGCGAGATCACCTGGTAATTGCCCGACCGGCGGCGTTCCACCTGGGTCGCATAGTCGAGCACCTCGATTTGCACGTTGAGGCCCGCCTGCTGCATCATCGCCTGGGCGATGATCGCCGCCGGATAGCTCGGCACATTGCCGCGACGGTTGGCGATGATCGAGATCGGTTCGCCGTTATAGCCGGCGTCCTTCAGCTCCTTCTTCGCCGCCTCGATATCGTAGAGCAGGCACTCTTGCTGGGTCTCGCTGTAATAGATCGAGTTGGTCGCGATCATCGAGCAGTTGGGCGTACCGGTTCCGTTGGAGGCGGCGGCAACAAGCTGCGGCAGATCGAGCGCCATGGCCATGGCGCGGCGAACGCCCGGATTGGCGAGAACCGGATCGCGGGTCTGCATGTAGAACAGGTTCTTGCCGTTATTGACGGCGACGATCAGCTTGCTGTCATCGCGATCCTCGAATTCCGGCATCAGATCCGGCGAGATTTCGGCAAGATCGAGCGCGCCGGACTGGATGCCGGCCTTCACGGTCGAAGCATCCGGAACCACCATGAACTTGACACCGTCGGCGAGCGGATCCTTGGCCCCGACCGTGCCATCCGGTTCGCCGTCGTTTGGCGGCGAGACATAGGCGTCATTCTTGGCGAGATGGACATATTCGCCCTTCTTCCACTCGTCCCACTTGAACGGGCCCGTGCCGATCGGCGCTGCGAAGCTGCCATCCTCGCCCACGGATTTCGGCGAGATGATGCCGGTGAAGCCGCATTCCGGGCGGGCCATGAGGCCGAGGAAGACCGCCGAGGGCTCGGCAATCGTCATCGTCACGGTCGCATCATCGACCTTTTCGACGCCGGTCAGCTTGACCACGCGGCTGCCGTCGAAATCCGGCAGGCAGCGCCACTTGCTGTCGGCGTCCATGTAGCGGTTCATGGACCAGACAACGTCGTCGGCGGTCATCTTGTCGCCATTGTGGAAGGTGACGTCATCGCGCAGCGTGAAGGTATAGGTCAGCCCGTCATCGGACATGGCGACGGACTTGGCGAGAAGCGGCTTAACCGCGCCATCCTCGGTATAGCCGACGAGACCTTCGAGAATGTGCATCATGATCGCGTCGGTATTGCCGTCGCGGTTGACGCCCGGATCGTTGGAGCGGAGATCGGAAGAGAGCGCGACGACGATATCGCGCGCCGCCGCCGTCTGGGTGAGCGCCGCCAGCATCACGCCGGCAAGGAGTAGTTTCTTCATGGTTATCCCTCTTTGGTTCTGTTTTCAGGCCTTCAAAGTCCGGTGAAACAGGCGCGGGCAAGCCGGCCGATCGTCTCGAGTGCCACCGTATAGCCGGGAAGCCCGTCCGGCATGGTGAGCGGTACCCCGTCCGTGTAGGCGGCGAGGATGAAAAGCGGCGCGCCGTCGCGATAGACGATGCCCGCATCCATGCGCCCGCGCTTTCCCCTTCCGCCCTTGCTGGCGATCACCGTGTCGAAGGGAAGGCGCGAGTGAATTCCGTAGCGCAGGACCTGCGATTTCAGCATTTTCAGCGCGAAGGCCGACAGCTCCTGCGAAATGCCGAGCCGCGCCGAGGCATCGGCATCGGTCTGGGCGGCAAGGATCGTGTCGAGCAGCATCACCTGATCGGCCGCTGTCGTCACCGTCACCGCGTCGAGCGGATGGTCATGGGGCAGCGCGATCGGCGGGATCAGGAAGCGGTGATGGGTGCCGGTCATGCCGATTGCCGCGCAATAGGCCTGAACCTCCTCCAGCGTCAGGCGCTCGAACACCATATGGGTGCAGACATTGTCGGAAAGCGTGATCATGCCGGCGATCGCATCGCGCAGCGACAGCACCATGCCGGGCGTCATGTGGCGCAGCACGCCGCTCGCCACCTGTTCGGCGTGGCGCGGCTCATAGACGATCTTCTCGTCGAAGCTGAGCCGCCCCTCCCCGATCGCCTTCAGCGCGGACATCATGATCGAGATCTTGCGGGTCGAGGCTGACGGCGTTTCCTCGGTCGCGCCGCGTTCGATGGTTTCGCCCGTCAAAAGGTTCTTGACCTTGAAGCGGACGGTGAAATCCTGCGCATCGCAGATCTTCGCGAGTTCGGCGGCCGTCGCTTCGGTCTTTTCGGTTGTCTCAGTCATCTTGTTCCTCCAGACGCCATTTGAGCTTGACGCCGCCGCTCTCGTTGAAATCGAGGGCCGGAATGGCCCGAAGCAGGCGTTGCGTATAGGCGTGCTGCGGGCGGTCGAAGATCTCGTCGCGCGGGCCTTCCTCAACAATCTTGCCGTGCTGCATCACGATCACCCTGTCGGCGATCTGCTCGACCACGGAGAGGTCGTGGCTGATGAACAGGCAGGAAAAGCCGTGCTTCTTCTGCAGGTCGGCGAACAGCGCCAGCACCTGCGCCCTGACCGTCACATCAAGCGCGGAGACCGGCTCGTCGGCGATCAGCAGTTTCGGCTCGCGCACCACGGCGCGGGCGATTGCCACGCGCTGGCGCTGGCCGCCTGAAAGCTCGTGCGGCAGGCGGTCGGCGAACTCGCCGGGCAGGCCTACTTCGGCAAGGGTCGCGAGCGCCCGCCGGCGCCGTTCGGCGGCGTTGAGCCCGGGCATGGTGCGCAGCGCCTCTTCGACAAGCTTGACGATCGACATGCGCGGATCGAGGGAGGAGTACGGGTCCTGGAACACCATCTGGCAATTCTGCCGATAATTCGCCCAGTCCTGTTCCCGCGGCTTGCCGTTGAACAGGATATCGCCCTCGGTCTGGTGAATGAGGCCGGCGATGGTGCGCCCGAGCGTGGTCTTGCCGGAGCCCGAGCCGCCGACCAGCGCCACCACCTCGCCCTGGCGGATATCGACCGAGACGCCGTGCAGGGCGCGCTTGGCCTGGCCCTTGCTAAACAGCGCGCCGGCCTTGTGGTAGTCGACGATCACGTTCTTGACGGACAACACCGGCGTATCGTCCGGCGGGAACACACGGGTTTCGCCGCGTCCTGGCAGCGATGACAGCAGCTTGCGGGTATAGGCATGCTGCGGGTTGGTCAGGATGTCGTCGGTGGTGCCGGTCTCGACGACGACGCCCTTTTCCATCACCGCGATCCGGCTGGTATAGCGTGCCACCATCGGCAAATCGTGGCTGATCAGGAGCACCGCCGTGCCTTCCGCGCGGGTCAGCTCCACCATCAGCTCCATCACGTCGCGCTGGATCACCGCGTCGAGCGCCGTCGTCGGTTCGTCGGCGATCAGCAGCGCCGGTTTCAACAGCATGACCGAGGCCAGCATGATGCGCTGGCGCATGCCGCCGGAAAACTCGTGCGGATAGGCCGTAAGCGCGCCCTTCGGATCGACGATGCCGACCCTCTCCAGCATGGCGAGGATCGCATCCCGGCGCTTTTCGCGGGAAAGCCCGGTATGGAGCTTCAGCCCTTCCTCAAGCTGCCGGCCGATAGTCATCGACGGGTTGAGTGAGGTCATCGGCTCCTGGAACACCATGCCGATCCGCGCGCCGCGCAGCGATCTGAGATCATGCGGGCTCATGGTCAGCGTGTCGCGGCCCTCGAACACCGTTTCGCCGCTGACAGGCGTGATGCCGGCGGGCAGAAGCGACATCAGCGCGCGGGTCGCCAGCGTCTTGCCGGAACCCGATTCGCCGACAATGCCGAAGATCTCGCCGGGCCGCACATCGAAGGAGACATTGTCGACCAGCTTGACGCCATTGCCGAGGGCGAGCGTCAGGTCGCGGACGGAAAGGAGAATATCCCTCATCATTTCAGCCCCCTCATGCGTGGGTCGAGCCGGTCGCGCAGCGCGTCGCCCAGAAGGTTGATGCCGAGCAGCGTGAGTGCGATGCAAAGGCCGGGGAACACGCCGAGCCAGACGGCCTGCTCGATGAACGGCCGGCCGGCGGCCAGCATGTTGCCCCAGGTGGGCGCCGGCGGCGGCACACCGAGGCCGAGGAAGGAGAGCGCGCTTTCAGACAGGATCGCCCAGCCGAACATGGTGGTCGCCAGCACCGACATCGGCGCCAGGCAATTGGGCAGGATATGGCGGAACACCGTGTAGATCTCGCTGTTGCCCATCAGCTTCGAGGCCTCGATGAATTCGGATTCCCGCAGCGTCAGCACCACGCCGCGCACCAGCCGCGCCATTGATGGCGTGTAGGCGATGCCGAGCGCGAAGATGATGCCGTACTGGTTGGCCCCGAAGACGGCGAGCAGGCCGAGCGCCAGCAGGATGCCCGGAAAGGCGAGCAGCGCATTGTTGACGGCCATGATCAGACCGTCCGTCAGCCCGCGCGTATAGCCGCTGACGAGGCCGATCAGCGTGCCCATGACAATGGTGAAGGTGACCGTCAGCGTGCCGATCCACACGCTGGCCCCAGCGCCGACCATGATCCGGCTCAACACGTCGCGGCCGAATTCGTCGGTGCCCATCCAGTGGGCAAGGCTCGGCGGCTTCAGCCGGGCGACGAAATCGAGCTTCAGCGGATCATAGGGGGTCCAGAAGACGCCGAGAAGGGCTACAACGAGCAGGAGACCGATCAGGAAACCGCCGATCGCGGCATTATAGGAAAGTTTTCTCATTGTGCCGTCACCCGGGGATCGAACAGCGGATAGAACAGGTCGATGATCAGGTTGACGACGACATAGGAGAGCGCCACGAACAGCAGGCAGCCCTGAATGACCGGATAGTCGCGCTGGAAGATACTATCGACCATCAGCCGGCCGAGGCCGGGGATCGAGAACACGGTCTCGATCACGGCGATGCCGCCGAGCAGATTGCCGAGGATCAGGCCGATCATCGTCCAGGTCGGGCCGAAGGCGTTCTTGAAGGCGTGACGCCACAAAACGGCCATTTCGGAAAGCCCCTTTGCGCGGGCATGAGTAATGTAATCGAGCCGCAGGACTTCCAGCGTCGAGGCGCGGGACATGCGCAGCAGCACGCCCATCTCATGCATGACGAGGGTGGCCACCGGCAGGATGATGTAGATCAGCCCCTCGGTGAAATTGTCGCGCAGCGAGACATAGCCCAGCACCGGAAGCCAGCCGAGTTCTAGCCCGAACAGCAGGAGAAGCAAAAGGCCGAGCCAGAAGGTCGGGATCGAAAGAAGCAGCGTCGCCGTTCCGACAAGCGCGAGATCCGTCACCGAATTCTGCCGCCATGCCGCGATAATGCCCGCGGGCACGGCCAGAATGGCGGCCAGCACCACCGCGATCAGCACGATCTCGCCACTGATGACAAAGCGCGAGGCGACCAGCGGCAGCACCGGCTCGTCATTGATGATCGAGCGTCCGAGATCGCCGGAGAGCGCGTTTTCGCTCCAGATCAGGAATTGCTGCGGCAGCGATTTGTCGAGACCAAGCTCGGTCTCGAGCGCGGCGATCTGTCGGTCATCGGCCATATCGCCGAGCAAGAGTTCCGCCGGATTGCCGGGAATGAGACGGATCAGGCCGAACACCGTGATCGATACGATGATCACCGTCGGTATAGCCATCGCGACGCGATGGAGAAAAAATCTGAGCATCAGAACCCCTCTGAACCCTGCCCTTGCGGTGGCAGGTTTGCTTATCGGCAAAAGTATGACGAAGCGAAAAAGACACCGCAACACTATGCTATTTTTCATAGCAATATGCAGCGACGCCTACCGGATGCTGGCGTCGCGCTTCGTCGAGAAAACGACAGCGGAGGCAGTCTATTCAACCACCTGAGAGCGCTCGATCTGGCGCTTCAGCGCCGCCATCAGCCCTTTGGCGGCAAGCGACATTGGCACGCCATCGGCGGTCGCGATCCCGAAGCGCTGCGTGAGTTTCGGCTCGAACGGCCGTTGCACCACGGGCAGGTGCTTGTAGAGATTGGCGTAGAAGCTGCTCGCAAGCGCGATCCCCAACCCTTCGGCGGCATAGGCGCAGGCCGAGGAGTTGGAGTGCGTTTCGATGCGCACGTCGGGACGGACCGCCTCGTTCTGCAACAGCCGGTCGAGCATCACCCGATGGGCGCGCAGCCGGCCGAGCATGATGAGCGGCTCGCCGCGCAGGTCCTCCGGCCGGATGACATCGCGGGCGGCCAGCCGGTGGTTGCGGTGCATAACGGCCACGCTTCGCCCCTCGGCGACGATCTCGAGCCGGATACCCGGGCTGATCTCGCCCTCATGGCGCAGGAAGCCGAAGTCGATCACGCGCTGGTCGATCATCCGCTGGATGGTCATGGTCGTCTCAAAAAAGGTCTCGACCCTGACGCCGGGAAAGCTCTCGCGATAGTCTTTCAACATGGCGGGCGCGAAATTCTCCCACATGCTGCTCGGCAGGCCGATGCGCACCGCCTCAGTTTCCGACGCTCCGGTGCGGATTTCTTCGGCAAGCTGGCTGAAACGCGCCAGGTTCAGGAGCACGGTCTTCGCCTCGGCTTCCAGGGTGCGCGCTTCCGGCGTCGGCACCAGCCGCCCCTTCACGCGCTGGAACAGCGTCAGATCGAGATCGGATTCCAGTTGCTGGACGAGGCGGCTGACGCCCGACTGGCTGAGCCCCGTGCTCTTGGCCGCCCCCATCGTCGAGCCCGTCGAAAGCACCGCGCGGAAAACTTCGAGCTGTTTTATGTTCATGCGTTTTCGTCTCTCAGCGCGTGGGTTTCTCTTAGAGAGTTACGATATTCTCGCAGCCCTGTCATGTGACGGTAAGAGCGAGAAGCCGTGCCGGGACCTGTGCGCCGGGAAACGACTTACGATCGATTTCCCTCGCTGTTGAGGAACCAGGCGATCAGTTCGGAGCTGTTGCGCACGCCCACCGCGCGCGCCAGCCGCAGACGGTGCGCCTCTATGGTTCTGCGCGACAGGTTGAGTTCCTCCGCGATCGCGGCATTGGTCTTGCCCTGGGCGACCAGGGCCAGGATCTGGCGCTGCCGACCGGTCAGGGTCCGGTTGCCCGCGCTTGCCGGGCGGGCCATGGGTTCGAAGCAGTAAACCGCCGCGGCGAACGGGTCGGCGGCATCGAAGGAGCGCCCCCTGACGCGGCACCAGAAGCGCCGCCCCCCGGTATCGGCCATGATCCGCTCGTCATAGTAGACGGCGCCGCCGGGCAGATGATCGCGCCACATTTTCCCGGTGCGCACGAAATCCTCGAGCGCGGGATAGAGCCGGGCGAAGCTCTGGTTGATCAAAGCCTCGCGTTCATAGCCGAAGACCGCCGCGAACTCGCTGTTGCAATCCCGGATGACCCGATGCGTGGCAAAGACGAGCGGCACGGGCAGTTGCGGCAATGTGAAGGTCAACGGCGATGCTGAAGTTCTATCCATGCAGTATAAATACGACTAACGCCGGACAGATGACAAGATTTATCGTGACGTTCGCGGACGGAAATCCGAATGGAGGAGACAATGAGAAAAGTATTCGCGTCGGCAACCGAAGCCCTGGCCGGGCAGTTGCGCGACGATATGGTGATCATGTCGGGAGGCTTCGGCCTTTGCGGCATTCCCGAAGCGCTGATCAAGGCCGTGGAGCTTTCCGGCGCGCGCAACCTGACCGTGATTTCGAACAATGCCGGCGTCGACGGCATCGGCCTCGGACGGCTTCTCGAAACCCGGCAGATCAGGAAAATGATCTCGTCCTATGTCGGCGAGAACAAGCTGTTTGCCGAGCAGTATCTCGCGGGTGACCTCGAGCTCGAATTCAACCCGCAGGGAACGCTGGCCGAACGCATCCGCGCCGGCGGCGCGGGCATTGCGGCATTCTACACCAAGACCGGCGTCGGAACCGTGATTGCCGAGGGCAAGGAAGTCCGCAGCTTCAACGGCGAGGACTATGTCATGGAGACCGGACTTGTCGCCGATATCAGCCTGGTCCACGCCTTCAAGGGCGATACCGAGGGCAATCTGGTCTATCGCAAGACCGCCCGCAACTTCAATCCGGACATGGCCACGGCAGCGCGGATGACTTTTGCCGAGGTGGAGCATCTGGTGCAGCCCGGCGAAATCGACCCAGATCACATTCATACGCCCGGCATCTTCGTGTCGCGCATCGTCCACGTACCGAATCCGGTCAAGCACATCGAAAAGCGCACAACGCGCGAAGCACGGCAGGAGGACGCATAATGGCCTGGACACGCGAACAAATGGCGGCCCGCGCGGCCCGCGAATTGCAGGACGGCTTCTACGTCAATCTCGGGATCGGCATCCCCACGCTTGTCGCCAACTATATTCCTGAGAACATGGATATCCGGCTGCAAAGCGAAAACGGCATGCTGGGCATGGGCCCCTTCCCGTTCGAGGGCGAGGAGGACGCCGACCTGATCAATGCCGGCAAGCAGACGATCACGTCGCTGCCCGAAACCAGCTTTTTCTCCAGTTCGGAGAGTTTCGCGATGATCCGGGGCGGCCATATCGATCTGACGATTCTCGGCGCCATGCAGGTCGCCGAAAACGGCGACCTCGCCAACTGGACGATTCCCGGCAAGATGGTCAAGGGCATGGGCGGCGCGATGGACCTTGTCGCCGGCGTCAAACGTGTCGTGGTGGTGATGGAACATGAGGCGAAGGGAACGCCCAAGCTCCTGAAGGAATGCACCCTGCCCCTGACCGGCAAGCGCGTCGCCGATATGGTGATCACCGATCTCGGCGTCTTCACCCTCGCCCGGCACGGCGAGCCGAAAATGGTTCTGACCGAACTGGCCGAAGGCGTCACCCTCGACGAGATCACCGCCAAGACGGAAGCCCGCTTCACCGTCGCGCTTGAAAAGGAGGGCGCAAGCCATGCATGACATCGTCATCGTAGCTGCGGCCCGCACGGCCATCGGCGCATTCATGAAAGGCCTTGCCGCCATGCCCGCGCATGAGCTGGGCAGCATCGCGATTACCGAAGCCCTGTCGCGCTGCGGCGTCAGCCCCGCCGAGGTCGACGAGGTCATTCTCGGCCAGGTGCTTACCGCCGGCGCCGGGCAGAACCCTGCCCGGCAGGCGGCCATGAAGGCCGGCGTTCCCGACACTTCAACGGCTTTCGGCATCAATCAGGTCTGCGGTTCCGGCTTGCGCGCCGTCGCCCTCGGCATGCAGCAGATCGCCCTTGGCGATGCCCGCGTGATTGTTGCCGGCGGCCAGGAGTCCATGTCTCTCTCCGCTCACTGCGCGCATCTGCGCGGCGGCGTGAAGATGGGAAATGCATCGCTGGTCGACACCATGCTTTCCGACGGGCTGACCGATGCGTTTGGCGGCATGCATATGGGCATCACCGCTGAAAACGTCGCCAGAAAATACGGGATCGACCGCGCCGCGCAGGATGCGTTTGCCGCGGCAAGCCATCGCAAGGCCGCCGCCGCGCAGCAGGCCGGCCGGTTTGCCGAGGAAATCGTTCCCGTCACCGTTCGCACCCGCAAGACGGAGATTGTGATCGACAGCGACGAACAGATCCGCGCCGACGCCAGCGAAGAAGGTCTTGCCGCCCTTCGCCCGGCGTTCGAAAAGGATGGCACCGTCACGGCGGGCAATGCCTCGGGTCTCAATGACGGCGCGGCGGCGCTGGTGCTGATGCATGCCGACGAGGCCGCCAGGCGCGGCCTTGCGCCGCTGGCGCGGATCGCGTCCTGGGCAACGGCCGGGGTTGATCCGGCGATCATGGGGATTGCGCCCGTCTCCGCCTCGCGCAAGGCGCTGGAAAAGGCGGGCTGGTCGGCCGCCGACCTCGATCTGGTGGAAGCCAATGAAGCATTCGCGGCCCAGGCCTGCGCCGTCAACGCGCAGATGAACTGGGATGCGGACAAGATCAACGTCAATGGCGGCGCAATCGCGCTCGGTCATCCGATCGGCGCATCGGGCGCGCGCGTTCTGGTGACGCTGCTTCACGAACTGAAACGCCGCGATGCCCGCAAGGGACTGGCCACGCTATGCATCGGCGGCGGCATGGGCGTCGCGCTGTGCGTGGAACGACCTTGAAACGCGGTTTCCCCGCCCGCAGCGTTACAGCAACCCGACCCGGCGCATCCCGACAGAGTGTCGATGGCCCGTGGTGGTGCTTCCCTGCGTCCCTCTTCTGAGACCGCTCGGGGCTGACTGGTGGCAACCCAGTTCCGCCACAAGGCCGAGGAAGGCGAGTCGGCCGATAAAAGTGATTAGTGAGGAGGTCGGCCCAAATTATTCATTTTTTTAATGAATAGCCTGCGGAAGGTGTAACTTTATGCTTGGGTCAAGCCCGTGCAAGTCGCAGGTGAAGGGGTAGATCAAGGGGTAGAAAAGCTACTGGCCTTCGCGGAACCGCGAAAGCGTTACGGTTCCGTCGGCGTTCATGCCAGCGGACGGAACCGTAGGGCTCGGGTCAACGGAAGGCATCCGGATAGCGGCGGCGGGCCTCCGCGTTCAGCTCGTGGTAGTCGTCATAGAGCCTGACAACGCCGCGCGCGAAACGAACCAGCGGATTGGGCTGATGGGTAAATTCATTCTTGCGGATGGTCTTCATTTTCCGAATCCTCGACTTGGCTTTGATGGCTCCAAGATAGCGATTTGTTTTCCGCAGGGTATGGGGTTCGGCGCACGCCAGCATTGCGCTGAGGTGTTAGCTCTCCCCATCGGCGTTTTCGTTTCAAGCAATATGGATTAGCGCGAGATCATCTCCGCGATCTTCACGGCATAGCGGTCGGTCATGCCGGAGACGTAGTCGGCGAGCGCGTGGAGCGCGCTGTAGGGGTCGCGGGCGTGGCGCAGGTCCATGCCCAGCGCGCGCTGCAATTGCCTGGGATAGCCGTCGATCCGATCCGCCTGCCAGTCAGCCGCAGCGAGTGCGTCGGCCACCGGCAGAATGCCGTCGAGAATACGATGGACAAGGTTGCGGCCCATGACCTCGAGTTCGGTCTTCCGCGGCGAGGTGAAAATGCGCTCATTCGCCAAAGTTTCGATCGCAGCGAAGTTTTCCGCCTGGGCCGAGGCACTGACGAGCGCGCCGGCGAAACTGCCGCCCATGATCGCATCATAGTTCTCGGCAAAGGCGGCGCTGCATGCCTCGAAAGCCTTGTGGATCGCCACCGCCCGCAAAACCGCGATCTTCTCGGCTGGCGTGTCGCCGCGATCATCCTTCGGCGAAAAGCCCGCAACGTCGGACAGAAGCGGCGCGACATCGCCATAGCCGAGATCGCCGGTGGTGAAGGCATCCTCGAGATCGAGAATGTTGTAGCAGATATCGTCGGCCGCCTCGACCAGCAGAACCAGCGGATGACGCCGCCACCAGGTTCCAGAGGCATCGCCCGCGATCAGGCCGGTGCGGGCGGCGACGGTCTCAAGCTCGGCCCGCTCGCTCTCGAACACGCCGAACTTCTTCAGCCCGCCATCATGGACGGCGATCGATTTTCGCACCCGCGCCGTCACCGGATATTTGATGAACGCGCCGAGCGTGCCGTGCGTCAGCCGCATGCCGCCGGGCCGGTTCATTTCCAGCCGGGTGAGGATCCGAAACCCCTGCGCATTGCCTTCGAATGCCTCGAACTCCTCGGCAAAACAGGCGTCGCGATCGGCAAACAGCCCCTCGCCCCGGTCGAAGCGTTCGGCAAACCACGCGCCGATCGCCGCCTCGCCGGAATGGCCGAAGGGCGGATTGCCGATATCATGCGCAAGGCAGGCCGCATGCACGAGGCCGGCGACGATCGCCTGCCCGCCTTTAGCAATCTTGCCTTCCGCCTCAAGCCAGTAACCGACCTCCAGCCCAAGCGAGCGGCCGACGCTCGCGGTCTCCACGCTATGGATCAGCCGGTGATGGATGTGGTCGTGATCGTAGAGCGGATGGACCTGAGTCTTGTTGGCGAGCCTGCGGAACGGCGCGGAAAAGGTGATACGGTCGGCGTCCTGGTCAAAGGCCGGGCGGCGGGGCGAGGCTTTGCGGTCGGGACGGTAGAGCGGTTCCAGATCGAGCAGGCGCGCCCATTCCATTTCAGCCATTTCGGTATCCCCCGGCAGCGTGTCCCTGCCCTTTACTCTGAAGCCCTGTTCCGCGGGCCCTACTCAGCAGCCCCTATTCAGCCGCCCCTATTCAGCCGCCTTGTCCTGCGCGGACTTGTCTTCCAGACGCTGCCCGGCGGCATCCTCCGCTTCGCCGTCATGTTCCATCTCATAGGCATAGCCTTCAAGCATCACATAGGCCTGCTCGATCGCCTCGATTTGGGTTTCGGCGTTGCGGATCGCCTCGGCGATCGATTCGCTGCGCGCCCGCAGCATGGAGCCCAGCACATCGGAATTGCCCTTGTCGCTCTTGCGCCGGGCAAGCCGTGCAAGGTGCTTGCGCACCCGCGCTCGATGGCGCTCAAGCTCCAGAATGTGGAAGCGGCTCTTCAGAATGTCGTCGGAAAGCTTGCGCCGCATCGCCGCGACCGGATCGAAACTGCCCGGCTCGCGCTCGTCTAGGATCATCTCGTTGACCAGCGGCTCAAGCAGAAGCACGCCCTTGAGATCCTTGGCGTCGGCCAGTTCGGGATCGTAGCCGGTGTCGTCATAGACCTTGCGGCGCACCGGGTCCTTCAAAAGGTCATAGGAGGCCTGGAGGCGGGCGAAACGCTCTCCGTCGCCGCCGCTGTCGGGATGCGCCTCCTTGGCAAGCCGCCGATAGGCCGCGCGCACGGCCTCGGCGTCGCAATCGCGATCTATGCCCAGCACTTCATAGGGGTCGATCAAACCGTCACCCGTTTCATCCCGTTCAACAACGCCTCATGGACTAGCGCGCCAGCCCCCGCTGTTCAAGGCGAAAGACGGTTGAAATGCGTGCAAATCTCGCGCATCGCGCTCAATCCGGACGGTTTTCGCGCGAGGGCACTTTGTGGCCGCAAATTTGACATTCGGGCGTCCAAATTCTAAACATCAGCCGTGCCGTCAACGAACGCTGTTTGCGGCAAGCCTCCTTTATTGCTTATCTGGAGGCCCGAGCGACGCCGCCTGAGGCTTCGCATGCCCGCCCCCATGCGGGATCATCGTCCGCACGCAATCCTCGCGTTTTATCGCGTGCAAGCGCTGGCAAAAGCGCTGGACAAACCGATGTCCGCCGGAGAAGGAACAAGTATGAGCGTCAAACTGACCGCTAAAAACGTGTCGAAACTGTTCAATGACGACGATGGCGAAGGCGCGCGACGCCTCGCTGCTGGCGAAAGCAAGGAAGATATCTTCAAGGCAACCGGCGTCACGGTCGGGATCGACAACGTCAGTTTCGACGTCAATGAAGGTGAAATTTTCGTGATCATGGGGCTGTCCGGCTCCGGAAAATCGACGATCGTTCGCACGCTCAACGGCCTGATCCCGCCGACATCCGGCCAGATCATTATCGACAATGTCGACGTCGCCTCCTGCGACAAGGAAACGCTGCGCGATGTGCGTCGCAAGAAAATCACCATGGTTTTCCAGCACTTCGCGCTGTTTCCTCATAAAACGATCATAGACAATGTCGCCTTCGGCCTGAAGCTCAAGGGCATGGGCAAGGAAGAGCGCCACAAGGCCGCGCGCGAATCTCTCGCCAAGGTCGGGCTCGAGGCCTATGCCAACAGCTATCCGAGCCAGCTTTCCGGCGGCATGCAACAGCGCGTGGGCCTTGCCCGCGGCCTTGCCAATGATCCCGAAATTCTGCTGATGGACGAACCGTTCGGCGCGCTCGATCCGCTGATCCGGCGCGAAATGCAGGACGAGTTGGTGGTTCTTCAAAAAGAATTGAAGAAGACCATCGTCTTCATCACCCATGACCTCAACGAAGCCATGATCCTCGGCGACCGGATCGCGATCATGAAGGACGGCGCCTTCGTCCAGGTCGGCACGGCGCAGGAAATCGTCTCCGAGCCCGCCGATGACTATGTCCGCGCCTTCGTCTCCGATATCGACCGCAGCCGGGTCTTCAAGGTCTCCGACATTTCCCGCGATGCCGCATGGGTGAAGGTCGATTCGACCACGGCCGACGCGCTTGCGGTGATGGACAAGGCCAAGTCCGACCTCGCCTATGTCGTTGAAAAGGGCGTGCCGGTCGGCCTTTTGATGCGCTCCGACGCGATGGAAGCGCAGCGCACGGCCCCCGTTCGCGACGTGATGTATGCCGAGCCGCCGACCGTTTCGGAAGAGTCCTACCTGAACGAGGTCTATGGCGCGGCGCAGGCCGGCGTGCCGATGGCCGTGACCGATGACGACGGCAAGCTTGTCGGCGTCGTCGACCAGGAAGCGATCTTCGAGCAGCTCGCCGCCGATACGGAGGAGCCCCCTCCCCAACTCGCCGAAGAAGAAGCCAAGAAGCAGGCCGGCCAGCCGGCCAGCGAATAAGTCGAGAGGGAGCTAGACCATGTTCGATCCATCACAGTATTTCACCATTCCCTTCGACGCCTGGGTAAACGATTTCGTCCGCGGCTTTCTGGTGCCGAATTTCCGGCCGTTCTTCCGCGCGCTTCAGGTGCCGGTCAACCAGGTGCTGATGGCGCTTGACGGGTTCCTGGCCTTCATTCCGATGCTGGTGCTGACGGCGGTCTTTGCGCTGCTGGCCTGGCGCATCGTCGGCAAGACTATGGCGATCGTCACGATTGTCGGCTTCCTGTTCGTCGATCTCATCGGGCTGTGGCCGGAAACGATGACCACGCTCGCCATGATCCTGACCTCGGTGTTCTTCTGCACCATTATCGGCGTGCCGGTCGGCATTCTCGTCGCCCGCAGCGATACGATGTGGAAGATCGTACGGCCGATCCTCGACGTGATGCAGACGGTACCAAGCTTCGTCTATCTCGTGCCGATCGTGATGCTGTTCGGCGTCGGCATGGCGCCGGGCATCATCGCCACCATCATCTTCGCGCTGCCCCCGATCATCCGCATGACCAATCTCGGCATCCGCAATGTGCGCACCGATCTGATCGAGGCATCGGAGGCTTTCGGCGCCACCTATTCGCAGACGCTGTTCGAAGTTCAGCTCCCGCTTGCCATGAGAACCATCATGGCGGGGTTGAATCAGACGCTGATGTTGGCCATGTCAATGGTTGTCATCGCAGCGCTTATCGGCGCGGGCGGCCTTGGACAGGTCGTCAACACTGGCCTCGGCCGGCTTGATGTCGGTGGTGCTACCGCCGGCGGCGTCGGGATTGTGGTTCTTGCCATCGTGCTCGACCGCATCACCCAGGGCCTCGTCGAGCCATCAGACCCCAACCGGATGACGTTCCGTCAGGCGTTGGGTACGCTTTTCAGCGGTCAGAAAAAGGCCGCCGAATAAAACGAAGGCGTCCATCCGGACGTTTTCTGAAAGGGATCTCCAATCCCGTCGCCAAGGCGGTTGCCTGCAACAGGGCAAGCGCCGCAACACGAAGAAACGGAGAAACGCTCATGAACAATCTCACCAAACTGACCGCCGCCCTCATGCTTGGCGCCGCCAGCATCGTCCCGGCCACTGCCGCCTTCGCGCAGGAACCTGGCGATGGCAAGACCATCAAGATGGCGCAGGCCGACTGGGACACCGGCTGGTTCCAGGCCGAAATTTACAAGCAGATGTTCGAGGATCTCGGCTACAGCGTAACCGGCCCGATGACGCTCGGCGCGTCCGCCTTCTATCAGGCTGTGTCGCAGGGCGATGTCGACCTCTGGGTCAATGGCTGGTTCCCGCTGCATGAAACCTACAAGCCGACCTTCGAAGGCAAGGCCAAGGTTGACGGCGCGGTCGCCAAGGGCGGCGCCCTGCAGGGCTACCTCGTCGACAAGGCCGCGATCGAAGAATTCGACATCAAGACGCTTGACGACTTCAAGCGCGACGAAGTCAAGGAAGCCTTCGACCGCAACGGCGACGGCAAGGCCGATCTGGTCGCCTGCCCGCCCGGCTGGGGCTGCGAGCTGACGATTTCGAAGCACATGGAAGAGTTCGACCTGGGTGACGACATCAACCCGATCAAGGCCGGCTACTCCGCTTCGATGGCCGATGCGATCGCCGCCTACCAGAACGGCGAGCACATCCTGTTCTACACCTGGACCCCGAACTGGACTGTTGACCAGCTTTCGCCGGGTAAGGACGTGATGTGGATTGAAGTGCCGCAGAAGGAAGGCGTCGAGCTGCCGGCTCCGGCCAAGGGTCTCGACACCTGCGTCGCCGATCCGTGCTACATGGGCTTTGTCGCCAACGACATCGTTCCGGTCGTCAACGACGAATTCATCGCCGACAATCCGGCCGTCGATGCGCTCCTGAAGGAAGTATCGATCCCGCTGGAAGACATCTTCGCCCAGAACTCGAAGATGAACAATGGCGACGACGACGTTCAGGCGCAGGCCACCGAGTGGATCAAGAACAACCAGGACATGGTTGACGGTTGGCTCGAAAAGGCCCGTGAAGCCGCTGGCTGATCGGTCTTGATTGGCTGAAATGAGGAGCCCCGGTCTTTCGGCCGGGGCTCTTTTTTATGCGTGATGCTCAGGAAGCGTCGAGGCTGATGCCCTTGGTCTCGATGCGGAAGAAGAAGGTCACCAGCGCGCCGAAAAGCGAGGTCGCCACAAGGGCGTAGAGCAGCGCCGTCGTGCCGATATCGGCGAGAAGGATCGGGAACAGGAAGGCCGTGAGGCAGGCCCCGATCTTGGCGAAGGAGGCCGCGAACCCCGCCCCCGTTCCCCTGATCTGCGTCGGGAACACCTCGCCTGCGATCAGATAGGTCTGGGCGTTGGGGCCGAGATTGGTCATGAAATTGAACAGCATGAAGCCGGTGAAAATCAGTGCGGTCTGGGTCGCCCCGCTATAGGCCCCTGCCTGGGCGGCGATGAACAGGCCTGCGGCGCAGCCGATGAAACCGAAGACCTGCAACCTGATCCGCCCGATCCGGTCAGCGAGCAGGACGGCGGCGACAATGCCGACCAGCAGAAGCACATCCAGCAGTGCGGTGCCCTTGGCGGCGATCAGGTCGTTGTGCACGAGATCGGCGATGTTCTGGGCATGCTGGCGTTGGTGCCCCACGGTGGCCGCCAGGATCGTCGGCGTGAAGATGCCGATCCCATAGGTGCCGAGATCCTGGAGGAACCAGGGCACGGAGGCCAGGATCAGCGCCTTGCGGTTCCGGTTCTGGAACAGGCCGCGATAGCCGGTCGCATGCGGCTTGTCCTCGCGCTTTTCCCGGCGGCCATTGATGGAGATCGTCTTCGGATAGAGCGGCTTGCGGCGCAGCAGCTTCTGCAGCTCCGTCTCCGCGGCGCGCTCCCGGCCGCTGACGGCCAGCCAGTGCGGGCTTTCGGGAATGAAGAACCGGCCGATAAAGACCGCAAGCGCCGGAATGATCGCACAGCCATACATCCAGCGCCATGCGCCGACCGACGGGTCGAGCGTGAGGATGATATAGCCGAGAACCGTGCCGAACAGCGCGCCGACGGCCTGAAACCCGAAGGCGGAAAGCACAAGCCCGCCACGGGTGCGCGAAGGCGTGCTTTCCGAAATCACCAGATGAGCCGTGGGGTAATCGCAGCCAAGCGCAAGCCCCATGCCGAACAGGCAGACAATGAGCCACGGGAAGTTCGGGGTGAACACGATCATTGCCAGAAAGGCGATGAAAAGCCCGATCTCGAAGATGAACACCCGCTTGCGCCCGAAGCGATCCGAAAGGCTGCCAAGCGCGCTCGCCCCGATCAGTATGCCGAACAGCGAGGCCGAGCCAACCATACCGTGCTGGGCGGCATTGAGGCCGAATTCCTTTGCGATGAGCGGCATGGCGACGCCGGTCATGAAAACCACAAGCCCTTCGAAGAACTTGCCGGCAACCGAAAGGCTCCAGATCCGCCACTGCATCGCCGTCATCTGCGGTGCGGGTGCAGCCGTGCCATCCGCCCAATACGGGTGTTCGTCGATATAGTGCTGGACGCTGTGGCCATCCGCCGCGGTCCGCATTTCCTTGTCTACCACGTTCATCACAATCCCTTCCCTGCCGGACGCAATCCCCTGCGACAACAGTCGTAATGACGCCGGTTGAGACTTTGATGACAATACCCGAAATACGGGCCCTGGATTGGAGGGATGATTTGGCGCGAGAACGAATTGAACAGAAAAAGAGGCCCGACGTTGAGCGCCGGGCCTCTTTCTGACTGAACGTTTTTCCGGTCGCCCTTGTCAGGCGGCGGCTGCGAGTTCGCTGCCGATCAGCGCGCCGAGCCGGCGCATGCCCTCATCGATGGCGGCAGGCGCCGAGCAGGAGAACGACAGGCGCAGATGATTCTTGCCGCTGCCGTCCGCGTAGAACGCATTGCCGGGCACGAAGGCCACCTTGGCCTCCTTGAGCGATTCCTTCAGCAGCGCGGCGCTGTCGATATGCTCCGGCAGCGTCACCCAGACGAACATGCCGCCCTGTGGTTTGGTCCAGCTCACGCCATCGGGCATATGCCTGGCGAGCGCATCCAGCATGGCGTCGCGACGCTCGCGATAGACGGCGATGATCTTTTCTGCCTGGGCGTCGAAACCGGCCTCGGCAACGCGCGCGACGGCCATCTGGTTGATCGTCGGCGAGTGCAGGTCGGCGGCCTGCTTTGCCAGCACCAGCCGGCGGATGACCGGCCGTGCCGCGCATACCCAGCCGACGCGCAGGCCCGGCGACAACGTTTTCGAGAAACTGCCGCAATAGAGCGTGCGGGTGTTCTCGATGCCGCCTGAACGTTCGCAATCCATGGCAAGCAGCGTCTTCTGGCGCTCGCCGTCAAAGCGCAGCGCGCGATAGGCTGCGTCCTCGATGACGGCGATATCCAGCTTATCGGCAATGTCGAGCAGTTTCTCGCGCTCCATCGGCGTCAGGCATTCGCCGGTCGGGTTGGCGAAGTCGGCCGAGAGATAGGCGAATTTCACCCGACTGCCGGCCTCGCTCGCCGCCTTCGCATAATCTTCCGGCGCGGTATTGCGCGAAAGGTCGAGCCTGTCATAGCGCGGCTCATAGGCATTGAAGGCCTGCAGCGCGCCGAGATAGGTCGGCCATTGCACCAGCGCGGTATCGCCCGGCGACAGCAGCAGCTTGCCGAGATAGTCGAGCGCCTGCTGCGAGCCCGAGGTGATGAAGATATTGCCGATATCGGCGTTGATGCCGCGCGCATTCATGCGCTGCACGATCCATTCGCGCAGGCGCGGATAGCCTTCGCTGACGGAATATTGCAGCGCCTGCCCGGCTTCCGAACTGCCGAGAATATCGGAATAGGCCTTTTGAAAATCGGCCGCCGGAAACAGCGCGGGATCGGGAATGCCGCCAGCGAACGAAATGATGTCCGGCTGGTCGAGCAGCTTCAGCAGTTCGCGGATTTCGGAGGCGCCCATCCGTTTGGCGCGTGTGGCGTAAATCGCTTCCCAGTCAAGCATGGGGGTTTCCTCAAACGTCTTTTTTGTGCCCGGAAGATCACCACAGCACGTGATTTAAGTCAATAATGCTGACCTATTTTCTCCTCGAATTTTGTAATTTTATGTCGCGTACCATGCAGCTTAAGGTAACAAATGGCATCAGCGTGGCATTGTTTGAGTTCGATTAATGTGAAAGACGTAGAAGAATGGAGATCAAGTTCAACGAAATCTTGTGTAAATATGCCTACAATGACGCGACTGAGCATCTCGCTCGTTCTGCGGCTTTCGCCACATCAAGGTCCGCCAACTCAATCGGCTCCGGAAGGTACCTAGATATAGCAGAAGAGCTCTTTCGGAGAGATATGACGCTTCTCGCCCTATCGCTGAGGCGCCTAGCAGAGCTCACTTACGAGCCCGCAATTCTAAAGCAGAAACAGATAAAAATTACGCAAAACTCAATTACGAAGAATGATAATATTCACAATATAATCGGAAATCTGATTCATGGATCAAATTTCAGTCTACTGAAAAATATCAGAAAAACAACGATGGATATAAATGAAATTATAAATTCGCCTGACCGGGAAATTGATATAATTTTTTCTATAAAGAATGAAAAATTTCCTTCAAAATTTATAAAGTCAGTTGAATTTTTAGAGGCCGTTAACGAATCACTTGATGAATTTGAAGATATTTTGGCTGACGGTGGCGTATACGTTGGAACATACTCCCTCTGACAAGCCAAACTTAACGAAAAAGCCGGAAGCGCTTTACGCCTCCGGCTTATCTGACATCGCTTACGCGAAGGCTTAGTTGCGCTCTTTGTCGACCAGCGCGCCCTTCTTGATCCAGGGCATCATGCCGCGCAGCTTTTCGCCGACTTCCTCGATCTGGTGATGATCGTTGACGCGGCGGGTGGCCTTGAAGCGGGCGGCGCCGGAATGCCATTCCTGCATCCATTCGCTGGTGAAGCGACCGGTCTGGATGTCTTTCAGAACGCGCTTCATCTCGGCCTTGGTCTCTTCGGTGATGATCCGCGGACCGGTGACGTACTCGCCCCACTCGGCCGTGTTCGAGATCGAGTAGTTCATGTTGGCGATACCGCCTTCATAGATCAGGTCAACGATCAGCTTCACCTCGTGCAGGCACTCGAAATAGGCCATTTCCGGGGCGTAGCCGCCTTCGACCAGAGTTTCGAAACCGGCGCGGATCAGCTCGACCAGACCGCCGCACAGAACGACCTGCTCGCCGAAAAGGTCGGTTTCGCATTCTTCCTGGAACGTGGTCTCGATGATGCCCGAACGGCCGCCGCCAACGCCGGACGCATAAGACAGCGCAACGTCAAGCGCGTTGCCGGACGCATCCTGGTGAACGGCAACGAGGCAGGGAACGCCGCCGCCCTTCTGGTATTCGCCGCGCACGGTGTGGCCGGGGCCCTTCGGCGCGATCATTATGACGTCAACGCTCTTCTTGGGCTCGATCAGGCCGAAGTGAACGTTGAGGCCGTGGGCAAATGCGATCGCCGCGCCGTCGCGGATGTTGGGGGCGATCTCGCTGTTGTAGATGCCGGCCTGCAGCTCGTCAGGCGTCGCCATCATCATCAGGTCGGCCCAGGCGGCAGCCTCGGCGACGGTCTTGACCTCGAAGCCATCGGCTTCGGCCTTCTTGGCGGTCGCCGAACCCTTGCGAAGGGCGATCGCGACGTTTTCGGCGCCGCTGTCCTTCAGGTTCAGTGCATGGGCGCGGCCCTGCGAGCCATAGCCGATGATCGCGACCTTGCGGCCCTTGACGAGATTGAGATCAGCATCCTGATCGTAGTAAACACGCATTGTCTTTCCTTCCCTTGACAACCTGTCTTTTGATCCACCGCCCCAAGGCGGCGTCAATTCACTTGGCCGCGTAAAGCAGCCAGAAACGGTCTACAGCGCGCTCGGCGCGCCGCTGGAACATGCCGCGGTCGGCGGGCTCGCCCAGAAGCTGGCGCACATGGCTGTCGCCGACGATCAGCCCATAGAGCACGCGGTAAGCCTCGTCGCCATTGTCGAACAGCAGCACGCCGGAGCGTCTTCCGTCTTCCAGCAGCGCGCGGGCACGCTGGTCGATCTGCGCCCTGCCCCGTTCCAGAAGCATGCGGCCGAGCTTTTGTCCATCCCGCGTCACCCGGCCGATCGCCAGCCGGTTCAGCGCCAGCGAGACATCGCCGGCAAGCACTTCCAGCAGATCCTGTCCGAATGTCTGCAGATGCCGCTTGAGTTCGTCGCTATCAAGGCGATGGCCGGCGCTCTCGAAGGTGCGCACCTTGCTGGCCTGGTAAGCAACCATCGCCGCCAGAAGGCCATCGCGATCGCCGAACCACTTGTAGAGACTTTCCTTCGAGCAGCTTGCCGCGCGCGCGATGCCTGCGGTCGTCACGGATTTCTCGCCGCCCTCGACCAGAAGCCGCAGCGCCTGCTCCAGCACCGCCTGCTGGCGGGGCGAAAAATGGGCCTCGATATCGGTATCGTCGGTCAATAAAAGGCTCTTTCGACTAGAACACCGGGCGATTAGTTGGATCGCCCCAATGCTCTAGATTCTTCTTGGACGCGTCGGGTAACGAAAAACCGGAATCCACTTTTCCGCCCGACGCCCGAGGTAACGTACGGTACGGTACCTAGTGCAGCAAAATTTAGTCGCGGTCAAGCGTTTTGATGACCCGAAACGCTGCTTGCCTACCCTGATGATTGCGAGGAGCTTCGCCATGGCAACTGTAAATCGCAATCCCGGGGCCCAGCGCGCGCCTATAGCTTGAGCCCGGCCGCCGGTTCGGGGTGGTGGTAGGCATAGCCCTGCGCCAGATCGACTCCCATGTCTCTCAACCGCGCGGCGATCTTGTCATCGGAGACATATTCGGCGACCGTCTGGATGTGCAGGATCCGGGCCATCTCCACGAAGCACCGGATCGTCGCCTCGTCGACGGGATGGGTCAGCAGCCCCTGGGCAAACTGGCCGTCGATCTTGAGAAAATCGATGGAGAAGCGCTTGAGGTAGCTGAAGGACGAGGAGCCCGCGCCAAAATCGTCGAGCGCGATCATCACGCCGCGTTCCCGCAGCGCCCGAATGAATTCCATGGCCTCGGCCATATTGGAGATCACGGACGTCTCGGTTATTTCCAGGCACAGGCTGCGGCGCACCGCCTCGCTTGCCGTATCAAGCAGTTCCAGGGCAAACCTGTGGAAACCGCGGTCGCCGACCGACTGGCCCGAGACATTCACCGACACGACGCTTTGCGGTCCGGCGCCGGCCGACGCCATCCATTCCAGCGCATGGGCAAGCACCCAGCGATCTATCCGGGTCGCGAGATTGAAGCGCTCGGAGGCCGGCAGAAAGGCGCTTGGCGGGATGACCTCGCCATTGTCGCCGATCATGCGCAGCAGAAGTTCGACATGGGTCTTGCCGCCCGCTCCGGAAAACGGGACGATTTTCTGGGCATAAAGGACGAAGCCGTCCTCCTCCAGCGCCTCCTCGATGCGGGTGACCCAGCTCGTCTGGCCGACCAGCGACCTGACGGTCTCGTCATGGTCCCGCCAGACATGAACCCGGTTGCGTCCTTCCTCCTTGGCAGCATAACAGGCGGCATCCGCCTCCTGAAGGATCGTCGCGACGCTCGACGCGGCTTCATTGATCCTCGCAAGGCCGATACTGGCGCCGATCCGGTAATGCTTACCCTCATGGACCAAAACGAAATCCGCAACCGCATCGCAGATTTTCTGGGCGATGGCCTGGGCGATTTCGATGGGACAGTTTTCGATGATTACGGCAAACTCGTCACCTCCAAGACGCGCGAGAGCGTCGTTCGACCGGATCACGCCCTGCATCAGCCGGCTGATCTTGATCAGCAGCTCGTCGCCCACGGCATGGCCGCAACTGTCATTGACGATCTTGAAGCGGTCGAGATCGATGAAAAGCAGCGCCGAATCGGGGCCGCCGGCGCGCGCCGCGTCGAGGGTCCTGTGCATCCGCCGCTCGAATTCCGACCGGTTGATAAGCCCGGTAAGCTGATCATGGCTGGCGCGGTAGGACATTTCACGGGCCAGTCGCCTTTGTTCGCTGACGTCGTGAAACACCAGCACGGCGCCCAGCACCTCGCCCTCTGCGCTCCTGATCGGAGCGCAGGAATCCTCGATCGCGAACTCCCGTCCGTCGCGCGAAACCAGGAGTGTATCCTCCGACAGTCCGACCACCTGGCGCAATTCCAGGCAGGTGCGGATCGGGTCCATTGCCGGTTCGCGACTGTCTTCCCGGATGACGCGGAACACGTGATGCGACGGTTCGCCCTCGGCATCGGCGGCGGTCCATCCGGTCATACGCTCGGCGATCGGGTTCAGCCAGCGGATCATGCCATCCGCATCCGCCGTGATCACGGCGTCCCCGATCGAATCCAGCGTGACCCGCATGCGTTCGTGCTGCTCCGCAAGCTCAAACCCGAGCTGCCGCTCTTCGGTGACTTCCCATGTGACGCCGATGAACCGATCCGGTCCGCCGTCGACACCGCGCACCAGCCGCGCCGAAGCGCGCAGATGATGGAGCGAGCCATCTGCCCAGACAATCCGGTATTCCTCGTCCAACTGATCGTCATTGTCGATGGCGTGCCTGACGGCATCCACCAGGCGGGCGACATCCTCTTCAAACGTGTAGCGCCGCCAAAGGGTGGCCAGTGGCGTGGGGGTATCCGGCGGCAAACCGTAAAGGCGGTACATGCCGGCATCCCAGCTTGCCTCATTGGTGGAGAGATTGATCTCCCAGATGCCGATGCCGCCATTATCGGCGGCAATCGCCATGCGCTCCGCATTCAGGAGCCGCTCGGCCTCCTGCTCCTTCTGCCGGGTGATATCGGTATGAGTGCCGATCATCCGCAGCGGCCGGCCGTCCTCATCGCGTTCGGTGACCAGCCCCCGGTCGAGGATCCAGATCCATCGGCCATCCTTGTGGCGCATCCGGAACTGCTCCTCGAAGATCGGCGCCTCGCCGCGAACATGGGCGGCATCCGCCGCCAGCGCGCGCTCCATGTCGTCGGGGTGGATAAAGGATTGCCAGGCGGTTCCGCTGTCGGTCACCTCCTCGCGGGTGTAACCGATCAGTTCGCACCAGATATCGGAGTAGTTTGTCTTGCCGGTAACGAGGTCGGCGTCCCAGATGCCGATCCTGCCCGTTTCGGTCGCCACTGAAAACAGCCGGTTGACGTCTTCAAGCGCCTTGCGCTGGGCCACCGCCTCGCTGATATCCTGGAACGTGCCGACCAGCCGCGCCGTCTTGCCGTCCACGAATTCCGCCGAGCCAACGGCGCGGACCCAGAGCAGGTTTCCTTTCGCGGTGACGAGCTGCAGCTCCAGATCCCACCCCTCGCCTGTCGCGATACATTGTTCAACCGCTGCCAGAATGAGAGGCTGCGAATCCGGCGCGTAGAAATTGATCGCCTCCTCCAGAACCGGCTCGAAATCCGGCTCGACCTCGTGAATGCGACAGGTCTCTTTCGACCACCGCAACCTGCCTTCGATCAGGTCCAGTACCCAGCCTCCGACGCCCGCCACCTGTCCCGTACGGTCGAGAAGCTCCTTGCTCAGGCGGAGTTCCTCTTCCCTGCGCTTCTGGACCGTAATGTCCACGTGAATGCCGAACATCCGTTCCGGCCGTCCATCGCTTCGCTGTTCGAGCACGCGCCCGCGCGTGGCGATCCACACCCAGTGCCCCTGTTTGTGGCGCACGCGCAGCTCGGCTTCGTAATTATCGGTCTCACCGCTGAAATGCGCGTCAATCCGCGCATCGAGCAGCGGCCGGTCATCGGGATGAATGCGGTCCCGGAAGGCATCGATAGTGACCGGCGCGAGCTCCTTCAGCGTATAGCCCAGCATGGCCGCCCATTCCTCATTCACCCGGTTCTCGCCGGTGGTGACGTTCCACTCCCATGTGCCCGCGCTGGTGCCCTCGATGATCTGGCCGAGCCTGCGCCTTTCGGCGCGCAGCGCCATTTCGATCTGCCGGCGATAGGTGACGTTCTCGACAATGCCGATTGACCGCACGATCTCTCCGGCCGCGTTGCGCTCGATATCGGCAGATAGCAGGACGTCGATCACCGCGCCGGAACGGGTGATCATCTGCCCCTCAGCATCCGCGTAGCGCCCTTCGCTCGAAAGCTTCGGCAGCAATTCGGTGTGGAGGCGCCGCGCCGAACGCTCCGGCATGAACGCCGCGAGAGGCCGGCCGATCACATCCTCCCGGCTATAACCCATCTCCTCCAGCCAGCGGTCACTGACGCTCAAGAGCCGTCCGTCGGGATCGACCGCGTGAAGCATTGCCGGCGTGGCCCTATAGAGCCGGCGCAGCCGCTGCTCCGCCTGCGAAAGCTCGTTCTGCGTCGCCAGGATGTCGGAAATGTCGCGGATGATTTCGGTGGCGCCGACGATATCGCCATCTTCGGAGACCACCGGCCCGATCGACACGGAGACCGGAATGGTCGATCCATCCCTGTGCCTGCGCTCCGTGCGGATCGTGCGGGCGTTGCCGAGTTCCATCAGCCGCGAATATGGGTCGTAGGCGGCGGTATCGTCGCCGGACATGATACCGGCCGAAGCGCCCAGGGCCTCTTCGGCCGCATAGCCGAACATGCGCTCGGCGGCCCTGTTCCACTGCGTGATCCTGCCGCCCATATCCATGGTGACGATCGCATCCTCGCTGTTTTGCAGGATCGATTGCGTTTCGGCGGCGGCGGTCAGAAGTTCATTCTCGTGCAGGAAAGCCCGGCGCATCTCCAGCGCCCTGGCCGTCGCTTCGGCAAGATGGCTCAGGATCTGCCGCTGTTCATCCGAAAGACTGCGCGCTTCCATATCGATGACGCAGAGAGTGCCGACATTTTCGCCGCCGGAAAGCTTGAGGGGCACGCCGGCGTAGAAGCGAATCCCGGGGTCGCCCGTAACGAAAGGATTTGCGGCAAAGCGCTCATCCTTGCGGGCATCGCCAACCTCAAGAAGCCCCTCGCCCTCGATCGCGTGCGTGCAGAAAGACAGGCGCCGCTCGGTCTCGACCAGCCCTTCCAAGCCGACATTCGCCTTGAACCACTGACGATCCCTGTCGATCAGCGAAATCAGGGAAACGGGCGTGCCGCAAACAAGTGCCGCCGCCCTGGCGAGCGCATCGAACTCCGCCTCCGGCTGCGTATCGATCACCTCGAGCTTCCGCAGCGCCGCGAGGCGCTTCTCCTCCGCATTGGGCTTCAGGTGGCTATTCAAGGGCGCTCGTCCTGATACCGGCAAATCCTCTATGACATTTTAGCATAGCATGAAAAACGTTTCCCGTTACCCGTCCAGGCCGAAGCCAGGACATGAACGGCATCACCTCATGATATGAAGCGCAACGCGAAACTTTCAAGCAAGCGAGACAGGATCGGGTAAATCGGCAATGCAAGCCGCCAATATTGGTAAGTCTAAACTAACCAATTTACGTAGAAAAAAACCCGGAACGCGAGGCTCCGGGTTTTTCGCCAAACAGCGAGATCAGGAGTTGCAAGCTTCCTTGAGGCCCTTGCCGGCCGTGAACTTCGGAACGTTGCGCGCCGGGATATCGACTTCGGCGCCCGTCGAGGGGTTGCGGCCCTTGCGCGCGGCGCTGTGGGATACGGTGAAGGCGCCGAAACCGGCGAGACGGACTTCGCCGCCATTCTTCAGTTCGCCCTGAACGGCGTCGAATACAGCGTCAACAGCGGAAGCCGCGTCGGTCTTCGACAGGCCGGCCTTTTCAGCCACGGATGCTACGAGTTCACTCTTGTTCATGTTTCCACCCTTTCTCAAATGGTTCGAAACGAGGTCTTGTCTCAGGGGTTTAGTTACACTCCACCAAAGCCCGCTGCAATTCAAAAGCCTTGCGTGGCAGGGAATTGCAAGGGGTTTGGGGCATTTTGCACGCAAAAGGCCGGTTAAAAACCGGCCTCCTGCGCCCCTTTTCCACAGGAGCCCGTGAAAAGTGGCAATTGTTCGACCTCAATGGGCCACGGATTTGACCGAGTCGCCTTCCGATTCCTCGCTCGAAATCGCGACCGGATCGGCTTCCGGATCCCATTCAATGGGCTTCGGCATCTCCAGCAACGCGTGCTGAAGCACCTCACCCATGCGCGATACCGGCACGATTTCGAGACCGTTCTTGACGTTGTCCGGAATGTCCGGCAGGTCCTTGGCGTTCTCTTCCGGGATCAGCACCTTGGTGATGCCGGCGCGTAGCGCCGCAAGCAGCTTCTCCTTCAGACCGCCGATCGGCAGAACCCGACCGCGCAGCGTGATCTCACCCGTCATCGCCACATTCTTGTGGATCGGAATGCCGGTCATGACCGAGACGATGGCTGTCGCCATGGCGACGCCCGCCGACGGACCGTCCTTGGGCGTGGCGCCTTCCGGAACGTGAACGTGAATGTCGTTCTTGTCGAACATAGGCGGCTTGATTCCGAAGTCGACGGCGCGCGAGCGGACATAGGATGCCGCTGCCGAAATCGATTCCTTCATCACGTCGCGCAGGTTGCCGGTGACCGTCATGCGGCCCTTGCCGGGCATCATCACGCCTTCGATCGTCAGCAGTTCGCCGCCGACTTCCGTCCACGCCAGACCGGTAACGACGCCGACCTGATCGTCGCCTTCCGCCTCGCCGTGGCGATAGCGCTGGACGCCGAGATAGTCGGGCAGATTGTCCGCGGTGATGTGAACCGCGGTCTTGTCGCCCCGGACGATTTCGGTCACGGCCTTGCGGGCAAGCTTCATCAGCTCGCGCTCAAGGCTGCGCACGCCCGCCTCGCGGGTATACTGCTGGATCGTGCGGGTCAGCGCGCCATCATCGACCGAGAACTCCTCGGGCTTCAACGCGTGCTCGCGTATCGCCTTCGGCAGAAGGTGACGGCGGGCAATTTCCAGCTTCTCGTCCTCGGTATAGCCGGCGATGCGGATGATCTCCATGCGGTCCATCAGCGGGCCCGGAATATCGAGCGTGTTCGCCGTGGTGATGAACATCACGTTCGACAGATCGTATTCGACCTCGAGATAGTGGTCCATGAACGTCGCATTCTGTTCCGGATCCAGCACCTCAAGCAGGGCCGAGGACGGATCGCCGCGGAAATCGGCGCCCATCTTGTCGATCTCGTCGAGCAGGAACAGCGGATTGCTCTTGCCGACCTTCTTCATCGACTGGATGATCTTGCCGGGCATGGAACCGATATAGGTCCGGCGGTGACCGCGGATCTCTGCCTCGTCACGAACGCCGCCAAGCGCCATGCGGACATATTCGCGGCCGGTCGCCTTAGCGATCGACTGGGCGAGCGAGGTCTTGCCCACGCCGGGCGGACCGACGAGGCACAGAATCGGGCCCTTGAGCTTCTTGGCGCGCGCCTGCACGGCAAGGTACTCGACCACGCGTTCCTTGACCTTTTCCAGGCCGAAGTGATCTTCCTCCAGCACCTTCTCGGCCGCCTTCAGATCGCGCTTGATCTTCGACTTGGAATTCCAGGGCAGACCCGTCAGCCAGTCGAGATAGTTGCGAACGACGGTCGATTCGGCCGACATCGGGCTCATATTGCGCAGCTTCTTCATCTCCGCGTCGGCCTTTTCACGGGCTTCCTTGGAGAGCTTGGTCTTTTTGATGCGCTCTTCGAGCTCGGCCATTTCGTCGCGGCCGTCCTCGCCCTCGCCGAGTTCCTTCTGAATGGCCTTCATCTGCTCATTCAGATAATACTCGCGCTGGGTCTTCTCCATCTGCCGCTTGACGCGGGTGCGGATGCGCTTTTCGACCTGAAGAACCGAGATCTCGCCTTCCATGAAGCCGAGCGCCTTTTCCAGACGGCTCTTGACGCTGGTGGTTTCCAGCATTTCCTGCTTCTCGGTCAGCTTGATCGCGAGATGCGAGGCCACCGTATCGGCAAGCTTCGAGTAGTCCTCGATCTGGCCGGCGGCGCCGACAACCTCGGGCGAAACCTTCTTGTTCAGCTTCACATAGTTTTCAAACTCGGATACCACCGAGCGCGACAGCGCCTCGATCTCGACCGCATCTTCTTCCGGCTCCGCCAGCACGCTGGCATTGGCTTCGTAGAAGTCGTTCTCAAGACGGATATCGTCGATCTGCGCACGCGACTTGCCCTCGACCAGAACCTTGACGGTCCCGTCGGGCAGTTTCAGCAATTGCAGCACGTTGGCGATGGTGCCGATGCGGTAAAGCGCGTCGGGTTCCGGATCGTCGTCGGCGGCATTGATCTGGGTGACGAGCATGATCTGGCGATCGGCGTTCATCACTTCTTCCAGCGCGCGAATGGATTTCTCGCGGCCGACGAACAGCGGAACGATCATGTGGGGGAAAACCACGATGTCACGCAAGGGCAACACGGGGAAAGCGGCGGCTTCCGCTGCTGGCGCGTTCTGCGTCATGTCTTTTTCCTTTCCGACCGCCCGGAGGAAGACCGGGCAGCATTGACGGGCCGTTGGGAGCAACCCGTTGATTTCTTCTCAATTGTTGCGGAACAAGTGGCGCTTTGAAAGATCGATTTCAAGCTGTACCGCGAATTCGGCGGAACAAACCGGCAATCTCGGCCGTTTCGTGCCGGATGTACCGTGAAACGATGCGGGCAGGACGATGAAACCGCCCTGCCCGCGCCAAATATATTCAGAAAGCGCCCGCCTCAAGCCGAGGCATTGGCCTTGTCGCCCGAGCGATTCTCGTAGATGTAGAGCGGCTGCGCCGTCCCTTCGACCACCTCGTCCGAGATCACGACCTCGCGAACGCCCTTCATGGCCGGCAGTTCGAACATGGTGTCGAGCAGGATCTTCTCCATGATCGAGCGCAGGCCGCGCGCGCCGGTCTTGCGTTCGATCGCGCGGCGTGCAATGGCGAGCAGTGCGTCCTCGTGGAATGTCAGCTCGACATCCTCCATCTCGAACAGCCGCTGATACTGCTTGACCAGAGCGTTCTTCGGCTCGGTCAGGATCTGCATCAGTGCGGCCTCATCGAGGTCTTCCAGCGTCGCGATAACGGGCAGACGGCCGATGAATTCGGGGATCAGCCCGAACTTGACCAGATCTTCCGGCTCCAGTTCGCGCAGAACGTCGCCGACGCGACGATCATCGGCGGCCTTCACCGAGGCGCCGAAGCCGATCGAGGTGCGCTCGCCGCGCGCCGAGATGACCTTGTCCAGACCGGCAAACGCGCCGCCGCACAGGAACAGGATGTTGGTGGTGTCAACCTGCAGGAATTCCTGCTGCGGATGCTTGCGCCCGCCCTGCGGCGGCACGGAGGCAACCGTGCCTTCCATGATCTTCAACAGCGCCTGCTGAACGCCCTCGCCCGAAACGTCGCGGGTGATCGAGGGGTTGTCGGACTTGCGCGAAATCTTGTCGACCTCATCGATATAGACGATGCCGCGCTGGGCGCGTTCGACGTTGTAATCGGCAGACTGCAGCAGCTTCAGGATAATGTTCTCGACATCCTCGCCGACATAGCCCGCCTCCGTCAGCGTCGTCGCATCCGCCATGGTGAACGGCACGTCGATGATACGGGCGAGCGTCTGGGCCAGATAGGTCTTGCCGCAGCCGGTCGGACCGACGAGCAGGATGTTGGACTTCGACAGCTCGATCTCGCCACCACCCTTGGAGGCGTGCGCAAGCCGCTTGTAGTGGTTGTGGACCGCCACCGACAGAATGCGCTTGGCATGGCTCTGTCCGATCACATACTCGTCCAGAACCTCCATGATCTCCTGCGGCGTGGGCACGCCGTCGCTGGACTTCACCATCGAGGTCTTGTTTTCCTCGCGGATGATGTCCATGCACAGCTCGACGCATTCATCGCAGATGAAAACCGTCGGGCCAGCGATCAGCTTACGGACCTCGTGCTGGCTCTTTCCGCAAAAGGAACAATAGAGCGTGTTCTTCGAGTCACCGCCATTGTTACCGCCGACTTTGCTCATTATCACTTCCTTCCAGTAAGCCGCCCGCCTTGAACGGCCACTATCATATTCGCTTTCTGCCGCCCTGAAGAACGCTCGCAAAACAAAAGGGCAACAACACGACGGGTCATGCCCGCTTCAAGGCCATGCCGTCAAGCCCGGTCCTGTTACGCACTACGTTGTCGTAACAGCTTCGGTTTGCCATACTATTAACGGCTTCAACGGCGGATAAAACCCCAAAAGCGTCGCTCGGCGCGATTTGCATATCGCGATTGCAACTCTGCGACATCGCCCGGCCCGCCAAAGGCGGCCATCCGTCCAAAAATATCGACCGAACGGCCCCGATGCTTAGTTCGCGCCTTCGATTTCGCTGCGCGAGGTCATGACCTTGTCGATCAAACCCCAGTCCTGCGCTTCGCCGGCATCCATGAAATGGTCACGATCGAGCGTGGTTTCAACTTCCTCGTAGGTCTTTCCGCAGTGCCGGACATAAACTTCGTTGAGCTTGCGCTTCATCTTGATGATGTCGCGGGCATGACGCTCGATGTCGGAGGCCTGCCCCTGGAAACCGCCGGAAGGCTGGTGAACCATGATGCGCGCATTCGGCGTGGCGAAACGCATGCCCTTTTCGCCGGCGGCCAGCAGCAGCGAGCCCATGGACGCGGCCTGACCGATGCAAAGCGTCGACACGGCCGGACGGATGAACTGCATGGTGTCGTAGATCGCCATGCCTGCCGTCACCACGCCGCCCGGCGAGTTGATGTAAAGCGCGATTTCCTTCTTCGGGTTTTCCGCTTCGAGGAACAGGAGCTGCGCGCAGATGAGCGACGCCAGATGGTCCTCGACCGGGCCGGTCAGGAAGATGATCCGCTCCTTCAAGAGGCGCGAATAGATGTCATAGGATCGTTCGCCGCGATTGGTCTGCTCCACGACCATGGGTACGAGGGCCATCGCGGTGTCTACGGGATTTGTCATGGCTTTCCTTCGGGCGCTGATCGTCGCCGGTCTCATTCGAATCTTTTCGTCTTCCCCTACATAGAGTGCCACACCTTGTCACTTCAAGAGATGGTTTGCGTCCGGCGCGAGACGATTTCCGGCGAAAAAGGTTCTTTTGTTCCCGTTTCAATTGTGTAAAACTTCACAAACTATCGAATTAAATCGTTTAGCACCAAAAATGGGTCGGTGCGTATCTGGAGGATGGGTTGCACCCTCGCTATGCTCAGGGCCCGCATTGCAGATATTCGGGATTTCGATTTGCCCTATAACCTGACCGCAGTCATAGCCTGGTCAGCGGACAGCTTGCTTCTGGCCGCCTTTCTGCTTCCTCTCTGGCTGCGGAATCGAAGTCGTGCGTATGTGCTTTACTGGGTGTTCGCCCTGCTTGCCCAAGGGATCGGCCTCGCACTCCTCACGGTGGCCGGTCGCGACGAGTTGCGTCTGATCGGAATGATAGCGTTCACAGGCCTCATCAGCGCCCGCGCGCTTTCGACCGCGGGGCTTCTCAGCCTTTGCGGCGAAGACCGGCCCGCCGCCTTCACCTCGGTAATCGTCGGGCTCTGGTTCGCCGCCGTTGTCGTCAGCAGGCTTGCGGGGTTTGATAGCGTTGCCAATGTCGCCAGTTTCTATATCGCGGCCTTCGCGGTCGCGATTTACGGCTTCTATTTCATGGCCAAGAACCTGCACGCGCTCAAAGGACCGTTTCGCCATTCGCTCATGGCAATCTTCGTCGTTGAGGCCCTTACCTGCCTTGCCTTGCTCAGCGCCTACAATCTGCAGGAAGCGCCGCCTTCGCTTGGTAGCGCGACCACCTCGATTGCACTGATAACCGGTTTCGTGCTGTTCTCCCTGAAAGGCTTCCTTGCCGTCTGGCTGACGGTCGAAAGGCTGGAACGCGACCTGCGCGACCTCGCCTTCAGCGATCCTCTCACCGGCGTCCTGAACCGTCGCGGGGTCGTCGATGAAATCGAGAAGATGTCCCAACGCTCCGCCAAGACGGACCTGTTCGCGTTTTTCTCTCTCGATCTTGATGATTTCAAGAGCATCAACGATGTCTACGGCCACAATGCGGGCGACAGGGCCTTGGTGAACTTCACGCACGTGGTGCGCCAATGCCTGCGTGAAAGGGACATATTCGGCCGCACGGGTGGAGAGGAGTTTGCGATCTTCACGCGGGTTACCGATCGAAACACCGCCAACCAGATCGCGGAGCGGATCAGATCGACGCTGGAAGCCACCACGTTTCACGAGGACGGTCACGAGCTGAGGATGACCGTGAGCATCGGCGTTACGCTGATGCGCGGCCGGATCGGCAATATCGAATCCATGCTGACCGAGGCCGACCGCGCGCTCTATCAGGCCAAGGGCGACGGTCGCAATCGCATCGTGTTCTATGACGGTCCCACGCCGCAGCCCGCAAAATCCGCCGACCGCGAGGTCGCGCTCGCTGTTTAGTGGCGGCAGGCCCGGGACCATTCAGGCTTGGTGACGGGCGGCGCTCAGCACCACCCGTCACGCGCAACCGGATCAGACCTTGCTCAGAGCCTGCTCGAGGTCGGCAATGATGTCGTTGACATCCTCGATGCCGATCGACAGCCGCACCACATCCGGACCCGCGCCGGCGGCAACCTGCTGCTCCGGCGTAAGCTGTGCATGGGTTGTGGATGCAGGGTGGATAACCAGTGATTTCGTGTCGCCGATATTGGCAAGGTGCGAGAACAGTTCGAGCCCGCCGACGAAGGTCTTGCCGGCCTCGTAACTGCCCTTCAGCCCGAAGGTGAAGACCGCCCCTGCCCCCTTCGGCGCGTAACGCTGCTGAAGCCCGTGATTGGGATCATCCTCCAGCCCGCAATAGCTGACCCAGGACACCTTGTCCGACTGCTTCAGCCATTTGGCGACGGCGAGCGCATTGTCGCAATGACGCTGCATGCGCAGCGGCAGGGTTTCGATGCCGGTCGCGATCATGAACGCGTTAAACGGCGAGATCGCCGGGCCGAGGTCGCGCAGGCTCAAAACCCGGGCGCCAAGCGCGAAGGCAAGGTTGCCGAAGGCTTCGTGGATCACCAGCCCGCCATATTCGCTGCGCGGCTCCGACAGCATCGGATACTTGCCGGACTTCGACCAATCGAACGTGCCGCCATCGACCAGGATGCCGCCCATGGAATTGCCGTGGCCGCCGAGGAACTTGGTCAGCGAATGCACGACGATGTCGGCGCCATGGGCAAGCGGGCGCACCAGATAAGGCGTCGCCATGGTGTTGTCAACGATCAGCGGCAGGCCGTGGTCATGCGCGACCTTGGCGATCGCCTCGATATCAACAAAGGTACCGCCCGGATTGGCGAGGCTTTCGATGAAGATCGCCTTGGTGCGATCGTCGATCTGGGAGGCGAAGCTGTCGAGATCGCCGGAATCGGCCCAGCGCACCTGCCATCCGAAATTCTCGAAGGAATGGCCGAACTGGTTGATCGAACCGCCATAGAGACGGCGGGCCGCGACGAAATTGTCGCCGGGCTGCATCAGCATGTGGAAGGTCAGGAGCTGGGCTGCGTGGCCCGAGGCAACCGCAAGTGCGGCCGAACCGCCTTCAAGCGCTGCGACGCGCTCTTCCAGCACCGCCGTGGTCGGGTTCATGATGCGGGTGTAGATATTGCCGAATTCCCGAAGGCCGAAGAGCGCCGCGGCGTGATCGGAATCATTGAAGACGAACGAAGTCGTCTGGTAGATCGGCGTTGCCCGCGCATTCGTAGCACTGTCTGGCGCCGCGCCCGCGTGGATCGAAAGCGTCGAAAATCCCGGTTCCCGGTTTTCCATGATCTGTTCCTTCCCTGTGTTGTGCCCCGGCCGAAAGCTCCCCTCCGGCTTTTTGATCGGGATCAATGCTGTCTTTTATACAGGTGACAGTATCGCTGTCGACAACGCGGAGAACAGCAATGGATTTTTTGATTGAAGGCCTTGCGGGAACCGATCGTGGCGCGCACGGGCGGCATCGCGCAAATCCGATCTTCCCGGCGCTCTCCACGGCGCAGTTCGCCTTCGCCGAGCCGCGCGACGCTGCGGAAATGACCGAGATGATGAAGGCGCTCAACATCGACCCGGTCGAGGCGGAATTCCAGTACCGCCGGCTCTTTTACGGCATGGAAGCCAATTGCGCCGGCTGCCGCGACAAGGAGCGCTGCCGCGCCGACCTCGCCGGCAACACTGCGGCAGCCAACTTCCGCGATTATTGCGAAAACGAAGCCTTGCTGAACGAGATGCGCGCGGATCCGGACATGTTGCGCGAAGAGGGCTAGCGCGTCAGGCGCCGATCAGGCGCGGATACTCGATCGCCGGGCATCGGTCCATGATCACGGTGAGACCACGGGCGCGCGCACGCTCGGCCGCGGCATCGTCGCGGATGTCGAGCTGCATCCAGATCACGCGCGGCAGCGGCGCGAGCGTCAGCGCCTCATCCACGACGCCGCCGACGAAAGCCGATGCGCGGAAGATATCGACCATATCGATGGCACCCGGAATATCGGAAAGGCTGCCATAGACGGTCTGGCCATGGATCGCCTTGCCCGCCAGTCCCGGATTGACCGGCACGACTTCGTAGCCCTTCGACATCAAAAACCCCATCACCCGATGGCTTGGGCGTTCCGGTTTGGGCGACGCGCCGACGAGAGCGATGCGGCGGACGGATTTCAGGACATCGATAATAATTGAATCGTCCATTTTAAGTTGTACCATGATGAAACAATTCCTCTAGATGCGGGTTATCAAGACAATCAGGGAGGCCCTTGCGGGTTTGGAGATCATGAAAACTTTCATCGCAGCCGGCATGCTTCTGGCCTCATTCGGGGCGGCGGGCGCGCAGGAGCCGATAAACCGATACGACATTCAGGACCTGACCTGCAATCAGGTTCAGTCTATCCTGCGCCAGCAGGGTGCCGCAATCCTGCGCTATCCCTCGCCGAACGGCAATGGCCGTATCCTCTATGACCGTTATGTCGACAGCCCCACCATCTGCTTCGCGGAACAGGGCCATGCGGTCCAGCGCGTTGTCCCGACCAAGGACACCAATGCCTGCCCCACGCTCTCCTGCAAGCCCGGACCGCCCGAGTGCGACAACGGCATTCTGGGCTTCGACATGTTCGGCTGCATGGACGACAACTGAGCCGGCTCAAATCGTTTTAGACGAGCTGAACGAAAAACCCCCGGAACCGAAAGGCTCCGGGGGTTCTGTTTTGGAAAAGGACAGCCGCTTACCACTGCATCTGGAAGCTGACCTTGCCGGTGAGGCCGTAGCTGTCGCCGAAGTTTTCCAGCCCGGTCGAGGCCGTTACGTCGCCATTGATGCCGAGCTTGCCGTTCAGCCAGGTATAGCTGCCGCCAATGCCGATCTCGCCGGTCCAGTCGCCGTCATCCGTCGACATGTTGACGCCCGAGACCCGGACCTCGCTCGGGTCGTTGGTGAAGTCGTAATAGACATTGGCGACGCCGTGGAACGACGCGCTGCGGGCTTCACCCGTAGCGGTGGTCCAGTCGGTGCGGTAATCGGTCTGCAGACCCATGCGCGCGGCAAGGCTGTCGCCTTTCACCAGCGATACGTCTTCGTTATAGACGCCGGTGAAGTCATCGAAATTGACCGAGCCCCAGGTGAGCTGCGCCTGCGGCGTGACCGCCCAGCCCGGCGCCACATCGAAGCGGTATCCGGTCTCAGCCGACAGCGAATAGCCATAAGACTGCTGCATGCTGAGCGTCGGCGTGCCGGCGATCGTGATGTCATTGTTGATGACATTGCCGAAGGCCTGACCATCGACATAGAAGCCGTTATTGCCGTACCAGGTCATCGTCGCGCCCATGCCGAAGAGCTGGGTGATGACATCGCCGCCGCCGACGCGCGAGCTGACATCGGCCGAGGCGTTGGCATACTGGAATACCAGGCCGCCAACCGCAAAGCCGCTTTCGGTCTCGCCGAACTGCGCGTCCACGCCCATGCGAAGCCGGTAGATATCGGCATTGTAGGAGGCGTTCAGCGTGCCTTCGGTGCCGTCATAATGCTCGCGGCCGCCGGTGAAATCAGCCCAGACATAGCCCGGATCGGACACATCACCGAGGTTCCAGTAGCGCTCGCCGACGCGATCCTGCAGCGAGTCGGGGCGGTTCAGCGTGAGCATCAGCTCGGGCAGAACCTCGTAGACCGGCGTGGCGTTGGAGAAATCGCCGGTCAGGAAGTACTGATTGCCGACCTCGGACAGCGCGTAGGCATAGGCGCCCGAGACATTATAACCCGGCAGAACGAAGGCGCCTTGCTCGCCGCCATCGAGCGTGATGATCTCGATTGCCTTGCCCGAGGCATAGCCCGTCGACAGCTCGTTCAGCGACAGCGTGGTGACGCCGCCGAGATTGGCGCCGTTGACCGTGAGCGAGTCGCCGACCGCATTGGCCAGATCGACATCGATCGCGAGCGTGCCGCCGCCGGTGAGGTTGCCCGTCACCGTCATGGCATCGCCCGTCGCCCCGTTAACCGACGACAGCGTCGAGCCGGGGTTCAGGAACATGTTGCCGTTGAAGATGGTGCTCTCGTTGACCTGAAGCGTCGAACCGTTGAGGTAGATCCCCTGCGACGCGTCCGACGTCGAACCGACGGTAATCGCCCCGCCCGTCAGCGTCAGCATGGTGTTGTCGAGGCTGAAGGTTTCCCAGTTGGCGATCAGCGAGCCCGCCGTCGTCGCCGAAACGCCGTTAAAGGTCAGCGCATCAACGCCGGCGCCGCCATCGAACACCTCGGTGCCGTCATAGACCGCGCCGCCGCCGAGATAGGCCGTGTCATTGCCCGCGCCGCCGTAGAAGCCGCTGTTGAGCGCGCCGCCGGTCCAGCTGAAAGCATCATTGCCGTCTTCGCCCTGGATGTCGCCGGTCCAGGAGCCGCCGGCCAGATTTAAGCTATCATCGCCCGCGCCGAGCCAGGCCGTGCCGACGACCGTGCCGGTGGAGGTCACGGTGACCGCGCCGTCGAGATCGACAAGCGCCATGCCGTCATGACCGCCGGTAGCGGTGATCGTGGCATCGGAGCCGATCATCACCGTGCCGGTGTGGCCGGCTTCGGACTCGGTCTTGATGCCGATATCGGCCGCCACCGAACCGCCAAGCGCGTTGACGGCGTAGGTTGCGCCCGAACCAAGCGTGAACGTGCCGAGGCCGATCGCCGCGCCGGAAGCGGTCGCGGAAACCGAACCACCGTTCATCGTCAGGCTGGCCATGCCGCCATTGTTAACCTGGGCGAGAGCAGCGGCCGCGAAAATATCCCCGGAGGAACTTGCCTCGAGCGCGATATCGCCCGCGGTCACAACGGTCGCATTGCCGTTTTCGGAAAGCGCGCCGATGCCGATGGCCGTGGCAACAGGGCCGCCATCTGCAATCGTCTGGATATAGGAACCGGCTTCGGAGGTGGCGTAGGCATCGCCGGTGCCATGGGCCTGGCTGCCCACCCCGATCGAGCTTGCAAATCCATTGTCGGCCCCCACCGTCGTGTTGACCGAAGCCGTCGACTTGACTTCCGTGACGGCGTCGCCGGCGCCATCGGTCTCGGTGCTGAGGCCCGTTCCTTCTGCATCACCGCTGATGCTGCCCGCTATTACAGAGGCGACGCCGCCGAGGATGGAGTGGGCCGTTCCATCGCCCACGGCAGCATTTTCGATGCCGATCGATTCTGCATAGAAACTCGCAGCGGAGATCGCGCTGATCGAAGCGCCGTCCTCCACGAGCAGCCGCGCCCTGCCCTCTTCGGTCATGTTGCGCAGCCCGGTGGCAGAGGCATCAAGAGCCCCGATAATACCGACCTTGACGTCGCCCGTCCCCAACACGATCATGTCGGCGTCGCCGAAGCGGGAGCTGTTCCACACTCCGCCCGCAATGACGTCATCATCGCCCTCGGCGCCAACGGAAATCAGGCCGCCCAGCATAGCGGTTGCCGAGCCACCGGCGCTGTGGGCGAAGTTGGTCGCAGCCACCGCCCGCGCCTCATCGCTCGCCGACGCCTTCGCAAGCAACGTGCTGCCGACACCAAGATCAAGAAAGGCTTCGCCAGCGCCATGCACTTCGTTGGCCACGGTGCGCGCCGTGGCAATTTGGCCTTTGGCCTCGGCCGAAGCGAGGCTGGCATCGAGCAGTTCGACAAAAGCGTCGCCGTCATTGGCAAAGTTGTTGAGTGCCCGTGCCTCGGCAGATGCGGTACCGCTGATCGCGGTTGCGCTGACGCTGCCCGCCTCAGCAAGGGCAAGGCCCGCAAAGCCGGAACCCGAGACATTGCTGAACCCGGCCGCATTGGCATCGAGCGCGCCTTCGGCAAAGGCAGTGACCCTGCCGGCACCCGCAACCACGCCCTTGGCCAGGCCGGCGGTGTTGGTGTTTTCTATCGCGACAGCGGTGGCGATGTCATTCTTGCTCGTGCCTTCCGCGATCACTTCCGCCGATTCCGAAAGTTCGATCACGGCCTCGCCGCCCGCGGCAGCGTTGACGACGCCAAAGACTTCGGCTGCCTCGCTGGCGTCCGCCGTGCCGGAAACCAGCCCCTTGATCGAAGCGTAGGCCACGCCAAGCGGGTCCTTGGCACTGTTGCTGACGCCGGTCACATATGCGCTCGTCTCCGCCTGGTCGTAGGTTCCGAGATCGACCACGCTGCCCGCATCGATTTCAACACCGGCCGTGCCGGCCCCGCTCAGGGTGTTCATCACGCCATAGGCGTAAACATCGCTGCCGCTGACGTCGACGGAAACATCGCTTGCGCCCAGCAGGCGAACAATGGCGTCGCCACCAACCGCGACGGCCATGATCCCGGTCGCCGTGGCGCTGCCGTCAACGCTGTCCGCCGTGGCAGTGATCGTGCTGCCATTGTCAAGCTCGACCCGGCCGCCGCCATTATAGGAGAAGTTGCGAACCGCAAGCGCGGTAGCATCAAGCTCGCTTTCAGCCAAGGCAACCGCAGTCGATCCGTTGTCCAGCGCGGTTCGCGCCTCTCCAAGCGACGTGAAGGTGTTGACCGCAAGAGCGTTGGTGTTCTGCAAGGTGCTGAACGCCCCGGCGGCAACGCTCGACATCTCGTCGATGACGGTGGAAGCGTCGCCCGCCGTCGAAGCGTTGAGAACGCCGGTCGAACTGGCGGCAAACCCGCCAAGACCGGCGCTCGCCGCGCCCGTCGCCCTGCTGGTGATGACGCTGCCGCCGCGAATGCGGATCCGCGCTTCGGTCTCCGCCCGGTTTTCGATTGCGGTCGCAACGGCGTAGCTTTTGGTGCTGGTGGCTTCTGCTTTCAGAACGCTGGCGCCATCCACGCGCACGGCAGCCTCAAGACCTGCGTTGTTGAGGATGCCCGAGGCTGTAGCGTAGGCTTCCTTACCATTGGCCTCGGATTCCAATGTTCCGCCTTCGGCAACAGACACGAACGCATTCTGCGTGTCTGAGGCATTGCGGATCGCCGTTGCGGAAGCCTGCGTTCCGCTGCCCAAAACGGTATAGGCTTCAGCTGCTGCGGAAACTGATCCCGCACCTTTCACAGTGGCTTGAGCCACACCGCCGACACTTTGGTTATCAATCGCAATAGCTGTGGAGATCTCAAGCGAAGTCGCGGTGGACGAAAGCGTTGCGTTGTCGACAATGGTTTCGACGCCGCCGTCCCCGGCCTTGTTGGAAATACCGGTAGAAAGAGCAAGATCAAGAGCGTTGGTGGCCGATGCGCTGACATCGGCACCGTCCGACAAGGACACATAGCCCATACTGGAGGCGCCGGAGGTTTCGACGCTGATCGCGGTTGCCTTGTGAAGACCCGGATTGCTGATGTCTATATTGACGCTGTTGGAGGCCGTGATCTGACTTGCGCCATCGACCACGACAGAGCCGGTATTGCCGACGCCGCTACCCGTCAGGCGTACGCCAAAGGCATTGTTTCCGCCGATGCTGACGGACGAACCGCCGGTGATCGTCGCCGCCATTTCAGAACCGTCGGCATTGCCGTTCACGATCACGGCGTTGGTGCCTGGGGTCAGGGCCGAGCCGATGCTTACCGTCGTGCCGTCAAGTTTGACCGTACCCATATGATCGGCCGTGCCGCCTGGCGCGAGCGTGACGACAATATTGGCTGTCGCAAGGAGCCCGCCCCGCACCTCGCCGCCGGAAAAGTTGGCGGCGACCGCGCCGTCGCCTTGCAGCACAACCGGCCAGTAAATCCTGTTGTAGCTGTCGGCGTTGAGGGTAAGCGCATTGCCGCCGCTCGACGTGAGCCTCACGCCAGTGAAGCTAAAATTATACCAAGCATCGCCGATTTTCATGCCGGGATCATTGAGCGTAACAGTCGCACCCTGCAGGTAATTATAGGTGATGCCGACCGGCTTATTGCCGGTACAATCGATCACCGCATTGGCACCGCCAGCCGATCCACACTCATTCGCCGCAAATGCAGTCGAAGCCCCCGTGCCAAAATAAGCCGCACCTGACGAAAGCGCCAGCATGCTGAGCGCTATCACCGATGCGGTTGCGCGCGGCGCGTAGCTCGCTGCCTTGCCCGCGACCTTGGTCATGCGCCCGCCGCGCAGGTTCTCTCTCGACAATGTCATGTAGCCCCCCATTAAAGCTAATAAGCTGATTCCTGATTTAGCGAGATGACATTAAGCGCACAGAAATACAAGCAGATTCGATAGCAGTCGCTAACATTTAAGGACGTGGCGCATCATGCAAACTTGCGTTGAGCACGTACGTATGCGCCATGTGCCTTAAAGCGATGGATTTTCCGGAAGCGACACGTTTCACTAACCCGGACGGATCGATCTTCTGATTAAGGGGAAAAAGGGGCCGTGTATCGCCTGAACGTACCCAATGATGTGCCGAACGTCCCGAAATGGTATTCGCATCATTGAAGTGCGGCCTGCATCAAAGGCCGGCGAACCCTGCAGCCCGGCCTAGCCAGATTTTGCCCAAGCCGGGCATGCCGCCAAGCGTCAAGCGCAGTCCAGATGAAAGGCAACCGCAGAATAAATCCGTACCTTGACCTTTTATGACAGTTTTATGACAGTTATTTGAATATTAAATAACAGCACACCGGTAAATTTCGGGAATTATGAAATTTTTACAACAATATATGCTTACATGACTTTCGTTGTTATAGCACTCCCGTTTTCAACCAAACCTCAAAAGGGCTATCTGATGAAAATCGGAAATTTTTCCAAGGGCGCTAAGGTTGCTGCCGTTGCCGTCGCCATGGCCGTCTCCGGCACTTTCGCTCACGCCGCCGACACGTCGCTGACCGGCTCGGGCGCCTCCTTCCCCTTCCCGCTCTATTCGGCCTGGTTTAAGGATTTTGGCCAGAAGACCGGTATCGAAGTCAACTACCAGGCCAAGGGCTCCGGCGGCGGTATCGAAGACTTCACCAACCGCGTTGTCGATTTCGCAGCCTCCGATGCTGCCATGAATGACGAAGAAATCGCCAAGGTCGACGGCGGCGTTGTTCTCCTGCCGATGACGGCCGGTGAAGTTGTTCTCGCCTACAATCTCGAAGGCGTTTCCGAGCTGAAGCTGCCGCGCGACGTCTACCCGAAGATCTTCCTCGGCGAAATCACCAAGTGGAACGACGAAGCGATCGCCGCCGCGAATGAAGGCGTCGAGCTTCCCGACGAAGACATCACCGTTGTCGTTCGTTCGGACTCGTCGGGCACCAACTTCAACTTCACCAACCATCTTTCGGCAATCTCGTCCGATTTCGAAAGCACGGTCGGCGGCGGCAAGACCGTTCCGTGGCCGAAGGCTTCGAACTTCGTCGCCGCTCCGGGCAACCAGGGCATCACCGCCACGGTCAAGCAGACCCCCGGCGCGATCGGCTACATCGAGTATGGCTACGCCCAGCAGACCAACACGCCTTACGCCATGCTGGAAAACCAGGCCGGCAACTTCGTGAAGGCTGGTCCGGAAGCCGGTAGCGCCGCGCTCGCTTCGGCCGAACTCGACGAAAACAACGTCGCCTTCATCACCGACCCGAAGGGCGAGCAGGCTTACCCGATCGCCACCTTCACCTGGATGCTGTTCTACAAGGACGGCCAGGACGCCGACACCGTTGCGGCTCTGAAGGAAATGATCAACTACGGCCTGACCACCGGCCAGACCATGGCCGACAAGCTGGGCTACATCCCGCTGCCGGAAAACATCATCGAAATCAACAAGAAGTCGATGGAAGAAATCGGCGGCTGATTTCGGCCTGATCAAGCTTTCGCCGGGGCGTAACGTGTTTGCGCCCCGGCTTTCGTCCGATTGCAGCACCGCGCAAGAATTGTGACGCTCGTTATTTGTCAGATCGCGGCCACCCGATCGCCGCCAGCAGGAGCCCGTTGATGGCCCATACATCGAAATCCGCCCCGCCAAGCGACGGCAGCGTTTCGCGCCCGCCGACCGCTTTCGAGTACGGTTACGACAAATCCTTCCGCTTTTTGACATTTCTGGCAGGCCTGCTGATCGTCGTCTTGCTGGCCTATATTTTCTGGAAGATCGGCGGCCAGGCAGCGCCCGCCATGCGCCAATACGGGTTGAGCTTCCTGACGACCGTCGAGTGGAACCCCAACACCAATGAATACGGCATTCTCGCGGAAATCTGGGGCACGCTCTACTCGTCGTTTCTGGCATTGATCTTCGGCGGCGGCCTCGGCATCGCGGTCGCGATCTTTCTGACTCAGGGCTTTCTCAATGCCCGTCTGGCCTGGGTGTTCCGGCTGATCGTCGAAATGCTGGCCGCGATCCCCTCGGTCGTTTTCGGCCTCTGGGGCATCTATGTGCTGATCCCGGCAATCCGGCCGATCGCCAACTGGCTGCACGATACGGTGCCCTTCATTCCGTTCTTTTCCACCAAGCTTGCCGGCCCCGGCATGTTCCCGGCCATGATCGTGCTGTCGATCATGATCCTGCCGACCGTCGCTGCGATCTCCCAGGACGCCTTCAAGGCGATCCCGATGAAGATCCAGGAAGCGGCCTACGGCATGGGCACCACCAAGTGGGAAGCGATCCGCAAGGTCATCATCCCGACAGCCTCCGGCGGCATTTTCGCCTCGCTCGTTCTCGGCTTCGGCCGCGCGCTCGGCGAAACCATGGCGCTTGCCATGCTGATCGGCAACTCACAGCAGGTTTCGCTGTCGCTGTTTTCGCCGGCAACGACGCTGGCATCGCTTCTGGCCTCCACCTTCCCGGAAGCCGGTGCGAACCAGATCGGCCCGCTGATGTATGCCGCCGTCGCCCTGCTGGTGATCACCATGGCCGTCAACATCATCGGCACGATCATCATGAGCTACACCTCGCGCCAGACCGTAACGTAAGGCCATTGGGAAACCGAACATGACCACGACGACCGATCAGACAACGATGAATCCCGAGGTGATTGCCCTCGGCGATCCCAATCTGAGCTTCTCGTTTGCCGAACGGCGCACGATGATGAACTTCATCCAGACCGTCATCCTCTGGATCCTGGCCGGCATTGCGGCGGTTCCGCTGATCTCGGTGCTTTACATGCTGATCAGCCGCGGCGGCGCGCGCATCAGCACGGCGGTGCTCACCGAACTGCCGCCCGCCCCCTTTGAACAGGGCGGCGGCATTGGCAACGCGATCGTCGGCACGCTTGTGATGGTTGCGATCGCATCGGTGATCTCGATCCCGATCGGCGTTCTCGGCGGCGTCTATACCGGCCTGATCAATCCCAACAGCCGCTTCTCCGCGACGGTCCGGTTCGTGGGCAAGGTGCTGACCGGCTTTCCGTCGATCCTTTCGGGCGTTTTCGTCTATGCCTGGCTGGTCATCGTCATGAAGACCTATTCGGCGGTCGCCGGCGGGCTTTCCCTGGCGATCCTGATGCTGCCGACCATCCTGTTGACCTCCGAACAGGCCTTCCGGATGGTGCCGCAGCGCATGAAGGACGCAGCCTATGGCATGGGCTGTAATGCCACACAGGTTGCCACCAGAATTGTTTTGCCGACAGCGCTCCCGGGTGTTATGACCGGTGTCATGCTGGCGGTTGCGGGCGCGTCCGGAGAATCGGCCCCGTTGCTGTTTACAGCGCTGTTTTCGAATTATTGGATCGGAAGCTTCACGGAGCCCACAGCGTCATTGTCGATCTTGATCTACAATTTCTCGGCAATGCCCTATGAAAACCAGATTGAACTCGCATGGACCGCATCGCTTGTGCTTGTGCTCATCGTGCTTGTCTTCAACATTCTCAGCCGCTCCTTCGGCACCCGCCGCGTTTAGGAAAAAGGTCGTAAAACTATGTCTGCCACACTGGAAATGAACACCGCCCCAGCCGCCGATGTCAGCCCCGAAGTTGCGATCGGCGCGCGGATCGAGAAGATTTTCTACGGCGACTTCCTTGCCGTGCGCGATTCCGATGTCGACATCGAAAAAGGCAAGATCACCGGCTTCATCGGCCCGTCGGGCTGCGGCAAATCGACCGTGCTGCGTTCGCTGAACCGCATGAACGACCTGATCCCCTCCTTCCGCCTTGAGGGTCATGTCCACTTCCTCGGCCAGGACGTTTATGGCCGGAATGTCGACCCGGTCGTCGTGCGCCGGCATATCGGCATGGTGTTCCAGCAGCCCAACCCGTTCTCGATGAGCATTTTCGAAAACGTCGCCTTCGGTCTGCGCCTCAACGGCTTCAAGGGCGATATCAACGGTCGCGTCGAAAAGGCGCTGCGCCGCGCCGCGCTCTGGAACGAGGTCAAGGACAAGCTGAAGCAGAACGGGTTGTCGCTTTCCGGCGGCCAGCAGCAGCGTCTGTGCATCGCCCGCGCAATCGCCACTGAGCCGACCGTGCTTCTGATGGACGAGCCCTGCTCCGCGCTGGACCCGATCGCCACGCGCCAGATCGAAGAACTGATGCTGGAGCTGAAGAACGACTACACCGTCGCGATCGTGACCCACAACATGCAGCAGGCGATCCGCGTTGCCGACAAGACCGCCTTCTTCTCGGTCGACATGTCGCAGGGCGGCCGCACCGGCTTCCTGGTCGAGGTCGGCGCGACCAAGCAGATCTTCGAAAACCCGGAGCAGCAGCTGACCAAGGAATATCTCTCCGGCGAGTTCAGCTGATCGACGGCACGGTCGCAATCGACGCATTTCGGGCGGCTCTTTCGGGATGCCGCCCTTTTGATATCCGGAACGAAGCCGTTGCTTTCAAAGCACGTTTCGCTACGCTATCAAACTCAAACCCAATTCAGGGTTGAGCGGAAACCAAGATGTTCAAACACGTACTCGACCTTGAAAAGATCGAAGAAAGGCTGCGCGAGACCCAGCGGCAGTTCGCCCTCATCAATGCGCGCCTGACGATGCAGCGCGACGGCATGTCCGACAGCATCGTCGAGCATATGATGGAGGGCTACAGCTATGTCGACCAGCTGCTGCGCGACAACACGGACATCCTCAGGATCGGGCAATTTCACCATCTCCTGGAGCTCAACCACCGGGTCCTGTGCGGCTCCTCAAGAGAGGCGCGCGCGGAATTCCGCAATCATATCGAACGCACGGAGGCCCATTTCTACGATCGTGAACTGGGCGATATCGGCGGTCTCGTGGACTGGTACGAGCGCCATAAGGGCAAGCCGGTGCGTAAGCGTGCGGCCGGCGTCTATGTCCGCGTGCTCAGCCGTCCCCAGCTCTATATCGAGGGCAATCATCGCACCGGCGCGCTGATCATGAGCTATATTCTCGGTCGCGAAGGCAAGCCGCCCTTCGTGCTGACGCCGGAAAACGCCGAGGCCTATTTCAATCCGTCGACGCTGGTCCGCGACGCCCACAAATATTCGTTCGACGAGCTCATCAAGATTCCGAAGCTGAAGCGCTACTTCGCTGAATTCCTGAAGCAAAACGAGGATGATAGTCTGATCGCCAAGCCCGAGGCGCTGGAGGCCAACTGACGGGCGAGCGCCGCGGCCCTCACGCCTTCTTCTGCCAGCGCCCGCCTTCGCCCTGCTGCCAATAGGTGAGGCTGTGCTCGCTCTGCCTCAGCCGCTTCCATTCCGCCCGCGCCGCGGTCAGCTCATCGACATCGTGGCCGTCGAACATCACCACCACGCGCTGATAATCCTCGACGGCCGAGACCGGCGCGCCTTCCACGAAGAATCGGATATCGGCCTTGCCAGGATTGGTTTCCGCGGTCGTCAGCAGCACGGGCTGGCGTTCCGCGTCCGGCTCGTCATCCCGCCCGTGCGGGATGAAACTGTCGGCGCGGAAGGTCCACAGCACCTCGTCCAGCCGGTCGCGCTCTTCCTCGCTGGTCGCCTGGATAGCGACCCGCCAGCCGCGCTCCAGGCTTTTCTCGACAAGCGGCGGCAGGGCCGCATCGCGCAGCGATTCCGTCAGATGATAGAACAGGATCTCCGCCATGAACGCCCCTGCCCTCAGTCACGCGCCTCGTAATGGGCGCGCACCAGCTCATCGAGAAGCCTGACACCGAAACCGGACGCCCATCCGCCATTGATCTCGCTCTTCGGCGCGCCCATGGCGGTGCCCGCGATATCGAGATGCGCCCAGGGCGTTTCGCCCACGAAGCGCTTCAGAAACTGCGCGGCGGTGATCGACCCGGCATAGCGCGAGCCGCCGGTATTGCGCATATCGGCAAAGCGGCTGTCGATCATCTTGTCATATTCGTCGCCAAGCGGCAGCCGCCACAGGTTTTCCTGGGTGCGCTCGGCGGCGTCGGAAAGCTCCTGCGAAAGGCCGTCGTCATTGGAAAACAGCCCGGCGCGGTGTGCGCCGAGCGCCACCATGACCGCGCCGGTCAGTGTCGCGAGATCGATCATGAAGCGCGGCTTGAAGCGTTCCTTGCAGTACCAGAGCGCATCGGCGAGAACCAGCCGGCCCTCGGCATCGGTATTAATCACCTCGATCGTCTGGCCGGACATCGAGGTCACGATATCGCCGGGCCTCTGGGCATTGCCGTCCGGCATGTTCTCGACGAGGCCGAGAATGCCGACGACATTGACCTTGGCCTTGCGCGCGGCGAGCGTATGCATCAGGCCGATGACGGCCGCAGCACCGCCCATATCGCCCTTCATGTCCTCCATCGAGGCGGCGGGCTTGATCGAGATTCCGCCGGTGTCGAACACCACGCCCTTGCCGACAAAGGCGATCGGGCGCTCGTCATTGCCGCCGCCATTCCAGTGGATGACGGCGAGATAGGGCGGACGCACGGAACCCTGGGCGACGCCGAGCAGCGCGCCCATGCCGAGTTCTTCCATCTTGTCGCGATCGAGTATCTCGACCTTGGCGCCAAGTGCCGTGAGCGCCTCGGCCTTGTCGGCGAATTCGCGCGGGCCGAGGATGTTGGCGGGCAGGTTCACCAGTTCGCGCGCCAGCACCACGCCCTCGCCCACAGCCTGTCGATCCGCGAAAGCAGAATTGGCGGCTGTGACATCGCCGGTGACGATCTCGACCGGGATCTCGCGTCCGTTACCGTCTTCTTCCTCGTCCTTGCCCGTCGTCTTGAACCGATCGAAGGAATAGCCGCCGAGAATCATGCCGAGCGCGAAGTCCGCAAGCTCGGACGCGGTTGCGGCGCTGTCCGGATAGACCACCAGTTTCGCAGCCTTGCCGGCAGCAGCGGCAGCCTTGCCGCCGGCTCTGAGCCAGGCATTGGCCGAAAGCGAGTCGCGCTCGCCAAGCCCGATCAGCACGATCCGCGCCGCGTCGCCTTCGGCCGGCGCCAGCAGATCGAGCGTCGAACACAGTTTCGCCTTGAAGCCGGCGGTGGCCGAGGCCTTCTCGTAAAGCGTCTCGCCCATGCCGACCGCCTGAAGTCCCGCGGGAACGTGACCGGCGCTCGCCAGGACAATCGCGGTGTTTCCGGCGCTTTCGGCCTTGTCGACAAAGGAGATCGAGAACTTCATTTCATGCTCCGGGTTCTGGTGTCACGGAATTGACAGGATAGGGTGAAAAAGAAATCCACCCCTTGTTAACGCAACCGGCCAAGAATGGTTGACCCGGTTCTCATAACACTTAAAACGACGAAAATGGAAACGGTGTGTGCGCCGCGCCGCCAACGAAACCGGAAACGCCGCATTGCAGCAACACCACCAATGGCTTGAGAAACTGCCGGGCCGCTTTGGCACGATGCGACCGCTCAAGGCCGCATTCATTCTGCTGTTGGCGCTGTGGTGTTTGCTGCTTCTCGTTTTCTATCTCTTTCCCGGCATCGACCTCGCGGCCTCCCGGGCGTTCTTTCATCAGACGACCTGCAGCACCAGCGCGCCGGACGGCAAAATATGCGGCAGCTTTCCGATTTCCGGCGACGTGATGCTCGGCCTGCTGCGCGAAGCGATCTTCTACCTGCCGATCATTCTCGGCCTTACCCTGATCTACCGCCTGATCATCGTCTGGTCCCATCACGGCGCGACCTATGACAAGGCGCTCGCCCGCAGGCTGCTGGCCGGGCTCGTCGCCCTGATCATCGGCCCCGGCCTTCTGGTCAACAGCGTGCTGAAGGAGATTTCCCACCGGCCGAGGCCGCGCAACACCGATCTTTTCGGCGGCGATCTGACCTTCGTGCCAGCCGGTGATTTTTCCGGCGCCTGCCAGTCGAACTGCTCCTTCATTTCCGGCGAGGCGGCGGGCGCCGGCTGGCTGTTTTGCTATGCGATCTTCCTCGTCCCGGAGCGTTTCCGGATCCTGCTGATGCCGCCGCTGATCGCGCTTTCTCTCGCCTCGCCGGCGATGCGGCTGGCCTATGGCGGTCATTATCTTTCGGATATCATACTCGGATGGCTTGCATCGGTGGTGATTTTCACCGGAAGTCTTTACATTTTCACCAGAAAGGAGAAGGTCAGCCCGCTTCGCGAAACGACCTGACGCCGGTCCGTTCCGTAACGCACGACACCTAACGGCATGAAGATACTGGAACGCTACATATTGGCGCGGGTTGTGCGCATGTTCCTGGCGACATTGTTGCCGGTGCTGGCGGTGCTGTGGCTGACGCAGGTGCTCGGACGCATCAATCTGGTGACCGACAGCGGCCAGTCGATCGTCTCGTTCCTGACGCTGGCGACGCTGATTCTCCCGACCGTGATTCCGACCGTCCTGCCCTTCGGCATCGTGCTCGGCACGGCGCAGACGCTGACGTCGATGAACAATGATTCGGAGCTTGCGGTCATCGACGGCGCCGGCGCCGGGCGCTCGATCATCTACCGTCCGATTCTGGCGTTCGCCGTCGTACTCTGCGCATTCTCCTTTGTCCTCGACAATTATATCGAGCCGCGCTCACGCGCCGAGGCCCGCAGCGTGATCGCCTCCGTCTATGCCGACCTTCTGTCCTCCGTGATCGAGGAAAAGACATTCCGCGAGATCGAGGACGGGCTCTACATCCAGATTTCCGAACGCATGTCCGGCCGGGTGCTGAAGGGGCTTTTCGTCGCCGATTACCGCGAGCCGGAAAACTCCTACATCTATTACGCCAAGGAAGGCGCGGTTGATGAAAGCGGCAGCCAGCTCATCATGCGCGACGGCCAGGTGCAGCGGGAAAACCAGGACGGCGACGTCTCCATCGTTCAGTTCGATTCCTACAGTTTTGACCTTTCCGAACTGACCAGCGACAAGAGCCAGACTCGCCGGCGCGCGACCGATCGCGGCCTCGCCTACCTGCTCAATCCGCCGCAGGACGACCCCGATTACCTAGGCAATCCCGGCTCCTATCGCGCCGAGCTGACCCGGCGGCTGACCGACTGGACGCTGCCCTTCATCTATGCCGTGTTCACAATCGTGATCGTCGGCGATGCCCGCTCCCACCGCGAGCGGCGGGTGCCGCCGATGGCAAGCGCGTTCGGACTGACGCTGCTGCTCAGGCTGCTCTCCCACTTCAGCTCCAATCAGGCGGAAAACGACCCGTTCTTCGTCTATGTCTGCTATGCGATCATCTTCGTGTCGCTGGCCGTCGGGCTCTATCTGCTCCTGCGGCCGCGCCGGGCGCGGCGCAAGACCGGGCCGCTCGGCCGGATGATGGCCGCGCTGTTCCGTCTGCCGCGCAAGGCCGATGGCGGAGGTGCGGCATGATCTTCTCCGTTCTCGGTCGCTACTTCTTCGTCCGCTACGTCATCACCGTCTTATGGTTCCTGTTCGGCGTGGTCTCGATCATCTACCTGATCGATTTCAGCGAGGTGGTCGGCAATATTTCCGAGGAGGCCGGGCAGAATCTTGGCGACGCCCTGCTGATCACCGCGTTGCGCCTGCCCTATATCCTGCAGCAGACCATACCTTTCATCGCGCTGTTTTCGGCAATGGTGGCGCTGATCGCGCTAAACCGTCGCCATGAGCTCGTGGTCGCCCGCGCTGCGGGAATCTCGGTGTGGCAGTTCATCATGCCGTTCGTGGTCGGCGCGGCCCTGCTCGGCGCGGCAAGCGTGCTGGCGCTCAACCCGCTCGCCTCCTGGAGCCAGAAACGGGCCCTCGGGCTGGAGGCCGTCGGCGGCAAGCAGGATCAGGTCGTGCCCTGGCTCAGGCAGATCACCGACGGGCAGGATACGATTATCGGCGGCCGAGGCATCGCCGAGAACGGGACCGAACTGCTCGACGCCGTCGTGATCTATTTCGACGACAACGGGGGAATCGCCAAACGCCAGGATGCCAACCGGGCCGTGCTGAATGATGGCTGGTGGACACTGCATGATGTGACCCAGACCGAGGCGGGCGAATTATCCACACATATGGACGAGGTGCAGGTGAAGACCAACCTGGAGGAGGATTTCGTCCAGCAGCACCTCGTCCAGCCCGATCTCGTAAGCTTCTTCGCCTTGCCGCGGCAAATTACCCTGGCGCGCCAGTTCGGAACTTCGACCAGCGCCTTGGAAACCCAGTATAACTACCTGCTTTCGCTACCATTATTGCTGGTTGCTATGACTTTGATCGCCGCGACGGTCTGCCTCAAGTTTTCGCGCTTTGCGCAGTCGCCCACCGTTATTTTGGGTGGCATCCTGTCCGGGTTTCTGCTTTATGTGACGAGTGTTCTTGTAAAGGCGTTCGGCAGCAGCGGAATCCTGTCCCCGCTTCTGGCAGCCTGGATTCCGGTTGTCGTGGCGATGGCATTGGGTTTGACGATATTGCTGCATCAGGAGGATGGTTAGTGGCCCGGCGTAAACTAAGCGCATATCGCCTTGCCGGGCTCCTGGTCCTTGCCACCGCATTGACCCCACCCGGAGCGGGGCTGCATTCCATGGCAGCGGCGCAGGAAAGCATGCTTCCCGAGCCGCCCGCCGACGATCAGGGCCCGATGCTGCTCAGCGCCAACGAACTGGTCTATAACCACGACACCCAGCAGGTCTACGCGCTTGGCGGCGTGCAGATTTACTATGCCGGCTACCGCATGGTCGCCAACAAGGTCGAATACGACCAGAAGGCCGGCAAGCTGATGGCCTACGGCGGCATCGAGGTTATCGATGCCGACGGCAACCGCCTGCGCGCGGAAAAGCTCGACGTCACCGATGACTTCGCCAACGGCTTTCTCGAAGCCATCAGCGTGCGCACCCCGGAAGATATCGCGATCGCCGGCGAGCGCGCCGAGCGAATCGACAATGATGTCATGGTGCTGGAAAACGGCGTCTACACCGCCTGCATTCCCTGCGCGGAAAATCCGGAAAAGCCGCCCTTCTGGCAGATCAGGGCGCAGCGTGTCATCCAGAACGGCGTCGAGAAGACGGTGCGGCTGGAGCATCCCCGGTTCCAGCTTCTGGGCCACACCATCGCGATCCTGCCGACCGTGACCGTTCCCGACGCCAGCGTGAAGCGCAAGCGCGGCTTCCTGTTCCCTTCTGCGACCGTTGAGGAAAACCTCGGTTTCGGCATTTCCGTGCCCTATTACATTCCGCTCGGCCCGAGCGCGGACGTCACCTTCACCGGAACAGGCTACACCCAGCAGGGTTTTCTGCTGGAGGCGGAGTATCGCAAGCGCTACCGCAACGGCCAGCACACGCTGCGCATGGCCGGCATCGACCAGTTGGGCAGCAGCCGCTTCCCCGCCGGCACCAGCGATGCCGACAATGACCTGCGCGGCATGATCGCCTCCACCGGCGAGTTCCAGATCAACCCGCGCTGGGTTTTCGGCTGGGATGTCATGGTGCAGAGCGACACCAATTTCGCCCGCACCTATTCGATCGACGGCCATGACGACCGGATTTTCAATAACCAGGTCTATCTGGAAGGTCTTGGCAAGCGCAGTTCGCTCTCCATCAAGGGCAATTATTTCGACGTCCAGGACGCCAACAGCCAGAACGCCAGCGAGGACGAACAGGCGATCGTTCTGCCGGTCATCGATTACGATTATATCGCTCCGCGCCCGTTCGCCGGCGGCGAGCTTTCCGTGACCAACAACCTCACCAATATCGTGCGGCAGAAGAACGATGTGGTGCCCACCGCGGTCAACGACCGTTTCCTCGGTCTTCAGGGCAACAGCACAAGGCTGACCAGCGAGGTCGAGTGGAAGAAGACCTTCACCACGCCGCAGGGCCTGCAGCTTACGCCGATCCTGGCCGCGCGCGCCGACGGTTACCTGCTCAATGTCGATGATCCGAACCAGATCTCGCCGGGCACGTACAACTACGCCGGCAATTTTGTCGATCAGGACGCTGCCGCCCGCGCCATGCTGACGGCCGGCCTGGAAGTCAAATATCCAATGCTGATCACCAACGGCTTCAGCTCGCATATTCTTGAGCCGATCGGCCAGATCTTCGTCCGCCCGGACGAGCAGCATGCCGGCGGCCTGCCGAACGAGGACAGCCAGAGCTTCGTTTTCGATGCCACCACGCTGTTCGATCGCGACAAGTTCTCCGGCTACGACCGCGTCGAGGGCGGCACCCGCGCCAATATCGGGCTGCGCTATCGCGGCGTCTACGACAACGGCATCATGGTCGATGGGCTTTTCGGTCAATCCTTCCAGCTTGCCGGCGCGAACTCTTTCGCATCCCCCGACCTCGTGGGCGTCGGCATGGAATCGGGTCTGGAGACCGATCGCTCCGACTATGTCGGCGCTGCCCAGATTTCGTTCCCGTTCGGCATCGGCATCAATGGGTCGGCCCGTTTCGACGAGACCGATTTCTCTCTGCAGCGCACCGATGCGGGCATTACCTTCACCTCGGCCCGCTTCGACACCGCGCTCGACTACACCAATGTCATGGCCCAGCCCGGCTACGCCTATGACGAGCGGAACAGCGAGATCAAATCTACAAGCACGTTCCGGTTCAACGACAATTGGGGCATCTCGGGGTCCCTGACCTACGACCTCAGCAACGATGTCCTGACGCGCCGGTGGGTGGGGTTGACCTATGAGGACATCTGCACCCTGTTCTCGATCACCTACCAGGAAAGCTGGGATACCGACGATGCCAAGGGCGTCGACTGGACGATCGGCGCGCGCCTGACGCTGCGCACGCTCGGCGATATCGCAATCGGCTCCGACAATTTCGGCGGCAGTTTCTAGCGCTTCCGCAGATAACGAATCGGGGCCATGCCTTGCTTTTGCCGCTGAAATGGACAAAACATTTCCCTCACAGGTTCAGGATCGATATGCGAGCCGTTGCCCGGTGTTACATGTCTCCTGAAACAAAGCGGGGCTTGAAGCGAGCGATGTGTTCGATCGTTTCCTGGGAGGCCGTGACGCCCCGCGGACACAAGATACCGATGCGGCCGGTTGGCGTTTTAGCCCCGGCCGGGGAAAGGAATAAGACATGAACGTCGCCAGATTTACCGTGAATGCCTTTGCCGCTGCCGTGATCGCGACCGCATCGATCGTCGGCGCCCCTGCCCAGACGGCGTTCGCCAAGACAGTCGATATCGAGGTGATCGTCAACAATGTGCCGATCACCAATGACGATATCGCCAAGCGCAAGGCCTTGCTGCAGCTGATGGGCACCAAGGGAGCGACCGACGCCAAGGCGCGCGAGGCAATGATCGACCAGGCGCTGAAGCAGTCGGAGATCGCGTTCCGCGGCGCATCCGTCACCCAGGCTGAGGTGGATGATGCGTTTCAGAACTTCGCCAATGGCAACAAGATGTCTGTCGCCCAGATGAGCAGCATCCTCAATCAGGCTGGCGTCGGCGTCGATCACTTCAAGTTCTTCATCGCCGTCAGCATGAGCTGGGGCCAGCTTCTGCGCGCCCGCTACGGCGCCAACACGCTGCTTCCCGACGACGAGTTCATCCCGCAGCTTGAAGCGGCCGAAAAGGAAGGCAAGAAACCCGAAACCACCGAATACCTGCTGAAGCGGATCGTCTTCGTGGTGCCGGAAAAGGAGCGCGGCTCGCTGCTTGGCAAGCGCAAGAACGAGGCCGAGGCCGCGCGCAAGAAGTTTCCGGGCTGCGATCAGGCGATTTCCTTCGCCGCGACCATGAACGACGTCACCGTCATCGATCTCGGCCGTTTCCTCGAGCCGCAATTGCCGGCTCAGTGGAAGGACCCGGTCATCAAGTCGAGCGGCGACACCACTTCCGTCATCACCACGCCGGTGGGTGCCGAATTCCTGGCCGTGTGCGAGCGCAAGACCGCCAGCGACGACTATGCCGCCCGGCTGGTACTGAGCAACAAGGAAGACTCCGCCGAGATGGACACGGACGCCGAAAGTGAGAAGTACCTCGAGGAATTGCGGGACAAGGCGCAGATCGTCACCCCGGGCAAGTCGTAATCCTTGGCAACGGACACCTTAAAACCGCTGGCGCTGACGCAGGGTGATCCTGCCGGCATCGGCCCCGAGATTGCCCTGAAGGCATGGCAGAGACGCGGCGAAAGCGGGCTGCCCTCCTTCATCTATCTCGGCGATCCGCGCATTCTTGCTGCGCGCGCTGAAATGCTCGGACTGGATATCCCGATCGAGATCACCGCGCCGGAGGCAGCGCTTGAGCGGTTCGACGAGACCCTGCCGGTGTTCGCGATCGACACCGCGCTCACCACCACGCCCGGCAAACCCGATCCAGCGACCGGAGAAGGCACCATCGCGGCGATAGAGACGGCGGTGAAGCTCACCATGCGCGGCAAAACGAGCGCCGTGGTCACCAATCCGATCGCCAAATCGGTGCTTTATAGCGCCGGTTTCAAGCATCCCGGCCACACCGAGTTTCTGGCTGCCCTGGCCGGACGCGAGACCGGAAAACGGGTGCGCCCGGTGATGATGCTCGCCTGCCCGGCGTTGCGGGTGGTGCCGGTCACGATCCATATTCCGCTGAAGGATGTTCCGGCGGCCCTTGATGAAGCGCTGATCGTCGATACGATCCGCATAACGGCGCAAGAGCTCAAATCCCGCTTCGGCCTTGCCGCGCCGCGCCTCGCCGTCGCCGGCCTCAACCCCCATGCCGGCGAGCAGGGCACGATCGGGCGCGAGGACGAGGAGATCGTGCGCCCGGCGATCGAGCGCCTGCGTGCAGAAGGCGTCGATATCGCAGGCCCGCTCCCCGCCGATACCATGTTTCACGCCGCCGCGCGCGCCCGCTACGATGCGGCGATCTGCATGTATCACGATCAGGCGCTGATCCCGGTCAAGACGCTCGGCTTCGAGGAGGGCGTCAATGTCACGCTCGGCCTTCCCTTCGTGCGCACCTCGCCGGACCACGGCACGGCCTTCAACATCGCCGACAAAGGCGTTGCCGATCCGACCAGCCTTGAAGAGGCGCTGAAGCTCGCGGCGCGGCTTTCGGAAAACGCAGCATGAGCCAGATCGACGACCTGCCGCCTCTGCGTGAAGTGCTGGCCGCCCACGAACTCGACGCAAAGAAGGCGCTCGGCCAGAATTTTCTGCTCGATCTGAACCTCACCCAGAAGATCGCCCGCACCGCCGGCGATCTTTCGGGAGCCCATGTGATCGAGGTCGGTCCCGGCCCCGGCGGGCTGACGCGGGCGATCCTCTCGCTCGGCGCGGAGAAACTCACCGTGATCGAGCGCGACGAGCGCTGCTTGCCGGCGCTCGAGGAGATCGCGTCTCACTATCCGGGCCGGCTGGAGATCATCAGCGGGGATGCGCTGAAGACGGATTTCGCCGCCCTTGCCGGCGATCGCCCTGTCAGGATCATTTCCAACCTGCCCTATAATGTCGGCACCCAGCTTCTGGTGAACTGGCTGCTGCCGCGGGCATGGCCACCCTACTGGCAATCGCTGACGCTGATGTTCCAGAAGGAGGTCGCCCAGCGCATCGTCGCGAAAGCCGGCGACAATCACTATGGCAGGCTCGGCGTGCTTTCCGGATGGCGGACGGAGGCGCGGATCGCCTTCGACGTGCCGCCGCAGGCCTTCACCCCGCCGCCCAAGGTGACCTCAAGCGTGGTGCACCTCACGCCCCGCGCGGAGCCGATCCCGGTCGCGGCCGCGGCACTGGAGCGGGTGACGCAGGCCGCCTTCGGCCAGCGCCGCAAGATGCTGCGCCAGAGCCTCAAGAGCCTCGGCGGCGAAGCACTGCTCGCCAAGGCCGGCATCGACCCGACGCGCCGCGCCGAGACGCTGAGCATCGCCGAATTCTGCGCGCTCGCCGAGAACCTGTAGTTCACATTCACTCAGACAGAGGCAGCGTCGAGCGCCTTCAGCGTGGCCTGGATGAAGCTTTCGCGCGCCATGTCCGGCTTCAGGCCGCGCGGCTCGTAGACGTGGCGGTTGAGAAAGAAACCGGTCAGTCTGAAGCCGGCTTCCAGATCGGCCCGGTCGGCAGCCTCGTTCATGTCCGGTCGCAGAAACACCGGCAGCGCCAGCATACGGTCGGCATAGGGCGTTCCCGCCGCCTCGGAGACCGCACGGCCGGTTTTCGGCGACACATAGGCAAGATCCGTCGTCACGCCGCTTGCCGCGCATTGGGCGAGATCAAGGCCGAAACCGAGTTCGTTGAGCAGCGCCAGTTCAAAGCGCACGAACAGTTCGCCGGCGGCGCTGGCATCGTCGAGATGGGAAATGATCACTTCCATCGCCGCACAGAGATGGCGGTGCGGGTCACGCTCCGGCAGGAGCCGCAGCAGTGAAGCCATCGCCTGGACGCCGTGAAGCGCCGGCGCGGACAACATCAGAAACGCCGCGCGCTGTTCGATCGGCTCGACCCGAAATTCGCCGAGATGTTCGGAAAGCCGCGCGCGCCAGTGGAGCGAGACCCGGTTACCCGGCTGCAGCACCGGCCGCATCGTCCGCGACCGGCCGCCGCGCACCATGCCGAGATGGCGACCATGTTCCACCGTCATCACCTCGGCGATCACGCTGGTTTCGCCGTGGCGGCGGCTGCCCAGAACAATGCCTTCGTCGTTCCATTCCACAGCGCGGCGTCTCCCGGCGGATCAGTCCGAATAATCGAGCCCGATTTCGCGATAGCGCGCGGGATCGTCGCCCCAGTTCTCCCGCACCTTGACGAAAAGGAAGAGGTGAACCGGCTGATCAAGAATTTCCGACAACTCCTTGCGTGCGCTCATGGAAATCGCCTTGATCGCTTCGCCGTTCTTGCCAAGCGCGATCTTCTTCTGGCTGTCGCGCTCGACATAGATCACCTGTTCGATGCGCACCGAGCCATCCTTGCGCTCTTCCCATTTTTCGGTCTCGACATGAGAGGAATAGGGCAGTTCCTGATGCAGCCGCAGGAACAGCTTTTCACGCGTGATCTCGGCGGCGAGTTGGCGCATCGGCAGATCGGAAATCTGATCTTCGGGATAATACCAGGGCCCCTGGGGAAGCCGCTTCGCCAGAAAATCCATCAGATCGTCGCAGCCCGAACCGGTGGCGGCGGAAATCATGAAGGTTTCCTCGAAGTCGATCGCCTCATTGGCGGCCGCAGCAAGCTTCAGCAGGTCTTCCGGCCGCACGCGGTCGATCTTGTTCAGAACCAAGATCTTCGGATGGCGCACCTCTTTCAGGCCTTCGAGAATGGCCTCGGCATCGCCCTTCAGGCCGCGCTCGCTGTCGACCAGCAGCACGATGAGGTCGGCGTCGCGCGCGCCGCTCCAGGCGGCCATCACCATGGCGCGATCGAGCCTGCGGCGCGGCTTGAAGATGCCGGGCGTGTCCATGAACACGATCTGCGTCCTGTCGTGGATGGCGATGCCGCGCAGCGTGGCGCGCGTCGTCTGCACCTTGTGGCTGACAATCGTCACCTTGGCGCCCACGAGCCGGTTCACCAGCGTGGATTTGCCGGCATTGGTCGGGCCGATCAGGGCGACAAAGCCGGACCGGGTGTCGGCGCCCTCCGGCATGGTTTCAGTCTCGCTCATGGCAACTCCTGCGGTTTTCCGCATCGTGGCGGCCGCATTATAACAGATTCAAAAAATCAGGCTCAGCTCTCTGCCGACCACACGCCTTCGCGCTCAAGCAGCCGTGTCGCCGCAACCTGTTCGGCGGCGCGCTTGGAGCGATCGATGCCGGTTTCGGGCGCCACGCCATCGACAATGACCTTCACGGTGAAGCGCGGCTCGTGATCGGGACCGGAACGGTCCTCGACCTTGTAGACCGGCGTCTGGCCGAAGCGGGCATGGGCCCATTCCTGCAGTTCCGTCTTGGCATCGCGGCGCAGCGTCACGCCATCGGCGAACAACGGCTTCCACCAGGTTTCGATGAAATCGCGCGCAGGCTGCAGCCCGCCTTCCAGATAGAGCGCCGCGATCACGCTTTCGACGACATCGGCGCGGATCGACAAAACGCGCTTGCCGGTGAGCTTCTTCACGTCCTGCCCGGTCTTGATGAACCGGTGGAGGCCTAGATCGTCGGCAACCCGCGCGCAGGCCTCGGCGCTGACAAGCTGGTTCAGCCGCACCGATAGCTCACCCTCGCTTGCGCCCGGAAACAGCCGGAACAGGTTCTCGGCGATCACCAGCCCCAGCACCCGGTCGCCGAGAAACTCCAGCCGCTCGTAATTGTCGTCCTTGCCGCTGCGCGCGCTGGCATGGGTGAGCGCCAGCGCGAGGCGCTTGCGATCGGCGAAATCGAAGCCGATCAGCTTGGCAAATGCGTCGACATCAGCGCCGTGCTTTTCCGTCATTCAGCCACCGATAACCTTGAACATGCGGTCCCAGCGCATGTTGAACGGCCACTTCCATATCTGGGCGAAGGAGGTGTCATTGCCGAGCGAGAAGAAGATCAGGCTGGCGCGGCCAATGAGATTTTCCGCCGGCACGAAACCGACATCGAAACGGCTGTCGAGCGAGTTGTCGCGATTGTCGCCCATCATGAAATAATGCCCGTCGGGCACGATGAACTCGCGGGTATTGTCGCCCGGACCGTTGCGCAATTCGTCCAGCGTATCGTAGCTCACGCCATCGGGCAGCGTTTCGCGGAAGACAGGGATATCGCGGCCGGGATCACGGCGATAATCGGAGGTGAAAGTGCCGTCGGCGGTGCGCGGCACCGGCTCGTCGTTCAGATACAGAATACCGTTCCTGACCTGCACCCGGTCGCCGGGAAGGCCGATCACGCGCTTGATGTAATCGATATCGGGGTTTGGCGGATAGCGGAACACGACGACATCACCGCGATCGGGATCGCTGCCGAAAATGCGGCCTGAAAACAGGTTCGGCGAGAACGGGAGGGAATAGCGCGAATAACCGTAGGAAAACTTGTTCACGAACAGATAGTCGCCGACCAGAAGCGTCGGCATCATCGATCCGGAGGGAATCGTGAAAGGCTGAAACAGGAAGGTCTTGATGACCACCGCCAGAAGCAAGGCCTGAACGATGACCTTCACATTGCTCCACAGCGAGCTTTCCTGTTTTTCTTCTTTTTCAGACACGCAGTGCTTCCTTTTGCTCACCGGTTTCGCCATGAGCTTTAGCCCCTTAGCCAAAAACGGGCAATGTTTTTAAGAAGGTTTCGCGCTCTCCTCCACCGCCTCGATGATGACGAAGGCCTGCGCGAGCGGGTAATCATCGGTGATCGTGATGTGGATCCGCGCCTCATGACCTTCGGGAATCAGGCGTGCAAGGGCTATGCCGGCGCCGCCGGTGAGCTTCATGGTCGGCTTGCCGCCCGGCAGATTGACCACGCCCATATCCTTCCAGAACACGCCCCGCGCGATGCCGGTGCCCAGCGCCTTGGAGCATGCCTCCTTGGCGGCGAAGCGCTTGGCGTAGGAGGCGGCGCGGTTTCGCCGCCGGTCGGACTTCGCGCGTTCGATATCGGTGAAGCAGCGCGCGGTGAAGCGCTCGCCGAAGCGTTCAATGGTCTTTTCCACGCGCCTGATATCGATCAGGTCGCTGCCGAGGCCGACGATCATGGCATTCCTCCCGGTGGTTTCAATTCTTCGAACCGTTGATGGCGCCGTTCTGCAGCTCGGCCTGGCGCGCCGCGATCATCGCCTGGCGGCGGGTCTGGAACGACTGCACCGCGTAATAGGTGGCGAGATAAAACAGACCGCCGCAGACGAGCGCGGGAATGATCGAACCGACGATCATCGGCTCCAGCAGCGGTTTCCATAGATCGGAAAGCTCGAACTTCTTCACCAGATCGACAAGGTCGATATGCTGGCGCCCTTCCGCGCTGCGCCCCAGAATGAAGCTTCCGAATTTCCAGGTGGAGAGCCAGATGAAGGGAAAGGTCAACGGATTGCCGAAGGCCGTGCCAAGGGCGGAAGCGAACAGATTGCCGCCAAGAACGAAGGCGATCGCAAAGGCGGAGACGAAATGCAGGCCGATGAACGGCGTCCACGACACGAACACGCCTGCCGCGATGCCCATGGCGATCGCGTGCGGCGTGGCGCGCAGCCGCACGGTGCGATGATAGATATAGACCGGCACGCGCCAGAAACCCTTTCTGGGCCAGACCGCGCCGCGCAATCGCTGCCAAAAACTTGCCGGAGAACGTCTCTTGAAAAGCATGGTCTAGTTTTGACAGCTGGGAGGATGAATGCAAGCGCGTTTTGGCGACTCAGTCCGACTTCACGCGGCGGCGCACCTCTTCATCGTCGCTCTCCCGCAAATCCTCGGGCTTCGGACGGCCGGGGTCGAAATTCTGGTCGATATTGTCGAAAACGTGCTTCACGCCCTCGGCCTCGCTTTCGCTGACCTTGGGGTGCGTGAAGCGTTTGAAGAAGTCGCGTAAACCATCCCACATGGCGTTCCTGCCTTTCGTCGGTTGATGACTGTTAGACGCAAACTCGAACCATAATGTTCCATTTTGGCGCCGAACAAGACGATGGATCAGAAGGTCCGGTCAGACGAATTCTCGCTTAACGGTCGCCACGCAATCGAGCGCCTTGAGCTGGTTGATCGTCTGCGTCAACTGGCGAAGGTCCCAGACCTCCATATCCATGCCGACCTCGGCGAAATCCTCGGCGATCACATCCATACGGATCGAGCGGATATTGACGTCAAGCGTGGCGATGGTCGAGGTGATGCGAGCGAGTGTGCCGGGCTCGTTCAGCACGTTGATGCCAATGCGCGCGCGGAACCGCTTGTCATTGGTGGAATCGATATCCCAGCGGATGTCGACCCAACGATCGGGCTGGTCCTCGTATTGCTGCAGGCCGGGCGACTGGATCGGGTAGACCGTGATGCTGCCGTCATCTTCGGTGATGCCGACGATGCGGTCGCCGGGCACCGCGCCCGACGGCGAAAACCGCACGATTGCCGCGCCGTTGAGGCCGCGCAGCGGCACGCCCGCCTCGCTATCGGCGTCCGGCAGGCGAAACGCCATGCCCTCGCCTTTCGGCAGGCTCACCCAGCCATCCTCGACGTTTGGCTTGATGGTGACGCGCTCATCCTTGTGATCGGGGAACACGGCTTTCAGCACATCGACGGAGGAGAGCTCGTTGCGCCCGACGGCGGCGATCACGTCCTCGACATCGTTCTGGCCGAGACGGTGCAGCACCGAGGCCAGCACCTCGCGCGAGAAGGTCTTGCCCGAACGGGCGAAGGTGCGCTCCAGGATCCGATAGCCGAGGCCGCTATACTGCTTGCGGATCGCAGCCCGCGTCGCCCTGCGAATTGCCGCGCGCGCCTTGCCGGTGACGACGATGCCTTCCCAGGCCGGCGGCGGCACCTGCACGCCGGAGCGGATGATCTCCACCTCATCGCCATTGTTGAGCCGTGTCACCAGCGGCATCATCCGCCCGTTGACCTTGGCGCCGACACAGGTATCGCCGATATTGGTGTGGACCGCATAGGCGAAATCGATCGGCGTCGCGTCCTTCGGCAGCGCGATCAACTGGCCCTTGGGCGTGAAGCAGAACACCTGGTCCTGAAACAGTTCCAGCTTGGTGTGCTCGAGAAATTCCTCGGGGCTGTCGCCTTCGGCCAGCGCCTCGATGGTCTTGCGGAACCAGGAGAACACATTGGTTTCGTCGTGCGCCGCGCCGGCAACCTTGCCTTCCTTGTAGAGGGAGTGGGCGGCGATGCCGTATTCCGCGATATCATGCATCGCGCGGGTGCGGATCTGCAGCTCGATGCGCTGTCTCAGCGGCCCGACAATGGTGGTATGCAGCGACTGATAGCCGTTCTGCTTCGGATTGGAGATGTAATCCTTGAAGCGTTCCGGCACCATGCGCCAGCGGGTATGCACGAAGCCGAGCGCCCGGTAGCAGCTTTCAAGCTCGTCGACGATGATACGGAAGCCGTAAAGGTCCGACATCTGTTCGAAGGACAGCGATTTCGACTGCATCTTGTTGAAGATCGAAAACGGCTTCTTCAGCCGGCCCTTCACCTTCACGTCAACGAGACCATGCTCGGTCAGGAGAGCCTTGAGCTCGTCCTCGATGCTTTTCACCATGGCCTGGTTCTGGCCGGCGAGATCCTGCAGCTTGTCGTGGATCGTCTGATAGGCTTCCGGATTGATATACTGGAAGGACAGGTCCTCCAGCTCCTCGCGCATGTCCTGCATGCCCATGCGACCGGCGAGCGGCGCATAGATCTCCATCGTCTCCTCGGAAATCCGCCGGCGCTTGTCGGCGCGCATGTAATAGAGCGTGCGCATGTTGTGCAGCCGGTCGGCAAGCTTGACCAGCAGCACGCGCACATCATCGGCCACGGCGAGAAACAGCTTGCGCAGGTTTTCGGCCTGCTGCGCCTTGCGGGAGACGAGGTCGAGCCGCTTGATCTTGGTGAGCCCCTCGACCAGCGCGCCGATCTCATCACCGAAAAACTGGTCGATCTCGTCACGCGTCGCGGAAGTATCCTCGATCGTGTCATGCAGCAGCGCGACCGCGATCGTCGACTCGTCCATGTGCAGGTCGGTCAGGATCGCCGCGACTTCGAGCGGATGCGAGATGTAGGGATCGCCGCTGGCGCGCTTCTGACGCCCATGCTTCTGCATGGCGTAGACATAGGCCTTGTTGAGCAGCGCGATATCGGCGTCAGGCTTATATTTCTGTACCCGCTCAACGAGTTCGTATTGCCGCATCATGGCTCAGTGACCGGGCCCGTTACGGGCGCAATGCGGACCTCAAGTCCGCTGAAATGGAAAGCGGCCGCGGGGTCCGCCCGCAGCCGTCAATATCAGTAGTCGTCGCCTTTTTCCGGCGGAACCAGGCCTTCAATGCCGGAGCGAAGCTCTTCTTCCGACATCTGGTCGAAGGGGATCGCATCCGGCATGTCCGGACGATCCGCGGTCTCGGCGGCGTCCTCGTCGGCCGAAGCGCTGGCCGAGCTGTCGGCCTCGGGTTCGTCGACCTCGACGTGGCGCTGAAGCGAATGGATCAGGTCTTCCTTCAGATCGTCGGGCGAAAGGGTTTCGTCGGCGATCTCGCGAAGGGCCACGACCGGATTCTTATCATTGTCGCGGTCGACGGTGATCTGGGCGCCCTGGGAGATAAGACGCGCACGATGTCCTGCGAGCAGAACGAGATCGAACCGGTTGTCGACTTTGTCGATACAGTCTTCAACTGTGACACGAGCCATTGACTGTCCTTTTAGGAGATTTCTGTGGAATGGCACCTCATAAAGGAGCCGAGCCCGGAATTCAAGGGCGCAATTCACCCCTTTGGAGCCTCGCCGCTGCCGCGTTGCGTGTTTTACCTGTGCAGCCTAAAACTTGGTGTTGAATTCCGTTGAACAGATGCTTAAATCTGAGGCGAATTGTAAACTTTGTGGCACAATTTTGACCTCTCGTCGTTTACCCGTATATCGCCGATGCAATCATATAACAGCCGGCGGTAATATAGATTATATTTGAGGACATGTTTTATGTTTGACCCGCGCGAGAAAATTGCGCTCTTCATCGATGGCGCGAACCTTTACGCCGCCTCCAAGGGCCTCGGTTTCGACATCGATTATCGCAGACTGCTGAAGGTGTTTCAGGGCAAGGCCTACCTGCTGCGCGCCTATTATTATACGGCGCTGATCGAAGACCAGGAATATTCCTCGATCCGTCCGCTGATCGACTGGCTGGATTACAACGGCTACAAGGTCGTCACCAAGCCCGCCAAGGAGTTCACCGATTCCATGGGTCGGCGGAAGATCAAAGGCAATATGGATATCGAGCTGGCAATCGACGCGATGGAGCAATCATCGACGGTCGATCACCTTGTGATCTTTTCCGGTGACGGCGATTTCACCACGCTGGTGGAAGCGCTGCAGCGCAAGGGCCGCAAGGTTTCGGTGGTCTCCACCATGGCGACCCAGCCGCCGATGATTGCCGACGATCTGCGCCGGCAGGCCGACCACTTCATCGATCTGGTTTCGCTGAAGCAGGACATCGGACGCGAACCGTCGGAACGGCCCCAGCGCGCGCCGGAAGTGGTGAGTTCAGACTTCGAGGACTGAAGTGGCGGGCCGCGCAAAGGCGGCAATCGCCGTTCCCGTCAGCCGAGGTTCTTGAGAAGCCTGCTCTTTTCGCGGTTCCAGTCGCGCTTCTTGGCGGTTTCGCGCTTGTCGTGCAGCTTCTTGCCCTTGCCGAGTGCAAGCTCGAGCTTGGCCCTTCCGCGATCGTTGAAATAGAGCTTCAGCGGGATCAGCGTCATGCCGTCGCGGTTGACGGCTGAGCGCAGGCGATGAATTTCCCGCTTGCCCAGGAGCAGCTTGCGGCGGCGGCGCGGCTCGTGATTGAAGCGGTTGCCCTGCAGATATTCCGGCAGATAGGAATTGATCAGCCACATTTCGCCATCCTCGTCGGAGGCATAGGATTCGGCGATATTGGCCTTGCCCTCGCGCAGCGACTTGACCTCGGTTCCGGTCAGCACGAGGCCCGCCTCGAGCGTGTCGAGGATTTCGTAGTTGAACCGTGCCTTGCGGTTTTCGGCCACGATATTGAGCCGACCACCCTTGCTGCCCTTCGGAGCCATGAAAGTCTTCCAGTCTGCTATCGGCCGGACGCGATCAGTTCAGCAATCCGGCATGTTTCAGCGCCGCGTCGATTTCGGCGGCAGTTCTGTCATCCACCGGCGTCAGCGGCAGACGGACCGCGCCGTCCATCCGGCCGATCCGGTTCAGCGCGTATTTAGTGCCGCAAACGCCCGGTTCAAGAAACAGCGCCCGGTGGAGCGGCATGAGTCGGTCCTGGTATTCCAGCGCCCTGGCGAAATCGCCGGCAAGCAGAGCGTTCTGGAATTCTGCGCAAAGCTTCGGCGCGACATTGGCGGTGACGGAGATTGCGCCGACGCCGCCCTGAGCGGCAAAGCCGAGCGCCGTGGCATCCTCGCCCGAAAGCTGGATGAAATCCTTGCCGCAGGTCATGCGCTGCTCGGAAACCCGATCGAGCTTGGCCGTGGCATCCTTGACGCCGACGATATTGGAATGCGCCTTCACCAGCGCGCCCATCGTCTCCGGCATCAGGTCGATGACCGAGCGCGGGGGGATGTTGTAGATGAAGATCGGCAGCTTCGTGGCCTCGGCGATCGCCGAGAAATGCGCGAAAAGCCCCTTCTGGGTCGGCTTGTTGTAATAGGGCGTGACCACCAGCAGTGCATCGGCGCCGGCCTTTTCCGCATGGAGCGCCAGTTCGATCGCCTCGCGGGTATTGTTGGAGCCGGCGCCGGCGATCACCGGAACCCGGCCCGCGACCACTTCCACGCAGAGGTCGACCACCCGCTTGTGCTCGTCATGGCTCAGCGTCGGGCTTTCGCCGGTGGTGCCGACGGGCGACACGCCATGGCTGCCCTCGCCGATCTGCCAGTCGACATGCGCGGCGAATGCCTGCTCGTCGACCGCGCCGTCGGCTGTAAAGGGCGTAACAAGGGCGGGTATGGACCCCTTGAACATGCAGATTCTCCTGACGGCCTTCGTTCTAAAGCCGCATTCTTGTTGTTAATCGCGCGCACCATAATGCCGGACATCAGGTACTGCAAGCATTAGCATTCGGTGGAGCAAACCGCTCGATTATGTGATAGCTTAAGGCGATATTAACCGCGATAAACGAGATTGACGGAGCCCGACTGAATTCGACCCCTGGATGATCGAATGAAGAAAACACTATCCATGCTTTCGCTCGCCGCCGTGATGACGGCAGCGGAGATGATTCCTCTCGCCGCACAGGAATTTCCCTCGGCAGCGCCCATTCCCTATGCCCGCCCGGATCGCTCGGCGTTTCCGCCCTCACTTGAGGTGACGGGCGCGATCAGCCAGCCGATCGCCAATCCGACTTCGAGCACGGTGCTGAAACAGGGTCTCGACGCGTTGAAGGACAGCAATGTGCCCGGCGCGATGCAGGCACGGGCCCGGCTGCCCGACAACAGCCTGGATCACCAGATTCTGAGCTGGGCGATCGCCGTTTCCGGCGAGCCCGGCGTCCCCTCCTCCGAAATCGCCGAGGCCCAGCAGGAGCTTCGCGGCTGGCCGGGACTCTCCTCGCTGCGCGCCAATTCCGAACGGGCCTTCGCGCGCGAAAACCCTTCGCCCAACAATGTGCTGGCCGCCTTCGGCAACACGCTGCCCGAGACTTCGGACGGCACGATCCTGCTTGCGCGCGCCTATATGGCGACCGGGCAGAAGCAGAAGGCGCATGCCATCATCAATCGGGCCTGGACCGGATGGGCGCTCGACACCAGTTCGGAAAACCAGATCCTCAACGAGTTCGGTTCGATCCTCAGCCAGACCGACCACAAGAACCGGATGATCTACCTGCTTTACCGCGACCGCGCGACCCAGGCCAAGCGGTTCTCCGAGCTTGGCAATGCGCAGTCCTTCTACAATGCCTGGGCCGCCGTCATTCGCCGACAGGACAATGCCGGCAGCCTGATCAACGCCGTGCATTCGTCATGGCGCAGCGATCCGGCCTTCCTCTACATACAGATCCGTAACGCCCGTCAGACCAACCAGTATGACACCGCCGCCGCGCTTTTGAAGAAGATGCCGCGCAATCAGGCAGCGCTCGTCAACCCCGACCAGTGGTGGGACGAAAGCCGCATCATCGGCCGGCAGTTCTATGAGGACGGCCATCCGCGCGAAGCCTACCAGGTGGTCGCCGCCGCCATGCCGGAGGATCGTCTCGACCGGCTCGACGCCGCCTTCCACGCCGGCTGGATTGCGCTGCGGGGCCTGAATGACGGTCGCACCGCCTCGAAGCATTTCGCCGACATCGTCGCGATTTCAACGACGCCGATCTCGGCATCGCGCTCCTATTACTGGCAGGGCCGCGCCGCGGAAGCGGGTGGCCCCGGCAACGCGCGCGATTTCTACCGCAAGGCGGGCCAGTACGAGACCACCTTCTACGGTCAGCTTGCGCTGCAGAAGCTCGGCCAGACGCGGCTCGATGCGCCCTATCCGAGCCCGACGGCGAGCGATCGCACAAACTACCAGCGCAATCCCGCCGTCCAGGCGATCGACCGGCTCGAATCGGTCGGCCATGGCTGGCGCGCCGATTCGCTCTATCGCGCGCTTGCCTATCAGCTTACCAGCCCCGGGGAGCTGGCGCTGCTCGCCTATCAGGCGGAAAAGGACCGCAGCCACATGCTGTCGCTCCAGATCGGCAAGATCGCCTATGGCCGCGGGCTGGATGTCGCAGCACTCGCCTTCCCGATCGGCGTGATCCCGACAAACGCCAATATTTCCGGCTCCGGCATGGCGCTCGCCTATGCGATCGCCCGGCAGGAAACCGAATTCAACCCCGGCGCGGTCTCGCCGGCCAATGCGCGCGGACTCCTGCAGCTTCTGCCGACCACCGCGCAGCGCGTGGCGAGCCGGCACGGCCTTTCCTATTCGGCAAGCCGGCTGACCAGCGATCCCGCCTATAACGCAACGCTTGGCGCGCATTATCTCGGCGAGCAGATCGACCGGTTCGGCGGCTCCTATATCCTGACCTTCATCGCCTATAATGCCGGACCAGCGCGCGTTCCGCAGTGGATCGAGCGCTTCGGCGATCCGCGCGGCAAGAACCTCGATTTCGTGATCGACTGGATCGAATCGATCCCCTATCCGGAAACCCGGAATTACGTGCAGCGGGTGATGGAAAACTACGAGATCTACAAGGCACGCCTCGGCCAGCCGACCGATATCGCCCGCGACCTGATCTACGGGCGGACCTGAGAGCGGAGCGCCGGTCGAAAACGATTGCCCCCCGTGAGCGTCGGCCGGCCTTGCGCCGCGCCGGCGCTTTCGGCTATCTGACCGACCATCAGCGCCCGCCGGTCCGGCCGGACGCCAAAAGGTGAACCGCTCCGATGGACATAATTTCCGATTTCGACTTGACCGGCAGCAACACGTTCGGCCTGAAATCCGCGGCGCGCCGGGCCGTGATCGTCGATGATCCCGCCATACTGCCCGCGCTTGCCCGCGAAAGCGCGGTCTCGGGCCTGCCGCTGCGCATTCTCGGCGGCGGCAGCAATGTGGTTCTGGATGAGCGGCTTGAGGCCATCGTCGCGCTGATGCGGATCGGCGGCCGGCAGGTCGTGCGCCGGACGGAGAACGAAACCATCGTCACCGCAGGGGCCGGCGAAAACTGGCACGATTTCGTGTCCTGGACCGTCGCGCAAGGCATTCCGGGACTGGAAAATCTCGCCGGCATTCCCGGCACGGTCGGCGCCGCGCCGATCCAGAATATCGGCGCCTATGGCGCGCAACTCTCCGATTTTTTCCTGTCGCTCGAGGCCTATGATCTCAAGGACGGCGTTGTTCGCAGCTTCGATGCCGCAGCCTGCCGCTTTGCCTATCGCCAGAGCCATTTCAAGGCCGAGCCCGGCCGCCATGTCATCCTGTCGGTCACGCTCGCCCTGCCCCGCGCCTGGAAACCGAAACGCGATTACGCCGGTCTCGACCTGTTGCCCGAGCAGGCCTCCGCCCAGGAGGTGCTGGACCACGTCGTCGCGCTGCGCGCCTCCAAGCTTCCGGACTGGCGAACGCTGGGCAATGCCGGCTCATTCTTCCACAATCCGGTCGTCAGCGCGCAAAAGGCCGCAAAAATCGAAGGCGCGCCGCGCTATCCCCAGCCCGACGGCACGGTAAAGCTCTCCGCCGGCTGGCTGATCGAGCAATGCGGCCTCAAGGGCTTCCGTCTCGGCCCCGCCGGCACCTACGCCCGCCACGCCCTCGTCCTCGTCAACCACGGCGGCGCCACAAGCACCGACATCGCCGCCCTGGCCGACCATATCCGTGACAAGGTCCGGACGCGCTTCGGCGTGGAACTGGTGCAGGAACCGATCGCGTTTTGAAGGATGGCGGTCCGGAGATGCCTTTATTCAGGACAACGACTTAATCGATATCACAGGAGAGCCAATTGACCGAGACCGCTCCAACTCTGGAGACCCATCGTTTGTGCCTGCGGCCACCGCGTTTTTCTGACTACCAAGATTACGCCGCCATAATGCAGTCCGAGCGTGCGGTTTACATGGGCGGACCTCTCGATGATCGCGAGACCTGGGGCATGTTCTGCCATTGCATCGGATCCTGGGGCATGTTCGGTCACGGCGGGTTGATGGTGGAATTGGCCGGGACCGGGCAGGCTATCGGTATGGTCAGCATCAATAGCGGCCCGCTGTTTACCGAGGATGAGCTGGGCTGGTTCCTATTCGACGGGTTCGAAGGCCACGGCTACGCCACAGAGGCAGCTATGGCATTGCGCCAATGGGCTTTCGGCGTGCGCAAACTGGAGACGCTGGTCAGTTATTTCGCGCCGGAAAATGTGCGATCGATCGCCATCGCGAAGCGGCTGGGTGGCGTGTTGGATGAACATGCCAAGGCGCCTGATCCTGCGGACATCGTCTATCGATACCAGCGATAAAATGGAAACAAGAGTTATTCGCGCACAAACCCAATGAAATCAGTATCTCTAGCGATTTCAGTACGGGAAAATGGTCGGAGTGGAGAGATTCGAACTCCCGACCCTCTGGTCCCAAACCAGATGCGCTACCAGGCTGCGCTACACTCCGCCGATGCGGGTCGGATACACGGTTCGCGGGCCGATCGCAATACTTAAAGAGGCGAAGCGGCGTTATTGCTTGAGCGCCGGGCCGGTGACGGTGTCGCCGGGCTTCAACCCGTAGGCCTGCGCCTGACCGCCGGCGAGCTCGAGCACGTATTTCACCGGCTCGCGCGAGGCGATCACGCGTTTGGAGCCGGGCTCGGCCTGTTCGTAGAAGCCGGCTACCGAGCCATCCGTGCGAATGAACACCATGTCGAGCGGGATCAGCGTGTTCGCCATCCACATCGAGGCCGTGCGCGGCGGGCCGAGGTCGAAGATCATGCCGTGATCGGGGGCGAGCTCGGTGCGGTACATCAGGCCCCGCTGGCGCTGCTGTTCGGTATCGGCGAGTTCGACGACGATCTCGTGGTCGCCGGTTGCAGTATGAAGCGTCAGTTGCGAGGTTTCGAAGGTGATCTCGGTCTGGGCCACGGCAAGCCCGCCGAACAGCAGCAGGAAGGCGGCCGCCAGCATTTTCCAATTGCCGAATGTGCGTTTCATGGGATCCTCGCCTCGAAGCCTGGCGGTCTCGCCGCCGTGGCCGACCTTATGGGGCGTCGGCGCAAAACTCAATGTGGATACGCCGCCCTGAGGTGGAGCCGGAAGCTGTGGAAGCGTCGAAAGGCCGGACCCAACGCGGAAGAGCGCGCGGCGCCTCAGTTGGTGCGGTGCATCGGATTCGGAATGTCGGGATGAACCTCGGCAGCCATCAGGCCCTTCGGTCCGTCGCCGAATCGCACCAGCACGCTCTGGCCCTGAACCAGCTCGGTCAGGCCGTAGCGGCGCAGCGTCTCCATGTGGATGAAGATGTCCTCTGTGCCCTCGCCGCGCGTCAGGAAGCCGAAGCCCTTTTCGCGGTTGAACCATTTGACGATCACCCGCTCCAGCCCGCTGGTCGCCTCGACATGGACATGGGTTTTCACCGGCGGCATCTGCGAGGGATGAACGGCGGTGGACTGGTCCATGGACAGGATGCGGAACGCCTGATAGCCGCGCTCGCGCTTTTGCACCAGCGCCACGACGCGGGTGCCTTCCAGTATGGTCTGGTAGCCGTCCTTGCGCAGGCAGGTGATGTGGAGGAGAATATCGTCCATGCCGTTATCCGGCACAACGAAACCAAAACCCTTGCCGACATCGAACCATTTCACGAAGCCGGTCACCTCGAGCAGTTCGCCGGCTTCGAGGCCCGCATCCTCTGCGGCAGAATATCTTCCCGCTTGAGACCTCTCGGCCATGTTGCCCCCGCTTCTTGAAAAACCCAGGCCGCGAATTAACTGATTCTTCATGCAAGAATAACATTCATCCATCTGATTCCTGCAATACCCAAACGCATGAAATCGGGAATTGCGGGTCAACGCCGCAGAAATTTTCAGACTAGCCCACAGGAAAGTGACCTATGCATTATCTCCACACCATGGTCCGCATAACGGATATCGACGCCTCGCTGCGCTTCTACTGCGAGTTGATGGGGCTGAAGGAAGTCCGCCGGATCGAGAACGAAAAGGGCCGGTTCACCCTGATTTTCCTCGCCGCGCCCGCCGATCTCGAAAAGGGCGACAACGACCACGTGCCGAAGCTGGAGCTGACCTATAACTGGGATCCGGAGGAATATTCCGGCGGCCGCAATTTCGGCCACCTCGCCTATCGGGTCGAGAATATCTACGATTTCTGCCAGAAGATGGCGGATGGCGGCGTCACCATCAACCGCCCGCCGCGCGACGGCCATATGGCGTTCGTGCGCTCGCCCGACGGCATTTCGGTTGAAATCCTGCAGGAAGGCGATGCGCTGCCGCCGCAGGAACCCTGGGCTTCGATGCAGAACACCGGAAGCTGGTAAGCCCGATTTTCCGCCGACCGTGCGCGCACGGATTTTAGGCGGAAAAAACAAATACTTATTGAGGCGCCGCGACCGGCGCCTCTCTTGTGTCATTTTTTTGAAGAATTCGCTGATTTGCGCTTGCGGCATTTCATCTGCCTGATTATAAGGGCGCCCAGCAACCGCATGCGCCCTTCGTCTATCGGTTAGGACGCCAGATTTTCATTCTGGAAAGAGGGGTTCGATTCCCCTAGGGCGTGCCATCCTTTGCGAGAGGTCTTTGGCCTTTTGCGGGATGTATCCGGAGATAAATCTCCGAGAATGATGTTTGCTGCGGCGGCGGTTCCGGCTTTGCGGTGACCGCCGTTTTTGAAATGTGCGCCCTTCGTCTATCGGTTAGGACGCCAGATTTTCATTCTGGAAAGAGGGGTT